>NZ_JBEOVU010000041.1:0-65311 GCF_040295685.1 Streptomyces sp. NPDC002734
GCGTACCGCCCGTTCGGCATGACCCTGTGCTTCACCGAACCGGACGACGGCCTGGCGCTCGGCGGCAGCGCGGGCAGCGGTGCGCCCAGGCCGCCGCGCGCGCGTGCGCCGGTGCGGGCCGAAGGCCGGTGCGGCGTGCCGTCCGGTGCGACGGGGCCGCCGAGGGCCGGCCTGTCCGTTCCGGCGCCGCTGTGCGAGGCGCCCTCGCCGCCGCTCGCGTCGTCGGCGCGGCGCTGGACGACAGGAAGCACCGGGCCGGCCACACCCCGGCCGCCGGGCGCGGTGGGCCGGACGGCGGCGGCCATGGCCAACGGAACGGCCGTGGCAGGCAGTTCACTCAGCGGCGCGCCGAGCGGCGCACGGCTGACCGCGCCCCGCACCGGGGTGGCCGGGCGCGTTTCCGGCCCGGCCGGCGCGGTCGTGGTGGAGCGGGTGGCGGCATCCGGGAGGGTGACGGGCCGCAGAGCGGGGACGCGGCGCACCGGTCCGGCCGGGCGCCGGGCAACGGTCAGGGAGGGCCCAGCCTGGTGGGGCCGGACAGAGGGACGTGGCGCGTCGGCAGCGGAGTCCGGGCCGCCCGCGCTCCGCGGCGCTCGCCCACCGGTACCGGACGGGGACCGGGACGCGAGTCCGGAGTCCGGCCCGCCCGGGGCGGACCGTGTCGGCGCGGCAGGACCGTCGGCTACGGGCCGGGCCGGGGCGCCGCCGGCGGCCACTCCCGGAGCCGGCACCACACGTCGCACCAGCGGGATCTCTGACGCGGTCGGCCCGCGGCCGGCGTCGACGGGCGGCACGACCGGTCCGGTGCCCGGCTCCGCTGCCCGCTGGACGGCGGGAGGCGCGGACGAGGGCCGGGCGGAGAGCACGGCGGGTGAAGTCGCGGGCATCAGACCCCGCTCGCGCGGAGCGTCGCCCGTACCTCCGCTGCCGGGGGCGCCGGCACGTCCGGGACGCGCCTCCACGGGAGCCGCACCGGCCGGGACCGCACCGGACGAGACCGCACCGGACGCGGCCGTGGCCTCGGCGGACGAAGCCGTGGCGGACGCCCGCTCCCCCGGCCGCGTCCGTCGCGCGACCTGTGGAGCCCGGTCGGCGGACGGCCGTGCCGCACCGCCCGAGGTCCCGGCATCACGGACGCGTGCGTCGACCGCTCCCGCGTCCGACGCACCGCCCTGCGGCCCCTTGGCCCCCTCCACCCGCAGCGACCGCAGCAGCAGCGGCCCCCCGCCGGTGCGGGTGGCCTGCGGGGCGGCCGGGCGGGTGACGCCGCGCACCAGGCCGGTCGGCGCCGTGGGCAGCACGGCGTGACCGAGGCCGGAGTCGAACGAGGGGTTCTGCCAGGCGGCGAGGTCCGCCCGGAAGGCGAGGCCGTCACTGACACCGAGCGGGGCCCGGGAAACGGTGAGCCGCGGCGGTGGGGTCCGGCGCCAGCCGCCGTCCCAGTCGCCGGGGACGGAGGGGACCCCGGCGTCGGGCGCGCTCCGGTCCGTGGCCGCGCCGGAGGGGCCGCCCGCTGCGGTCACGGAGCGTTCCGTGCGCCGTGCGGGGTCCGCGGCGGTGGGTCCGGCGGCCCGGCGGCGCAGCCTGTCCCGCCATGCCATGCGCTCAACCGCCTTCGTTCACGCGGGTGTTGATGCGGGCGATCTCGGCCACCCACTGACGGCGCTCGTCGTGGGTCAGGTCGAGGATCTCCTCGCGGGGCCAGTGGAAGTGATAGGCGACGTACGCGATCTCCTCCCGGAGCCGGGGAAGGGCGTACGTCACGATTCCCCCAGGCGCCCGCCCGAGAGGTCGACCTCGAAGCCGCCCTCGCAGTGCGGGCAGGTCACCGCCGCCCGGGTGTGGCCCTCGCTGTTGACGCGGCGGTAGAAGTCCTGGAGGAAGGCGACGTCGGTGGCGTACATCCGTTCCACGATCCCGGCATGCACGTCGGTGATGGAGCCGAGACGGGTGATCACCTGGCTCAGCAGCACCACGCTCAGGTACGCGGGGTTCTCCTTGACCCGCAGGTCGATCTGGGGCCGCAGTTCGTCCCGGGCGGTGGCCAGGCGCATCGCGCCGTGCCGGTGGACGGTTCCCGCCTCGTCGACGTAGCCGCGCGGCAGCTCGAACTCGAACTCGGTGCGCAGCCCGTGGTCCTCCCTCGGCGGCGGGGGCGGGGCGGCGGCGGGCGGTGCCGCCGGCTGCTCGGTCGCCTGGGCGGGTGCCGTCACCTGGAGGATCTCCTCCAGGTTGCCCGCCGTCACCGTACGGCGCCTCATTCGACGACGATCTCCTCGAACACGATGGTCACGGTCTCGGTGGCGTGGGAGGACTCCCCCGCCTTCAGCGACGGGCCCTCCCACTTGGAGGCCCAGCCCTGCATCAGCTGGATGCGGCGGACCGTGCTGCCCTCGGTGTCCTTGATCTCGATGGTGATGTTCTGGCGCGCGGCGTTGACCGCGCCGTTGTTCAGGGTCTCCTTGATCCAGTTGGTGAACTCACTGCTCTGGTCGAGTCCCCGGGTGATCGTGATCTCGCCTGCCTGCCGGCCGCCGGGCTGCTTGCGGATGATCTGCTTGCCCTCGGCGCTGACCTGCTTGATCTCGACGACGTCCTCCTCGACGGTCAGCCCGCTGATCTCCTGGATCGACTCGACCAGGTAGCCACCGAGTTGCACGCCGAAGACGTGGGTGGAAAGAGCATCGCCCGTTGCCATGACTGTCTGTCACCTTTCCTTGCGGAGCCGTTGCCCGGTCCCCGGGATCACTCGTCGATGAGGCTGGTGCTGTCGGAGAACTGGGCCAGCCGGAACACCACGAACTCCGCGGGCTTGACCGGGGAGACGCCGATCTCGCAGACGACGCGGCCCTGGTCGATGGACTCCTGCGGGTTGTTGTCGCGGTCGCACTTCACGTAGAACGCCTCTTCGGCGGTGCGGCCGAACAGCGCGCCCCGGCGCCATTCCTCGGTGAGGAACGCCGTGACGTTGCGCCGGATGCTGGACCAGAGCCGGTCGTCGTTCGGCTCGAAGACCACCCACTGGGTGCCCAGGAGGATCGACTCCTCCAGGTAGTTGAAGAGCCGGCGCACGTTCAGGTAGCGCCAGGCCGGGTCCGAGGAGAGGGTGCGGGCGCCCCAGATCCGGATGCCCCGGCCGGGGAAGGCGCGGACGCAGTTCACGCCGATCGGGTTCAGCAGGTCCTGCTCGCCCTTGCTGAGCCGCAGCTCCAGGTCGACCGCGCCGCGGATCACCTCGTTCGCGGGCGCCTTGTGCACGCCGCGTTCGGCGTCGCTGCGGGCCCACACGCCGGCGATGTGACCGCTCGGCGGGACGGTGGTGTTGCGGCCGGCGGCCGGGTCGAAGACCCGCACCCACGGGTAGTACAGGGCGGCGTAACGGGAGTCGTAGCCCGCCTCGTCGTTGCGCCAGGTACGCACCTGCTGGGCGGTCAGCCCGGGCGGGGTGTCCAGGACGGCCACCCGGTCGCCCATCTGCTCGCAGTGCGAGATCACGGCGAGCTGCACGGTGCGCACGCCCTCGGCGTCGATGTCACCGCGCTGGTGGGCGCTCATCAGGTCCGGCACCGCGACCATGGTGATCTCGTCGATGGCCTCCAGGCCGCCGAAGCCGGTGCGGTCACCGGCGTCGCCGACGTACTCGGCCGCGCCGAGGCGGGCCACCTCGCCGGAGCCGGAGGTCGCGGGTGCGGCCGGCGCGTCGGCCAGCGTCACGGTCTGGTTGGCGGGCCTGGTCTGCGGGGCGCCCTGCTGTTCGGTGACCTCGACGAGCTTGGAGGCGCGCGCCTGGTTGACCAGGTACCCCTTGACGTTCTTCCGGGTGGAGACCTCGTACGTCTCCACCTGGTCGCCCCGGCGGACCAGGAACTTGAAGCGGTCCTCCGGCGGGTTCTCACCGTCCGCGTCGGCGATCTCCACCGACACGCCGGTGACGCCCGGCCGGGCCGCGACCAGGAAGCCGCCCAGTTCGGCCGGCCGGGCCGCCTCGGCCGCCTGCGCCGCCGGAGCGGAGGCGTCCTCCGGGGAGCCGCCGACACGCACGACGTACGCGGTGCCGCCGCCGTTGGCGAAGTAGCCGTGGACGGAGTGGGCGAGGTAGGTGCCCTCGGTGAAGCCGCCGAAGGTCCGGGTGTACTGGTCCCAGCTGGTGACCAGCGTCGGCGTGTGGAACGGGCCGGTCTCGGCGAACCCCACGAACGCGGCGACCGCGGTGCCCACCCCCTCGATGGGCCGGGCACCGGACTGCACCTCCTCCACGTAGACGCCCGGGGTGAGGTACGTCGGCATGCTCGCTCCTTCGGTTCCTGGCGGTTCTGTCACCTGTGTCCAGGCCGAGTCTGCGGGGCGGAACCACCAGGTGACAGGGCCGTGCGGACCTGGCCGGAGGCAGCGCCGCTGCCCCCCGGCCGCACGCGACGACCGCCCGCTCGCCCCTCGGGCCTGCCCCTGTTCTGCCCCTCGGGGCATGGACGTCCCCCGCGTCCGCGCGTTCCACTGGAGGCCGCACCCGGGGTGCGTCGACGAGGAGGCAGCAGATGCGGACGTCCAGGTCGCGCGCCGAGCAGAAGGGCGACGAGCGGCCAGCCGCCGCTCCGGCAGCCGGCCGGAAGGCGTCCCCGGGCGGCGCCGCCGTACCGCCCCCGCTCACCGCCGACTCCCTCCACGCCGCCCAGCGCGGCGCGGGAAACGCCGCGGTGACCGCGATGATCGCCCGCCGGGCCCGCCCGGGGAGGGCCGAGGAGGAGCACGACCACGGGGTGCACGACCATGGGGTGCACGACCATGGGGTGCACGACATCCTGCGTTCGCCCGGCAGGCCGTTGGCGGCGCCGGTACGCAAGGACATGGAGTCGCGGTTCGGCACCGGCTTCTCCGACGTCCGCATGCACACCGGCCCCGCCGCCGCACGCTCGGCACGCGCCATCGGCGCCCGCGCGTACACCTCGGGCAGCCATGTGGTGATCGGTGACGGTGGCGGCGACAGGCACACCCTCGCCCATGAGCTCACCCACGTCGTCCAGCAGCGTCAGGGCCCGGTCTCCGGCACGGACAACGGCGCGGGCCTCTCCGTGTCCGACCCGTCGGACCGCTTCGAACGCGAGGCCGAGGCGAACGCGCACCGGGTGATGGCCGGCCCGACGCCACAGGCCCCGTCATCGCACGACGGGGCCGCGCGGACGGCGACCGCCGGTGCCGGTCCCGCCGTCCAGCGCCGTTCCGCGACCCCGCTGGCCGACCAGATCGGTGACGAGGGGGTCACGGCCGACGTGTCCACCGCCGTGGCGCGCTACGACAAGCTCAAGGATTTCGACCTGCAGCGGCAGATCCAGGAACTGCGGGCGATCCAGGCGCTGCTCCCGGACGCGCCGGGCCCGGTGAGGGACACGGTGGCCGGCGAGCTGCGGTTCGTCACCGACGAGCTCGAGGCCCTCCGGACGACCCTGCAGGGGGAGGACGGCGCCTACGACCTGATGACCCAGCAGGGGCTGCTCTGGACGGAGGAGGGCTTCCCGTACAACACGGACGCCCTGGAACTGACCGGGCGCCCCTACTTCGCGGCGCTGTCGGCGGCGAACCTGGAGGGTCTGCAGGCGGAGAACGCCGACCCGGCCGACGCCGAGTGGTACGGACGGATGCGCGGCCTACTGGAGCAGGAGCTGCGCACGTTCGTCGTCCGCCACTACACCCCGGAGAAGAGGGTCAAGGGCCTCCTCGGCGACGGCATGCAGTCCCGGGCAGGCCTCGAGGCGTACCACGAGGGCGGCGAGAACAACACGGACCCCTACGACGTCCACGTCCTGGCCAACACGGGGTTCGTCTTCTTCTACCTCGAGGCGCCCGACGCCGCGTTCCGCGAATCCCGCTTCACCGGGCCCGGCGCGGGTGGCGACGAGGGGCGCAAGACCCGCATCACCCTGGGCCTGGAGGAGTCGGGCCTGCTCAGCAAGGGCTGGATCATGCTCAGCGACTTCTCGGCACGGGAGTTCCCGACCTTGCTGGCGAAGCGCGACCCGGCCGTCGAGCTGAAGAGCGTCTCCAAGAACGTCAACCACTTCATCAAGAACAACAAGGGCTTCGCCAGACTGCGCGAGCACAAGCGCGACGGGGTCGGCGGGCCGGCGGCGCCGCAGGACGTGACCCGGGAACGCCGCACGGAGTGGAACAAGGTGCGGGGCCAGCTGGGCGACGAGGCCAAGGGCAGGCAGGTGTACACCGGCCCTAAGGTCGGGAGGGAGCCGGCCGCCAAGGTGGAGCGCCCCGAACTGCTGCACCAGAACCTGCTGGTCGGCCCGGACATCGTCCCCGGCCTGGTCGAACGCACCCTCGCCGAGGTCAACCGGATCGATCAGGTCGATCCGAAGGCGGGGCAGGTGCTGCGCGCCAAGAACGCGCGGGACCTGCTGCTCTTCCTCCTCAAGGACGTGATCCGCCCCCAGGCCATGGTGCCGGGCCCGGTCCACGTGGAGGAACGGCACATCGAGTACGCCTGACCGCCCCGGAGAGGACCGGGGCCGTCAGGCCTCGGTGGCCGCCGCCAGGTGGGGTCCGAACTCGCTCGGCAGGATCAGGCGGCCCAGCTTGCGGTACTCCTGGGCGACTGCGGTGATCAGCTGGCGCATGGTCAGCGGGGTGCCGGTCTCCGCCGCGAGGTAGGCCGCGGTCACCGCGCAGGAGCGGATGGAGCCGCCGGCCAGCTCGAAGCGGTCCGCGCAGAACGCGAGGTCCAGATCGTCGGCCCGGGGCAGGCAGTCGCCCAGGCAGCGGTCCCAGAGGGCGAGGCGCTGACCCGGGTCCGGCACCGGGAAGTCGGCCACCACGTCCAGGCGGCGGGTGAACGCCTCGTCGAGGTTGGCCCGCAGGTTGGTGGTCAGCACGGCGATGCCGTCGAAGGACTCCATGCGCTGGAGCAGGTACGCGGACTCGATGTTGGCGTGCCGGTCGCGTGCGTCCTTCACCTCGGATCGCCTGCCGAAGATCGCGTCGGCCTCGTCGAAGAGGAGAACGGCGTTGACCGCCGAGGCCTCGGTGAAGATCCGCTCCAGGTTCTTCTCGGTCTCACCGATGTACTTGTCGACCACGGTGGACAGGTCGACGACGTACAGGTCCATGCCGAGGTCCGCCGCGACGACCTCGGCCGACATGGTCTTGCCCGTGCCCGACTCCCCCGCGAACAGCGCGATCACGCCGCGCCCCCGGCCGCCGCCGGGCCGCATGCCCCACTGCCCGAGCACCTGGTCGCGGTGGCGGGCGCGCAGCGCGAGTTCGCGCAGGCGGCGGTGGGTCGTCGGCGGGAGGACCAGGTCGTCCCAGCCGACCCCCGGTTCGACCCGGCGGGCCAGACGGTCGAGTCCCGCGCCGTTCTGGGCGCGCACGGCGGCGCGCAGGTCGTCGGGGCCGACCGGACGGCCCGCCAGGGTGGCGCTGCGCACCGCGACGTCGGCCGCGCGGCGCAACTGGGCGGAGTCCAGGCGGTGGGCGGCCACCGCCCGGGCGAGCTCACCGACGTCACCGACGTCACCGGCCTCACCGGCGCCAGAGGCCGCGACCAGGGCGTGTTGCCAGCGCGTGGCCTGCCGCTCGGGCGAGGAAGCCGGCACGGTCAGCACCACGGGGCTGCCGGGTGCCCAGGTCGGATCCCAGCCGCCCGCGCCGTGCGTGAGGAGCGGAATGCCGTGCAGCGCCGCGCACAGCGCCCGCAGCGTACGGGTCCGTTCGGCCGGCTCCCCGGGCAGCGCCTCCAGCGGGCCGAGGACGACACCGGCCCCCGTCAGACGGCTCTCCAGGACGGTCAGCCGCGCCACCTCGGGCGCGTCGCCGGGACGCCGGGCGAGCGCTGCCGCGTCCAGGACGAGCGGGCGCAGCCCGGCCGCGCGCAGGGCCGCGACGGCCAGGCCCTCCGCGTCGCCGCCCCGGCTGCGCAGGTGGACGAGACCGCTGCCGGTGGCCGCGGCGGCCGCGGCCCGGTGGACCTCCGCGGGGTCGGCGGCCGGGTCCCCGTACGCCTCGCCGAGCAGGCCGGCGAGCCGGGCGTCGGGCCGCGCCGCGCCGAGGAGGTGCGCGGTGACCCGGTCGGGGACGGTCAGGACACGGGAGAGCGGCGGCCGTTCCGGCTCGGTGACCGTCAGCAGACCGCCGTCGACCAGCGGCGCTCCTGCGGCGAGCCGGAACCTGCCGGGCCCCGCGGAGGAGAGCCCGCACAGTTCTAGGGCCAGCCCGACCGTGGGCCTACGGCGCGTCAGGTCGTCGTTGAGGTAGCCGTAGAGCGGCTCGAACCGCGCGTCCAGGTCGGGCGCCACCGCGACCAGGAGCAGGTCCAGTTCCAGCGGCGAGAGCCCGAACCGCGCGGCGAGCCCGCCGAGGACGGAACCGGCCGGCGGCTGCCAGGGCTCGTGGCTGGGCAGGCCGAGACCGCCCGGCTCGTCCAGGATGCGGGCCACCGCCTCGGGGGTGAGGTACTGCCCGCGGTACGGGTCGCCGGGGTCGGGGTCAGCGGCGCGCCGGACCGCCACCGCGTGCCGCACCCGTTCCTCGACGGCGCGCAGCCGCGCCCACAGCGGGTCGGTCTCGGCCGAGGCGGGTTCGCCTTCGCCGTCCGGGCCGGCGGGCGACGTGCCGGCGGCCCGGGCGGCGACTGCCGCACCGGACCGGGCGACGGACGGACCGGTGTCCGCCCCCCGGTCGGCGCGTCGAGTGGTGGACCGGGCCCGGGCGGCGTTCCCGGCCCCCGGGCCGATCACGGCCCCGGTCTCCGGCTCGGTCGCGGTTCCGGCGTCGGGGTGGTCGCGCAGCGGGGGGTCGGCGGCGTGCGTCATGGCTGGCGGTCCCCCCGACGGCGGCGCCGGGCGGGGGCGGCCGCCCGCTCGCGGGGGCCGGCGAAGCCCTCCGGACCGGGATCGCCCGTCTCCAGGTAGCGCAGCCGGCGCCCGGGCTCCGTCTCCCCGTCCTCGCGCCGGGCGGCGGAACGCACGACGAGTCCCTCCGTGACCGGTGGCGCGGTGGCCGTGGTCGCCCCGGCGAGCGGCGCCCGCACCCGCACTCCGAGGGAGGCCTTCAGCTCCCCGCCGAGCGCCGACCACACGTCGGCGGCGGCCGGTACGTCGGCCGCCGCTCCGGAGGTGTCCAGGGCGACGGTCAGGCCCAGCTCCGCGAGCGTGCCGGTGAGCAGCCGCGTGGGGAGGGTGTCGGTGGCCACCAGGCAGGTGAGCACCTCGGAGAGCAGCCGGTGCTCGTCCTGCGGGCGGCTCGCCCACGCCGTGACGAGGTACGTCAGCTCGAACCACCGGGGCGGCGTGCGCCGCGCCACGAGGTGCCCGTCCGCGTCGTACACCTCGCCGGCGCCGCTGCCACGCCGGACGACGTCCTCGCGGATGTCGTACAGGAATACGCAGACCGTCGGCGCGCTGCGCCGCGCGGCCCAGTCCCGGGTGGGCGCGTCGAAGACCACCTCGACGCCCGACGCCTCCAGGCCCGACTCCCCCAGCAGCCGGCGCAGCCCCTCGTCGACCTCGTGGATCACCGGCGGGTCACCTCGTCGGGCGGCTGCACGCTGCCGGTGACCACCAGGAAGTCGGTCCTCACCGGGGAGAAGCCGGGGCCCCGGGCGGTGATGACGCGCGGACCGGTCTGGTCCTTGGCGAGGACGAGCAGCTGGCCGGTGAAGGTGCCGTCCGGCTTCGGCACGGTGGGCGCCGCCGCCGCGGTGATGCCCGGCTTCCAGGCGAACCGCACCGGCGCTCCGGGCGGGAAGTCCTCGCCGCGCACCGAGGTGACGAAACCGGGCTTGCCGATGTCCGGCACCGCGACGATGCGCGGCTGGAGGATGCGCAGCCGCTGCCGGGCGGTGTTGTCGCCGCGGTCGGCGTCCGTCCCGGTGGTGGTGAGCTCGCCGGTGACCCGGCCGGTCAACGCCTTGTCGGGACGGAGGACGACCCGGACGACGGTGCTCGCGCCCGGCTCGAGGTCCGGCAGCGCGCACGACCACGAGGCGTCGCAGCCGGGCGGCCGCCCGGCGGCCGGGATGCCCGCGGGCAGTCCGACGCGCAGCCGCAGCCCGGTCGCCAGCGCGTTGCGGCCGTTGCGCACGGTGTACGTCACCACGACCCGCCCGCCGACGTAGCCGGGGTTCGGCTGCGCGGTGACGCGCACCCCGGGGCCGGCCGCGGGCGCGGGCGGTTCCGGGGGCACGGTGGCCGGCGGCGCGGTGGTGGGCGGCGCGGTCGGCGTAGGCGTGGGCGACGGGGTCGGCGTCGGCGGGGCCTCGCGCACCGGCACCACGGTCCGGCCCGCGTTGTCACCGGGCCGCGGATCGAGGACGGTGCCGGTGACCGACCAGCCGACCGGCGCGTCGCCGGGGACGAGCCCGGTGAGGGTGACATCGACCGGCACGGTCGTGCCGGGCGGCACCACGCCGAGGTCGCACCGGAGGGAGGCGGCGTCGCAGTCGTCCCCGGGCCAGGTCATGGCGGTGATCGCGACGCCGGCCGGCGGCGCGACGGTCAACCGGGTGCCGGGCGAGGCGGCGGGGCCGTTGTTCACCACGTCGACGCGGACCGTGACGGAACGGCCGACGGTGACCTCGCCGACGCCGCCGGGCGCCCGGACCGCGAGGTCCACGGACTGCTGGACGCTCGGCTCCTTCTGGCGGCCCGGGAGGGCGCCGGTCAGGGAGACGAGGTCGCCGGAGGCGATGTCCAGGAACTTGATGCTCTCGGGGCTGTTGGCGGCGACCCCGGCGCGGGCGCTGAACACCAGGCCCGCGCCGTCGGCCGTCCAGGCGGCGTCGCGCGGCTGGTGCGGGCCGGTGGTGTCCGGCAGGTCCCGGCCGCAGGTGCCGGCCTGGCCGCTGGCGGCGGCGGGCAGCAGCACCCGGCACGCGTCACCCGACACGGACGTCACCAGCATGCCGTTGCGCTCGTCGATCCGGCCGCCGCCGCTCTTCCGGTTGAAGGCGATGCTCCGCCCGTCCGGGGAGAACGCGGGGCTGTCGTCGATGACCTCGCAGGCGCCCGGGCAGTTCTCCTCGCTCAGGTCGTGCTGCTCGACCGGGGTGGCCACGGTCGCGGTCCAGATGTGCTTGCTGCCGCCGCGTCCGTCGATCTCGTGGTTGCGGGTGAAGGCCAGGGTGGTGCCGTCGGGGGACCAGGACGGCTGGGCGTCCTGGTCCTGGGGCGCGTCGGACGGCGGGACGATCCGGCCGGTGATCTCGCCGCTGGCCACGTCCGCTATGAGGATGCGGCTGGTCCCCGCGGCCTCGCCGACGCCGCCCGGCGACACCCGGGTGAAGGCGAGCCGCCTGCCGTCCGGGGAGAACGCCGGGTCGGTGTCCCAGTCGTCCGGGCCGCGTTCGTCGAGTGACAGGTACTCCGGCTTCGCGCCGTCCGCGTCCACGATGCGGATCCGCTCGGTCCGGCGGTCCTGGGCGCCTTCGAACGGGGTGAACACGATCCGGCGGCCGTCGGGCGTGTAGTTCTGCCGCTCGGTCCACGGGTCGTATCCGGCCCTCGGCCGGAACAGCGGATCCTTGGCGGGGTCGGTGTTCGTGTCCGCCTCCGGGTCCTCCGTCAGGACCGTGTGCCCCAGGTCCCGTGGATCGGCCCCGTCGAGGCGCACGTCCTGCAGCGTCGCCACGTGCGGTCCGGATGCCGTGGTGCGCTCCACGACCGCGCGGCCCCCGTCCAGCGGGCCGAGCCAGGTGGGCGAGAGGACCTCGCGGTCCTCGTTGAGCACCAGCGCCGGAGTGGCGTCGGAGTAGGCCGGCGTCCGGAACACGTGGTCCCAGTCGCCCTCGCACTCGCAGGTGATCTCCGGACTCAGGAACAGGACCTCGTCCCCGCCGGGCAGCCACGCGGGTCCGTGGGCCCGCCACTCGGCCCGTGCGCCGCCGAGCAGCGGCTTGTCGGTGGACCCGTCGGTCCCGTCGGTCACCCGCAGCCGGGGGCCGTTCTGCCCGTAAGCGGCGGGGGTGGAGGTGTAGGCGATGAGATCCCGGTGCTCGTCGTCGTCGACCGGGTTCCACACCGGTTCGGTGGCCGTGCCCCTCGCGGGGTCGGTGACCCGCACGGCGTCTCCGCCGGCCAGGGGCCGCACGTGGATCTGCCGGCCGACCGAGGGGTCGCTGTCCGTGGAGTACGCCAGGCGCCGCTCGTCCGGGGAGTCCGGGGAGACCGTCGGCCACTCCTCGTCGGCGGGGGTGTCGGTCAGCTGCGTCAGTCCGGTGCCGTCGGTGCGGATCAGCCAGAGGTCGCGCTGGCTCCCGCCGTCCGCGCCGCCGGGTCCGGCCGAGTCGAAGACCACGGCCCCACCGTCCGGCGTCAGCCGCGGGTGTGCCGCGTTCATGCCGCGGGTGAGGCGGAGTACGGAGCCGTCGGCGGACCGCAGGTAGACCTGCGGGTTCTTCTCGTCGCGGCGGCTCGCGAAGACCAGCCGGTCGCCCAGGGCGGACGGCTGCGCGTCGAAGTGGGCCGGTCCCGGGCCGGACAGCGGGACGCTGGAGGTGGTGGTGTCCACCTCGCCGAGGCTGCGGTGCCGGGTGCCGGCGTAGGCGACCCGGGTGGAAGCGGCGTCGCGGGTGGCGGCGGCCGCGGCGACCCGCGACGCGGAAGCCGCGTCGTCCTGCCCCGACGCCGCGGTCACCCCCAGCAGCGGGAGCAGCAGCAGCGACGCCACGCCGAACCGCCCCAGGCGGTACCGCCCGCCGGGGCCAGCGGTTCTCATCACGGTCTCCCTAGCAGTCTGTGCGGCATCCGGATGTGCCCCCGCCACCCTGCGTCACCTCGCGCGAGGGTGGCAGGGCGGCGGGGTCATACCCGGGGGAAGCGCGCGGTGCGCTTTCGGGCAGCGCCCCTTCCCGAGCCGGACGTGCCCGGTCTCACGTGCAGGGCCTCACGTGCCGGGCTGGACGTGCCGGTCCGTCAGATCAAGCCGTTGCGCAGGGCGTAGCCGACCGCGTGAGCCCGGTTGCGCAGTTGCAGCCGCGTGATGATCTCGTGCAGGACGTTCTTGACGGTCCGCTCGGAGTAGGCGGTCTTGCGGGCGATCTCCGCGGTGTCCAGGCCCTCCGACACCATGCGCAGCATGTCCGCCTCCCGCGCGGTCAGCGTGGACAGGGAAACGCCCCGCGGGTCGAGCGCCGAGCGCTGGAGACTGCCCACGTGGGTGAGCAGCTTCCCGAGCAGGTCGCCGGGCAGGACACCCTCGCCGTTGGCTATGGCCAGGACCAGGCGCAGGAGCTGATCCTGGTCGGCTTCGGCGCGCCGCAGCACGGCCGCCACACCGCACTCGATGACGCGTTGCAGCGAGCCGGGGCCGAGGGTCGCGACCACCAGGCCGGTACGCGTGCGGGAGTTGTGCCGCAACTTGTCCAGCAGGGCGGCCACCTCGTCGTCGACGTGGTCCACGACCACCAGCGACACCTCCGCCAGTTCGGCGTCGAGGTCGGCGACCAGATCGACCTCGGGGCGCTGGCGCAACTGCTGGACGACGCCCAGGCGCAGGACCGGGTCCGCGGCGTAGACGCCCACGGTCACGCGCTCGGGGCGTTCGGGGCGGGACGTGCTCCGCATGGTCCAGGCCTGAGCGGGCATACGTGTCGGGGCGGGCCTGAGGGCCGAGTCGGCCGGTGCGGCCTTCACTGTGGTGGGCATGACGGCTACCTGTCTGACGTGAGGGGGGTGAGGTCGTACGGCGGTACGGGGTGGTGAGGGCGTGCACGGGAGGGCGGCGCCCGCGCGGTACCGGACCGTGGCGACGGCCGGCTCCCGGCGCGGGACGTGCGTGACCGCCAGGGCACCGCGACTGCCCGGGGTTTGCCCCCGCGCCCGTCGTGACGGCACGGGCACGGCCCTAGCGTGGCGGCGTGACGCCTTCTGCAGCCTCTTCCCGTTCCGGCACGCCCGGTCTCGACATCCCGGAAGTGACCGTGGCACCGGGTGACACCGCCACGACCAGCCTCACCGTCCGCAACGACAGCGACATCGTCGAGGCGTACAGCCTGGAGATCGTCGGGGACTGCGCCTCCTGGACCACCGTGGAACCCGCTCGGGTCTCGCTCTATCCCGGCACGTCCGAAACGGTGACCGTCCGGCTGGCCCCGCCGCGTTCCCCGGAGGTCCGGGCCGGCGAGCTGCCCCTCGGTGTGCGGGTCCTTCCCGCCGAACATCCCGATGCGGTGCGGGTGCTCGAAACCACCGTGCACGTGGAGGAGTTCCGGGAGCTGCACAGTGAGCTGGCCCCCCGCCGTCGCCGCGGCTGGCTGCGCGGCCGCTACCGGCTGGCCGTGCAGAACCGGGGCAACTCGCCGGTGGAGGTGGGCTTCACCGCCGCCCAGGCCGGCGAGGAGCTGGGCTTCACCTTCACTCCGGCGGAACGGAAGCTCGATCCGGGCGAGTCGGCGGAGATCGGCCTGCGTGTCCGCACCGGCACCCCGGTGTGGTTCGGCGCCCCCGTGGTGTGGCCGTTCACCGTGGACACCACGGCCACCGCGGACACCACGGACACCGCGGAGTCCGGCGACCAGGAGCCCCGGCACGACGATGCGGCCGTCCGGACGCCGCTGGACGCCGAGTTCGTCCAGATCCCGGTCTTCCCACGGTGGCTGCTCGTGGTGCTCGCGGCGCTGCTCGCCCTGTTGCTCGCCTGGTTCACACTGGTCCGCCCGGCGGTACGCAGCGCGGCCAAGGAGGCCGCCGCCGAGGCAGTCAGGCCGAGCCCGTCGGCCGCCGGGGAGCAGGGAGCGGGAGGACAGTCCCAGGGTGCCGGCACCGGGTCGGGCACCGGCACCGACGCCCAGGGGACGGGCGCGTCCTCCGGAGCGGGCGACGGCACCTCGGTCGAGAACGGCGCCACGGTCGTCGGCGGCCCTCAGATCTCGGAGACCATCGACGTGCAGACGGCCGGCGGGAAGACCAAGACCGGTACGTACCAGGTCCCCGCGGGCAGTGTCCTCGGAGTGACGGACATCGTTGTCGCCAACTTCCAGGGTGACGAAGGGCTGCTGACGATCACCTTCGGCGATCGCAAGATCACCACGATCGCGCTGGAAACCTTCCGCAACCAGGACTACCACTGGGTGACCCCCATCAAGATCGCCGAGAACGAGACCGTGACCATCGAAGTGACCTGCGGGAAACCCGGGACACCGGCGTCCGGCCAACAGGCGAAGGAGTGCCACGAGGTTCTGAACGTGAGCGGCGTTCTCAGCCGCACCACACAGTGACTCCGGTCCCACCCCTGAAGCATTGTCGGACGAAATGCCCTGTAACTCTCAAGAGTTGACTCTTGTTCCGACCGGAAACAATCAGCATGGGTCCGGAAAGCGACACCTCGGCCCCCGGCCAGGGGCCGAAGCGACCCCTCTCCGCCCGGCACGCCTCCGCGACGACCTGCGTCTCCGGACCGCCCCGCGCCACGCCGTGCCCGCTCACCCCGCACGACGGCCCAGGTGAATCGCCCTGTGAGTCGTTGACACGGCTGATGGGCGGTGGCCCTCCGAGTGCGGTGGGGCAGCGATGGCAGTGGCGGCCGTGGAGGTGACCAGCTTCTCGGCGCCCTCGCCCTCACAGGTTGCTCCGGCGGGGGCGAGCGGGAGCAGGCGTACGACATTCCGGGCGCTCTGAGCGGGATACCGCTCGACGCTGGGCTCGTGGAGCCCTTCCTGCCCCCGACACCAAGCGGTGCGACGTGCGATCATCGAGATCGCCAAGAACCTCGGGCATGCCGCACAGCGGCTGCGGAGCGGCTGCAGAGCGCCGAAGTCAAGGCCAAAGCGGCTCTCGATGAAGCCCTGGGCATCACTGTCCGCCACGAAACGGCACGAGGACCGCGACCGTCAGGTCGCGGTCCTCGCATGCGTATCGCTGGAGTGCGTCCGAGGTCTGACTCGCCCGGTAACGACACGCTCGTGGTCACACAAGGACATCTCAACCTCAGTCCACGGGCAGCCGTTTCTGCGGGGCGGTAGCTCTCCCGATCACGCAGCCTGCCCCCGAGGCCAGGTCCTCGCGGACGCGCCGCTCCCTCTTCGCCTCACTCCTGGCATCATTCCGCATCCGATCCGATCGTCCCCTCGACATCCGCAAGAAGCGACCGTGCCGAGAGCCCGCCGCCGCCGTACGGGGGGGCTGCCCCGCAGCAACACGTACGGGATGAGGGAGGGGCGGCTCAGCGGGAGGGCACGCGGGCCACGTCACGCCCCGTTGTCCGCTGTGCCTCCCCCTGCGACACTGCGGCACAGCGCCTCAGCTCCGCCGTCCGTCCGGGCGGCAGAACCCCCACGAAGGAGCCCCACATGCGCAGAAGCATCTCCGCCTTACTCACCGCGGCCACCATGGCCGCGCTCACCCTCGTCGGCGTCGGTGCGAGCACCACACAGGCTCTGCCGAAGGAGTGCACCCCCAGCGTTATCAGTCCTTCTACAACTTCGTCGTGACCTGCACGGGCGGCACCGGATTCTGACCCGACGCGGTCTGAACCGCCTGGCATGGCTCGACCGGCCCACCGGCGAGCCGATCCGCCGCTGCGAACGCGCCCGGCCGGGCGAGCTGGTCCACGTCGACATCAAGAAGCTCGGCAACATCCCCGACTGCGGCGGTTGGCGGACCGTCGGCAGAGCGGCAGGTGACCGCAACCGCCAGACCACCACCACCGACCGCAAGAGCTGCACGCCGCTGATCGGCTACAGCTACATCCACTCCGCCGTCGACGACCACTCCCGCCTGGCCTACAGCGAGGTCCTCACCGACGAGCGCAAGGAAACCGGGGCCGGCTTCTGGCAACGGGCGAACGCCTTCTTCGCCGCCCACGGCATCACCGTCGAACGGGTTCTCACCGACAACGGGTCCTGCTACAAGTCCAAGCTGTTCACCCAGACGCTCACCACGGCCGGCATCGCCAACAAGAAGATCCGGCCCTACCGGCCGCAGACCAACGGCAAAGTCGAACGCTTCAACCGCACCCTGCTCGACGAGTGGGCCTACCTGAAGCCCTACGCCAGGAACGATGAACGCACCGCGGCCCTGGACGACTTCCTCCACAGCTACAACTACCATCGCTGCCACACCGCACTCGGAGGCCAGCCGCCCATCAGCCGTGTCAACAACGCTGCGAGTCAATACACCTAGCCGACTTCACCCGTGCGTCAAAGGGGCCCCACAGGCCATCGGCTGAGCTCGCCCCGGCCCATCAGGCGAGGTCTGCTCCCGGATGCGGAAGCACCTGCCTCCGGCCCACACGAGGCAGGCAGGAGGTGCAGACCCCGCAGCCCTTTCCTCATGCAGCCTCACAGCCGGGGCTGAAGCGGCTGCGTGGGCCGGCCCTCGTAGACGGGGTCCGCCGGGTCGTCGATGATGGCCTTGACGCGGTCGGAGGCGGTGCGTACGTCGCGTGCGGCGGTCAGCAGGTCGAGCATGGCGGCGTGGAACGCCGCGGTGTCGTGGCGGTCGACAGCCTGGAGGCAGGCCCGGCCCGCGGCCCCGGCGGTGAGGGCGAATTGGTGCCAGGCGGTCTGGGCGACCTGGTCGGGGATCTGGAAGTAGACGGGCTCCCAGGTGGTGACGTTGAAGGTGTTCTGGCAGACGGGCCGCATGGCGGTCATCAGCTCGGTGGTGACCTCGATGTGGTCGCCGCGTACCTGTGGCCGCGCCAGTCTCGCCATCGTGGCCATGTTGGTGTGGGCGTGCTCGAAGAGATAGCGGCCGCCGAGCCGGTACCAGGCGTGAACCTGACGCCAGTGGATCTCTTCCGGTACGGCGAGGAGGGGCAGGCCGGCCGCCCGCTGGAACTCGGCCTGGGCGGTGACCGACATCAGCCGCGCCTTCGGGGTGAGCTGCACATGGGCGTCGCCGACCATCAGTACGGCCACGAGTGCCAGGGCCGGTATGGGTGCGGCGATGGCCGGCAGCACGGTGGTGACGTACCGCCGACGTGTCCAGGGAGCGGACACGACGGTGGCCGGGCCGGCGGCCACCGTGAGGCCGGCCCGCCGGGCGGCGCGCAGCAGGGCCACCGGCGCGGTGGCCGCCACGGCGATGGCCGGGGCCAGCGTGAGGGCGCTGTGGACGATGAAGCCGAAGATGCCGCCGTTCTCCAGTTGCTGCCAGGCGGGGCGCCAGGCGCAGCCGTCGTTGAGGACGCTGAGCGGCTCGACGCACCCGTCGAACGACATCAGCGCCGTCGCGGCAGCCAGACCGAGCAGCGCGCAGATGCCCGCGGCGACGAACGCGGTGAGGAGCCGGAACCGGGGCGTGGCCGCCGCGATCAAGGCGGCCACGAAGGCTCCGGCGGCGATGGCCCACAGTGCCCAGACGGCATAGCTGACGGCGTACAGGCCGCCGCGTTGCCCCGGCGCGGCGTGCACGGCGTGCAGCCAGGCCTGGACGGCGACGACCGCCTCCGCGGTGACGGCGGTGCCCAGCAGCGCGGGGACGAGAGCCTGCCGCGGCAACGGCAGCGAGCCGGCCGCCGGGGCATCGGCAGCGGTACCGGCCGGGACGGCCGCGGCCGATGGGCGGAGCCAGCCCGGGCGGCCTCCGGTGGCGCCCCGGGCCCACAGCACGAGGGGCACGGTCCAGGCCGCGACGGAGGCGAGGGGCGCGAGCGGCTGGTAGGCGACGTTCCGCAGCACCGCGTACGTCGCGGCCACGGCGGTACCGGTGTCGGGGTCGACGGTGCCCGGTCCGGGGAACGCGTTGGCCAGGTTCTGTAGCACGCCGTCCAGCTCGTACCAGAATCCGACGGCGTAGAGCGACCCGAAGTAGTTCCACCAGGCGAACCAGGCCGAGAGGATGAGCCAGCCGCCGGTCAGGCACAGCGCCAGCGGCCACCGCAGCGTCCGCCCCGGCCAGGAGGCGGTGGCGAGACGGGCGCACTGTGTGGTCCAGCAGGTGAAGGCGACCCCCGCGGCCACGGACAGGACCAGCAGGCCCGGACTGCCGGGCAACCACTGGCCCATGCTGCTCTGGCCGCTCAGCAGTGATCCGGCGGCCAGTCCCAGGCCCAGCCAGATCCCGGGGCGGACACCGGTGGGCGGCCGCCGGCCGAGCGCCGCTGCGCGGGCCGTGGCCCGCCACAGCACGGTCGCGGTGGCGGCGGCGACCATGGCGGCCGGGGCGGCGGCGAGTCCCTGGCCGAGCCAGTCGCTCAGACGGGACACGTCAGCCGAGACATAGCCCATGAGGTGCAGGTTCATGAGCGTCGCGCTTGTGCCGAGCAGAAGCATCAGCAGCGGGCTCACCGTGAAGAGCGGTTCCGGATCGTGAAGGGCGTCGCGGCGGACGTCCCACCGCGGATGGTGGTGGCGGATCCGGTGCAGGAGGCCGGACACCCCAGGGCGGTCTCCATACGGGTGCCCGGCCTGCGCGGACCTCGTCGCCCAGACGTGTGCCAGGGGTGCGCCCCACCGGTCGGCGGTCAGGTCGGCGTGGAGTTCACGGCTGCGCAGCACGTCCGCCCGGACCAGGTACATCACGAGTCCGACGACCACCGGAACGGCCAGGTTGCGCAGTTCGAACGGAGTGAAGGCCGGCCCCGCGCCGCGGGGAAGCCCGAACAGCCCGAGCCCGGACCACCAGAGCAGATAGGGGACGGTGACGAGGGCGAGGAACGACCGCCACAGGGTGATGGTGCCGTAGGTGGCCGTGAGGTCCCGGTTGGCGATGTGACCGAGTTCGTGCAGGACGACGGCGTCGAAGGTCCGCGGGTCGGTAGTGCGGCAGGCGACCAGTCCACCGTTCAGCAGCAGGCGTGGGCGGCGGTTGGTGCCGAACACCGAGGCGCTCCGGGTGAGTACGGCCGGCGCGACGAACAGTTCCGGCAGCTTCCCGATCCGGCCCGCGGCCAGTTCCCCGACGTGGGCGGCGACCTCCGGGCCGCCAGCGACGAGGCGCAGGCGGACGCAGCGTCTCCGGCGCTGCTTCCACAGCGGCAGCAGGACGGTGGCCAGTGCCGCCGCCGCGACGACGACAACGGGCCCGACCAGGAGCTCCCACAGCGGTGGACGTGGCGCATAGTGGGCCACGCAGGGCAGAAAGGCCAGTGCCTGCCCGATCTCGCGGGCCGCCGAGGCGATCTGGTGCGCCGGGTCGAAGTCCGCGCCCGCAGCCCAGACGCATCCGTTGTAGTCACCGGTGTGCAGGGTTTGCAGGACCGGCACCGGCAGATATCCGCCCGCGGCCACGATGAGAAGCAGCAGCAGGCCGAACCGGGCGTTGGTGCCGGCGCCGAGTATCCGCTCGTCGAGTCCGGCCCGAGGGGTGCGAGGGGCCCGAGGGGACTCGACGGTGGTCACCGCGACCCGTCCGGACCTTCCAGCTCCGTGGCATCTCCCCGGGGCCCTTCGGATTCGGCGGCGGGCAGGGCGGCGGCGACCCTGTCGGCGATCCGGCGGGCCCGGTCGGCCGGCAGTTCCGCCTCGGCCGCCGCGTCGAGCACCATCCGTTCGACCATGGTCCGCTGTTCCGCGGTGAGGGGAGGGATGGCCTCAGGTTCTGTCCCGCGTCGCAGGACGCGCCGCCACAGCGACGCCAGGCCGCGCTCCGCCCTGATCACCGCCGCCTCGGCCAGCCTCTGCCGGGCGACCTCCAGAGTCAGCCACAGCACCGGGGCCACCAGCGGCACGACGTCCTCGATGCCGAAGCCGAGCTGGTCGCGCCCGTGTCTGCGCCGCCGCAGCCGGGCCACCACCTGGGCGTCGCTGTAGCGGAGCAGCCCTTCGACCACGACCGTCTCCTCCGGCGCGCAGTCGGCCACGACCTCCCGCACCAGATCACGTACCAGGGCCCCAGCGGGCCGCCCGAGTTCGGTGTCTGTCATCCCCACCTCCGCGTACTGACGCTTCGTCAGCCATGCCTTCCGGGTCGTCGATGCTACCTGCACCGGTTTCGGCACGTACGGTGATTCCGCATCCCGCCCGTCGGGATTCAGCGGCAGCGGCAAGCGGCCCCGTCGGGTAAGCCGCCGGAAGCTGCTGCAAGCGCTGCGGTCAACGGGCGAAACGAGTGCTCGTCGGCGCGCGGGACAGGGCCTCCTGCCGCTCCAGCCGCGATCACCGTGAGCCGCGGGAGGCCCTCTCCTTCACGCGCGGGCGACGGCTGAGCCGGCCCGGTCGGGCAACAACCTGTCCGAGCGGGAACGAGCCTGGGACGGAAGCCCAGGAGCTTCTACACCCACGGGCCGTCACCGAACCAGTACCCGTGCTCCGCCGCCTTCGCCATGGCCGGAATGGGGCCGGTGTACAGCATGCCGGTGTAGAGCGCGGACCAGTATCCGGACGCCTTGAGGTAGTTGAAGTACGTCTGGTCGACACCGTCCGACGTATCACCGTGACGCTCGCATATCCGGAGTATCCGGTGGACACGACGCGGGCCCAGTTGCTCCGGCAGGTCGGCGACCACCACAGCTCGACCTTGGCTGCGACAGGCCCGCTGCCGTAGTAGCGGTTGTACGTCGGCGTGATCGGGTAGCCACTCACCACCCAGGAGCCTCGCAGGCACACGCCGCCGTTCGCAGCCGGGTCCACGCCGTCGCAGGTCGCCGGGCTCGGAGCGTTCGCGCAGCTCAGGGCATCGGCATGAGCCGGGGCCGGGGCGAACACGAACTGGGCCGCGACGACCGTGAGCAGCTTGGCGAGGAGTGCCACCAGCCGTGACCGCCGCAGCGGCAGCGGGCCTCCCCGGGCTCGCGTGAGGTTTTAGCCGTGCCGCATGGATCCCTACGCTACCCGGCAGGGTTCGACGCCGTACTCGCTGGCGAGGGCATCGAGGTTGCACAAACCAGGGTGAGGATGCCCCGGATGAACTCGATCATGGAACGGTGGGTACAAACGCCGCCGCGAGCTGCTGGACCGCACCATCATCTGAAACCAGCAACACCTGCTCCGCGCCCCGCACGAGTTCCAGGACTTCTACAACTCACTCCGTCCCCACCAAGGCTTCGCCAACACCCGAACCACTACAGGCACTACCGACCTCGATCAGCGATCCAGAACAGAGCACCCACCTCAACATCCGACGACGCGACCGCCTCGGCGGCATCCTCCACGAGTACCACCATGCCGCCTGACCTCGCCGGATGAGGTTCTCGGCAGGCGCAGCTGACCCACGCCGCCGCGGCCAAGGCCGCTGCCTCCGGCACCCGGAAGAGGACCAGGCACGGCAGACCCTGAGGGAGTGCGACAAACGCCTCACCCGCTACCGGGCCGCACTCGCCGCCGGAGCCCACCCCACCGTCGCCACCCAATGAATCAACGACGCCCGGAACGACAAACGCACCGCCCGCGCGAGACTCAAAGAAGCCGCAGAACCGCAGACGAGCGCATCCAGTGGCGCCAACAGGAACCTGAGGATCGGGAAGCCGCTCACAGAGAACGAGATCATCGAGATCGCGACGAACCTCGGAGATGACACAACGGCTACAGAGCGCCGAAGCCAAGGCCACAGCGGCACTCTACGAAGCCCTGGGCATCACTGTCCGCTACGAAAACGCGACGAGGACCGCGACCGTCAGGTCGAGGCCCTCACATGCGTATCGTTGGAGTGCGTGTCCGAGGGGTGAGTCGCCCACCAACGATACGCTCGTGGTCGCACAAGGATGGCTAGAGCTCTGAAGAGCTCGCCTGACGAAGCCGAACGCATGCAACCGACGGTGGATGCGCCCTTTCAGCTGACTTTACGCGCAGCCAGAGGGCTGGAACCGGGCACCGCCCTGACATGTGGGACGTTGTCGGCGCGAAGCCGCGCCGCCACGGCGCCGGGGCTGATCTCTCCGGCCCGATACTGACTACTGGGAACCGCAACAATCTGTGCCACTGTTAGCTGGGCTCCCTGCGGCAGGCCGGCGAAGGCTTCCTGTATGTGCTGGGCTACATCCCTCCGCGGCCCCAACGTCCTGGGCACCGCACGGGTAGGAGTCTCAGCCCTCCGCTCGGTGCCAACGCCGATCCCGAGCGAAGGAGGCGCCTCGCCTCCTGCCGGCCGCGGCCAGCGTCGGCAAAAGACCTGGAACAAGTGATCGGCCCGGGCCAGAATACTTGCCTCATCCCAGAGCTCAGGCAAGGACCGGTTCAGTGTCAGCGCACTGTGGAGCAGAATCGCGGAGCGCTTCTGTGTCCACGGGCCGTTGGATATTGCCGGGTTGAGTACTCGGGTGAGCAAGGTCAGGTTGCCCGCCGTATGGAGCAGTGCCTGTCGCAGCTCCCTTGACTCGCTGTGGTCATGGCCGTCAGGCATTGGCCAGTGCTCTTCCCAGCTTTGCGGCATCAAATGCTCGATGGTCAGTTTTCCGTGGTGGACGACACGCTCGGTCCGGCCCGTGTACGACGTGCTCTCCAGCTCGGCAAGGACGAGCCGCAGACGCGCCCTGGTGAGCTGCTTGTAGAGGGGCTGCGAGCGCAGGACGTACCGCACGTCCTCGTCCCGAGGCCAAAATCCGGATTCCGCGTCCTGCCGAAGCAGGAACGCCTCCACTACTCTCGGATCGTCCTTGCTCTTGAGCTCCTGCAGCAGGTCAAGAAATAGCCGGTTGTAGTTCTTCGTCGTCAGTCGACAGACCATGCGCCGAACCAGGTAGGAATCCAGAGCGGCCATCGCCTCAGCACGATCGTCCTCGCTGTACCTGGTCACCAGCCACAGGAGGACGGGAACGATGGTGTTGACGTCCAGCACACGCAGGACGCTCAAGAAGCGCCCCTCGGGCGTCTCCGGCTGCTCTTCAGCGGTCAGCCGCTGATACACCGCGGCTTGGTCCACCATGTGGCGCACCAGCAAGGGCAAGCCCGTTCCAGTCTCACGAAGGAGCCTGCGGAACATCAGGAACAGCTCGGGAGCCTGTACCTCCTCCGCGAGTTCACAGGTGAGGAACTGGGTGAGGAAGACGTCCAACGCCGGGCGCTTCAACCGCCCCTGCCGCACCTCCCGGCGCCAATGCGGCGTCTCCACGTGCGACCACACATCCCGGTGAAGCGCCTCCACCGGCAGTTCCTGCTCCTCCGCCATCTGAAAGACGAGGTTCTTCACCAGGTCGGACGCCTGCAACGGCGTGCCACGATCGTTCAACGCCTCGAAAATGACCTGGGCGTTGTCGTGGGGCTTGAGATCGATGACGACGAGCTCGAATTTCTCCCGCAGCACGCGGACGAGCGCGTCGAAGCCTTCTTCCAGACGGTCTTCGTAGCCCAGCTCCTGCGCCCAGCCCAGTGTGCGGTTGCGGAAGAACCGATAGGCCTGAACGAGGGCCGGATCACCAGTACCGGTCGCGACTACGGCCTCCACGGCACGACGCAGCCGACCGTCCATCACCGCTCGGAACGAATCTCGGTCGGCGTTGGTGGGCCACACTTTGTAGACCGCGTTCGGGTCGTCCGTCATCTCGTCGTCGTTGGCGGTCAGCTTGACGAGTGCCCTGACGTACTTGGCCTGTACTTCCAGTTCCTGCACAACATCACGGACCGCGGCAAGGAGCACCTGCAGAGTGGTCAGGCGTTGTTGCCCGTCGACGACCTGGCGAGCGGGCATGGCGCCTGTTGCCGTCTGCATCTGGTCCAACACCACCGCACCGAGGAAGTGCGGATACACCTGGTCGCCGGCAAGTTTCCGGTTGGCCAGAGAGACAATGTCCTCCCACATCGGACGCCAGTTTCTGTCCTCCGTCCAGACGTACGGCCTCTGGAAGACCGGAACCAGGAGTCGCTGGTCCTGCCCGAACAGCTGATACAAATTCATCGGATTGGCGTCCACCAGTAATCTTTACTCCGTTCCCGGTGCACCTCGCAAGAGCTGTTCCCCAGCTTGCTCCCAATGCGCACCGTGCACCCCGATCTCGCACACCTCGACTGTGCGCGCAACGACCTGGACCTCCAATGCTCCGTGGCCGACTCAAGTCAACACTCGCGGCGCTGCTCTCTTGTCAACACGACGTCACGAGCGAGAGGCTGCGGCAAGCAGCAGGACGTGCCGACCCTCTGTTCCGCATGTGAGAGACCGCTGACCCCTCGTACCGGGTGACACGTCTGGCGACGCGGCCGAGGCCTCAACGCGATCGGGTGCATGGGAGAGCTCGAGCATGGGGACTTCTAGGGCAGTACACCAACGCGCCGTGCAGCAGCGGCAACAAGCGGTAAGGGGAGGCTGACGCGAAGTGCCCGGACGATGTACCGGATGGATCCCCGACCTCAAGGGCCAGACCATCGTGTTCACCGGCAAGACTCTCATCGATGGGGTGTGGACCGTCCGGAAGGACTGCATGGCTCGTTCCCGACACTTAGGAGCCAGGTGTCTGGAGAGCTTCTCGCGAAGCGTGACTCTCGTCGTACACGGAGAGCTGGCCGGCAACGTCAAGGATGCCGACCGAGGACTCAGCCAGAAGCTGTTGCGGGTCATCCAGGAACGCAAGTCCGGCCAGCACGTGCACGTGGTCGACGCCGCGGGCTTCTCGGATCTCCTCTTCGAAGCCCCGGCCAAGTGCCGAGATCTCCAGATGCAAGGCCCTCACGTAGCGGTGATGCCCGAGGTCGGCGATGGAATTCTCGGCGGCCCCTTCGAGCGGATTGAGCAACGCAAGCGGGGCCTTGGCCAGTCCGGTTACCGCGCGTTCGGCTACGGCTCCGAGCGACACAAGAAGCTACTGACGGACCTGGTCAGGTTGAAGCGGGGGCGGCCGTCCATCCAATTGCGCCACCCGGCTCGACGAGGTCCTCAGTTCGACATCGGCTGGATCGATGGACAGACTCCCTATGGCGCATGGGTAGCGGCCCCGGAGCCGGCGGACAGTGAAGTAGTCACACGCCGACTGGAAGAGGCCACCCTCCAGATCAGCCGGACGATCCGCTCCACACGTTCGCGGACTGAGCTCCGTCCGGTGGTGGTGTTGGAGAACACCACCAGGCTTGACCCTCGACTGAGGCGGACAGCCGATGATGCCGGTGTTGTACTCAGCAGGCTTCAGGACCTCCCTCGCTGAGCATCCAGGGAGCGTTGACACGGGCGCATCACCCAGTCAGCTCTGCACTGCCGAGGTACTGGGCCCAGCCGCCTGCTTCTTCACTTGGTCACAGACGTCCTGACCGTATCTTGATGGAGTTTCCCGTCTGCCCGGGTAGTGGCCGATGGCTCACCCCACAGAGCTTCACGATCGACACGGCGGAACGGCTGTGCTGAACCTGAGCAGGGCGGCAACGTAACCCTGATGCTGCTGCGACTGGTCCACCTCGATGTGAGCCATGCGCTGGTGCTGCTGCACCTGCGACGGGCGAGCAAGTGTTGGCACACCGTCACCGAAGCCGAAGACCCGGTCCAGTGATGGTGCGCGCGGACTCAGGCGAGCGACTCGTCCTCGTCGTCGGACGACGGCGAAGAGGTCGGCAGCGCGTCCTCCTCACGGAGCAGCTGGATCACGCGAATCTCCTGGTCGTCGTCCTCGGCGTCTCGGGCCGGGTCGAAGTCGAGATCGATGGTCAGGTCGCCACCCGACTTCTCGACGAGGAAGCGTTCGCGGTACGCGTCACGCGCCGCGACGGCGATCTCGTCGATCAGTTTGTAGCTCAGGCTCGCGCCGACGATCATGCCGGCGACGGGGACGAACTGACCCAGCTTCCTCTTGACCAAGTGGTGCCCGAACTTCTCGGCGAAGCGTTGGGCGATCTTGACGAGCACCTTCTCGTTCAGCTTGGTCCAAGGAACGTTTCTCACCAGCATCTGGGTGAGCTGGGAGAGTTCCGAATAGGCGGCGACCTTCGCCGACGTGCCCACGGAGAGGCCGAGGGCGATCACGGACATCACGAAGACTTCCTCTTCGGGATCACGCGGGTCATAGCCGTAGCAGAGTGCTGTCGAAGAGACTGTCCGCGTCGATAGACCGAGCATGAGCGTCGCGTCCGCGGCCATCGCACCAGCCACCGTGCCGATTCCCGGCGCGGCCGCCACACCGGCTCCGGCCACCGACCCGGCGCCGGCCAACAGTTCACCACCAGTCACGACGGCGCCGGAGGTGAGGCCGGTCGCGGCAGCCGAGAGGGCGTGGCCGTATCGCACCAAGTTCTGCTTCGTCACAGCGTCGACCACTCGGAGATCCAGGCTCCGGATCTCGTCAAGCTCGGTTATCTCATGTCCGGCTCGCTGGTACTGGGCGATGACACGCTTCTTGCTCACCGTCCGGCTCGCGGTGTCTCCGACGGCCTTGCCGACCCCTCTCGCCGCTCCGTTGTACGCGGCGGTCACCTTGTCGGCGCCCGGGACGTTCTTGGCCTTCTCCCCGAGCGCGGCGAGACGTTCCCTGGCCTGCTGCGGAATGAGCTGCCGCGTCTGCTTGCCGAGGGCGTCCTCCTTCCGCCTCTGGAGCCGGTCCCACTCCTTCTGTTCGTAAGCAGAGAGAGTCATTTTGGTGCCCCCAGTCTGGGTATGTCGTGAGCGGTCCCGGACGTCGCGACTGTTCTTGCGTCGGACGCGGGACTGTGGTCGGTTGTGCGCCGCAGGTTTCGCCACTCAATAAGTCGCGGTGCGACGGTGGCCGCTGCGGATCCCCCGTACAGCCGGCTCGGCATGTGGCGCCGACTGCCCCCTGGGGGATCTTCATCACGTCGCAGAATACGCAGTCGCCTCGCCCGGGGGAGGCTTCCGGGGCAGTTCTTGAGAGGCTCGCCGGGAGGCGGACGGCCAGGGGCCCACAAGATGCCCGCGTGCGTGCTAGTCATAGCGCATGGCCATCCCGCACATCGATCTGACACCCACCCAGCGCGGCTTGCTCGCGGAGCTCATGGCCACGACGCTGCCACGTCTGGCTGCGGAGGAGTCCGGCCGCCCGGTCTCCGCCGAGCAAATCTCCGAAGCGGCTCCCGGGCTCCTCTGGCTGGGCCTGATTCAGGAGTCCGAGGAGGGGGACCTCGCTGTCACGCCCGCGGGTGAGGCGGTCCATCACCGTGCCGAGCACGAGAAGGCAGTGTGCCGCCTCGCGGAGATCGCGGCGTTCGCCGATGCGCTCGAGGCGGAGGCGCCGGCGGGGACCGAGTGGCAGCGCGTCCCGGGCGCCCTGCGCCGACTGGCGCAGGGCAGCGCAGCGTTGGAGGAGGCCGTCGGCACTGTGAGAGCGGCCGGGGTCACCGGCGCCACCGCCTGATCCTCCTTCGACGACCTCAATCGGTGCCGACCCCGCCGTCGGTGTCCGTGTCGGTGTCGGTGAAGAGTTTGGGCTGCGAGGGGTTTGCGCGGGCCTTGCGCGCCGTCCCGGGCACGGGCAGGACCCCCGCTGTCGTGAGGTCCTCCTCGGTGATCACGGGGCCGCTCAGGACCTCGGTCAGCAGGTCACGCTGCGCGGACCGCAGGTCCACCAGGCGCCGCAGGACCGAGAGCAGCCGGATGAGTTCCTCCGTCCATTCGCCAGGCCAGTTGGTGGCGTGGATGTCGTCCAGTGGGCTCGTCCTCTTGCTGTTGGGAGAGGCCTTTCGGTAGCCGAACCACTTCTTCAACACCGGCATGCCGCCGACATCGAAGTTCCACACCTCCTCGGGAACCGGCCCGAAGGATCCCTCCCCCACGTGCAGGGTCTGGGTCTCGGAGTCGTGCCGTATCTGCGCCGGCAGCGTGTCCCCGATGTGGGTCAGGTAGCGGACCTGCCGTGCGTCGCCCCGGGGGAACCCAACGGCTCCAGCCGGTCGGCCAGCCTCCGGGCTGACGCCACGCTCGCCGTAGGTGAGGACCCACAGGACCTCGGTGCCGAGGGCGACCGCCTTCTCCCACGTCTCGCGGGTCCGCGTGAGGGGAAGCCGAACGCCAGGTGTCAGCAACTCCTCGGGGAACCGCTCGGTGAAGGTGGTGTGTCCGGCCACGGCGAGGACGTAGGCGGCCAGATCATGCACCGAGGGCTCCGCCTCCAGGCCGATGGCGGATGTCAGGTGGGCGAGCAGACCGGTGGGGACGTTGGGGGTCCCGTCGGGGTGGAGCAGCGGCATGCTCCTTCCGCCGCGGCCGTTGAAGTGGTGGGTGTCGGGGATCAGGGCGGTCGCCATGACGGCGGGGCCGGTTTCGATGACGTGCGATGACTGCTGGTTGAGGAAGACCTGCGTCTCCTGCACGGCGTCCCAGAGGTCGGCGCGCGGACGATCGAGCACGCGGTGATCGGACACCAGCCACTGCCTGTCGAAACTCCGGAAAGCGACCTGGACCATGTCCGGTGCCGTCCGCGTCTCCTCGCGCAGCGACGAAGGACGCGACGGCTGGCCCGGCAAGGGCGGCATGGTGCGGTCCAGGCTACGGGCGTCGGTCTCTTTGAACAGCTCGGCCTTCGCCTCCGGATCGGTCTCCCGCACCATCCGCGACCAGCGGCGCCGAAGGATGTCCCCGTGAGGGGCGGTGACCCACGACCGGTTGGCTTTCACCCCAGGACTGCCCCACGGGAAAAGATCGTCCAGCGCGGGGAAGTCCTCCCACCCGGACTGAGTGAGGGGCGTGAAGGGCCGGACATCTTCCTCGTGCGTGTCGCGCCACCCATCGTCGTCCAGCCGCACCGCCCGGAGCTGGTCGAACTTCTCCTGCCGCTTCCCCGACACCGCCCGGTAGTGGATGCGAGCCGGCTGATCGGGGTCGGTGTCCGCGCGGCGGACGAAGATACAGATGGCGAGCGGCTGGGCGACCTGGGGGAAGATCCTGGTGTTCACCTCGGGTCGCTGCCCTTCCGGCGTGAGGTTGATGATCCAGCCTTCGTCGCAGGTGCGCCTGAGGTAGTCGCGCATGCCGCGGCCGCCGGGGCCGGTGGCGAAGCCGGACGGGGTGACGAAGCAGACCACACCGTGCCGGTCGGCGTCGTGGGCGTCGAAGACCTTCCACGTCGCCCAGCGCCAGAAGTAGACGTACATGTTCTTCAGGACGTGCTCGTACCGGCCGTTGCCCGGCAGCCGGAACGTGTCGAGCAGCGGCGGTTCCTGGCCCATGGGCCGCTTCTCGACCCACCCGCCGCGGTTCTCCGCCTTGTCGTCGTACGGCGGGTTGCCGATGACGACGGTGACCGGGATGTTGCCCTTCACCTGGTTGGCGCGCCGGCGTGAGGTGGAGAGCACCTCGTAGGTGGAGACCAGTTCCTGTTCCTCGATGTAGGGGTTGTCCAGCGTGTCCGTGACGAAGAGGTTGAGGCCGCCCTTGGGCAGGGGCACGCCGTGGTGCTTCAGGAGGTCGGAGGCCCGCATCTCGGCGACGGCGAACGAGCCCATCTGCAGCTCGAAGCCGTAGAGGCGGCCGGCGAGGCGGGCGATGGCGTCCCTGGCCATGGCGGGCCCGCTGTGTTCGGCGGCCTCGGTTGCGACCCGGTCGATGACGGTGTGGAGGAAGGTGCCGGTGCCCATCGCCGGGTCGACGATCCGCACGTCGTCCTCGGCGTAGCCACGCGGCTTGCCGAGCCGCGTGCGCAGGACGTCCTCGGTGAGGCGCACCATCTCCTGGACCACGTCGTGCGGCGTGTAGTAGGAGCCGCTCTTCTGCCGCAGGCCGGCGTCGTAGACGGTGAGGAAGTTCTCGTAGAGGTGCAGATAGGCGTCGCGGTTGCCGCGGCGGATGGTCGGCCAGTCGACGCTGTCGATGGTGCGGAGCAGCAGTTTGAGGGTGACCTCGAAGCGCTCGTTGACGTTGTCGGTGAGCAACTGCAGGGCCTTGCCCATCAGCGCGTGCCCGTCGTTCAGCCGGCGGCCGATGTCGTGGAGGTTGGCGTCGGTGAGGTCGATGCCCTCGCTGCGCGCCAGGAGCAGCGCGAAGGTGACGGTCTGGGCGTAGCCGTCGGCGAAGGTGGCGTCGTCCGCGGTGGGGAAGAGGAGCTTCCGCCAGTCGCTCTTGAGCCCCGTGAACGGCCGGTCCTGCGCCCCGCCCTCCTCCTCGGGGGCCCGGGCCTCCGCCGCGAGCTGTTCCAGCACGGCTCCGCGGAGCAGTCGGCACAGCGGCGCCACGTGCTGCACGAGGCGGGTGACCTGCCGAATCGGCGGGGGCGCCCAGAGCAGGAAGGCCTGGAGCAGCGAGTCCAGGGCTGCCGGGTCGTCCGGTACGAGCTTGCCGCCCGTGGTCTTCAGGGCGCCGGTGAGCCGGACCGTCTCGCCGACCTGGACGCCGTCCCGGAACAGGCGCCACTCGGTGCCATTGGTGTAAAGCAGGTTGGGCAGGTCACGGAGGCGATCCCACTGGGCCTTGTTGCGGCCGGTGAAGGTCCCCGGGTCGACGGTGAGTCCCGGCTTCTTCACCTCGATGTAGCCGTTCACCACCCCGTCGACCTGCACCGCGTAGTCGGGCCGAACCCCCAGCTCGGGGATGGCGACCTCGTCGTGCCAGCTGACCTCGGCGAGCGAGTGGTGCCGGCCGACCGTCGCCAGCAGCTGCTCGAGCGGGCTGCGGATGGCGGCCTCGGGGCCGCCTCCGCCCGCGAGTTTGACCTTGCAGGCGGCTCCGAAGGCCGCGACGGCTTCACGGAGCCAGTTGTACGGGCTGAGCGACACAGTTCCCCCCAGGGTGCGTCCAAATGCCCAAGATCAACCGTGGTTGTATCAGGGGCGTGGCGAAGATTTCGCCCCCGCGTCGTGGCCATGGCCTCACGCGGTGGGCAGGTGCAGGGCTTGGGCCCTTCGCCGCCTCGAAGGCGTTCGCGAAGTCCGCCCTGCTGTTCCAGCGGGCGGCCCGGCGCATGGTCGGCAGAACCATGTGTCCGGGCCGCTGACGGATCGGCAGGTGCCGGGCGGATCAGCCCGCCGAGGGTTGAACTCCGGCATCGGCGGCCGCGGTCCTGTCCGGGCCGGCCTGGGCAGGAAACGAAGGCACGGCCACGGACCCGGCCAGCTCCCTGCTGAGAGCGGCGACCTCCTCCCCCCAGTCCCTGACCTGCGCCTCGCTGGGCCCGAGCTCGTCGTGGTGGTACTTGCACCCCCGGCACAGCTGGGCGTACAGCGCGTCGACCCGGTAGGCGAGATCGTGGCCCGCGTAGTGGCGCAGGCAGAGCCGCTGCGCGCGCATGTTCAGCTCGGGGAGCTTGGCGTTCCGCGGCTTGAGCGCCGCGGCGATGGCCAGCTCCAGGGCGATCCGGAGGGCGTAGGCGGCGCCCCGGTGACGGCCTGCCGTGGTCAGCTGGGCGCCCAAGGGGTTGGTGAGGAGGCTGTCCGCGGTCACCAGGAGCCGGGTGATCCGGTCGGCGGTCGAGGGAATCGGCGTGGTCGTCGGCATCAGGCCCGCCCTCCGGACTTGCGCAGGCTCTCCACGAGCTTCTCGACGTCACGGACGAACTCGACGGCATCGTCCAGGAGGACGCCACCGGGATGGGCCCCCTTCTGGCACATCGAGACCAGGTTCGGGCTCTTCGGCCCGTGGAGCCGGAGCTGCTCCATGACCTCGGCGTCGGAGTGGACGACACCGTCGTCGAAGAGGGCGAAGGAGGCGAGAGGGATCAACCGGTCGGTCTCGTCGATGGCGGCCTGCAGGCTCTCGGCCGACCGCCCCGACCGCTGCCGGCGCGCCCAGGCCGCCTCGATGACGGCCCGCTCGAGCGCGTCGCGGCACAGCGACGGTACGACGTTCCGGTGCACCTCGGCGGGACAGTCCTTGGTCTGGGCGAGCGCCATGGCGTCGTCGATGGCTTCCTTGACCGGGTCGGTCTCGGTACCGACCTTCACCTTGGACCGCTCGCCCCGCGCCACCTTCAGCACCGTCACCGGCAGCCCCTGGCTGCGGAAGGCGTGCGGGAGCCGGGTGTCGTGAGTGAAGACGACGACCTGCCGCTCGCGGCCGAGCTCGTCGAGCACCTGGGCCAGGCCGTCGACCTTGGCGAGGTCCATGGACTGCACCGGGTCGTCGATGACGACGAACCCGAACGGGCTGTCCGCCGTGGCGACGCGGGGCAGGAACAGGGACAGCGCGAGGGAGTGCAGCTCGCCCTGGCTCATCACGCTGAGCGCGGGGGCTTCGGTGCCGTCGACGGTGACGTCCATGATGAGCTTGCGGATGTTGGCCTTCTCGGTGCCGTGCAGCCCGAGCTTCTTGATGCCGACACTGCTCTGCCGGCGGAGCATCCCCCAGATGTGCTGAGCACGGTCGCCGAAGGCGTCCACCCGACTGTCACGGACCTCCGAGGTGTGGGCCTTGATCCACTTCAGCGCGGCGTTGACCTGCGTTTTGCGCGGCTTGGCGGCCTGGACCTCGCGGGAGAGCTTGACCCACTCGGCGAGCAGGTCAACGACCCTGCGCCAGCGTTCGTCCATGGCGGCCAGCGCCTCGCGCGCCTTCCTCGCGACGGCCTCGGAGGCGTCGGCGAGGGTCACGGCGGCCTGCCGTGCACGCGGGATGAGCTCGGCGGGGTCGCTGACGCTCCGGCAGTCGGACCACACCAGCCACGGCTCGGTGAGCGCGACAGGGACCTGCGGCGGGACCATCATCATGTCGTGCAGGGCGGCCAGGGCGACGCGCCGGTCGGAGTCTGCCTTGCGCACCGCCGCCGCGTCCTGGAGCGCCGCGGCGATCTCGCGTTCGACGCGCGTGGCCCACGTCCGGTCCAGGATCCGCTCCGACTCACAGACCGGGCAGGTCACGTCATCGGCGTGGCGCTCGCTGAAACGCAGGGCTGCCGTGAGCAGTTCGGCGCGAGTGTTGGCGGTCTCGGCGGCGGTCCCCTTGAGGGCCTCGACGTCGTCGACGGCCCGCTGCAAGGCGTCCAGCCGCGCGGTTACCTCGTCGAGAGCGGGCGCCAGTGCCTCGGCCTCGGCTTCCCGCCGTGCTTCGGAGAGCCGGCCCTCGTCGGCCGTCGAAACGCCGGCGATCAGCGCGTCGAGGGTCGCGTAGTCGGGGCCACCGCCCTTCTCGTCCATGGCGATGAGGGCCTTGAGTGCCCGGTCATCGTCGCCGACCGCGTTGAGCGCGCGTTCAAGGAGCGGCCGCTTCGCCTTTTCCGCCGTCTCGACGGCGTCGATCTCCTTCTTCATGGCCGACAGCCGCTGAGAGGCTTCGTTGAGGTACTCGAGGCCGAGGATGGCGGCGACGTTGTCGTACATCTCCATCGGCCTGCCGTTGATCATTTTGCCGAGGTCGACGTACGACAGGAACGGACGGTAGTTCCGCATGGCCGCGTCCCAGCCGACCTGCTCGAGAGGAACGGGGTCGTTTCCAGGCCGCTTGAACACGGTCTCGGAGTCGGCGAACGTCTCACCGGCCCAGGTACGGGTGAGGGTGCTCCGCGACCGGTCGTCTCCGACGACGAGCTGCGCCTCGACGCTGGACCGCTCGTCGTTGTGGAGGTTGCGCCACTTGGCGACCCGGTCCTTGCCCTGTGCCCAGCTCGCGTTGGTGCCGGTGAACAGGGTCTCGATGCCCTCGGCGAGGCTCGACTTGCCGGCCCCGTTCGGGCCGACGACAAGGGTGACGCCGGGGCCGGGGCGCAGATGCAACTCCGCCTTCGAGCCGATCCCGCGGAAGCCGGTGACCTTGACCTTGCCAAGGTAGACGGGGCCGGCGGGCGTGGCGGAGGCGTCGGTGCTGTCGGAGTCGCCGAGCGCCTGGCGGACCAGGTCCTTCACCGGCTCGGTGAGCTTCGCGTCTCCGGCCAGCCGGGTCCCGACCAGGTCGGGCAGAGGGAGCGAGGCGCTCGGGTCGGTCGTGGTCATGCGATGCCTCCCGTGGTGATGGGCGAACGGACGAGCGCCGACAGGCGGAGTGGCTGAGCGTCAGGTGGATGCCTGTCGACGAAAGCACCGTAGGAGACTTGGGAGTTAACATACCTTCAATCACTTGATAACCCGGGTTATCAGGGGAACATGAGAAAACATTACGTGATCTCGCTTGAAGGGCCTTAGCCTGCTCACGCAGCAGGTCGCGCCGCTGACGAGGCAACAACGCGCGGTGATCCGCGGCCAGTTGTCATGCCGTCATCGCCTACGGCACCGCCACCCGGGAAGGACCCGCCATGTCTTCCAAGATCAACCTCATCGAGCACGACAGCGTGGAGAAGGCGCTCGCCGAGGCGGTGAGCCAGTCCATCGCCATGGCCGGCTCTACCCACATCCCCTGCACGATCTTCAAGCAGGGCGAGCGGACGATGATCTCCACGGCGCTGCCGTTCCTGTTCCTCGCGGACTCGACCAAGGTCCGCATGCACTCGGCCACCAAGGGCAGCAACCCGGCGCAGGCCCACAACCGGCCGAAGATCCCGGACCACGTGAAGTCGATCCACCACTACATGCTGAACAACCCCGACGACTACTTCCTGCCGCCGGTCACGCTCAACGTCGCCGAGGCCACCGTCCACGTCGTCCGCGGGTGGAGCGGAGCGCCGAGCCTGGCGTTCCTGGTGATCTACAGCAACACCCGGTTCTCCGTCACCGACGGCCAGCACCGCCTGACCGCCATCACCGGACAGGACGGGAAGGCGGGCGTGCCCCGGATCTTCGACGTCAACGAGCGCTTCGAGAACGACAGCATGGCCGTCCTGATCGTCGTCGAGGGTGACCTGGAGCGGATCCACCAGGATTTCGCGGACGCCGCCCAGACCAAGGCGATCCCGGCCTCCATGCTCGCCGTCTACAACATGCGCGAGCCCATGAACCGGGTCCTCAACGACATCGTCAAGGGCACCCCGGTCTTCCACGAGCGCGTGGACATGACGTCGACGGCGCTGCCCAAGAAGTCGCAGAAGGCCTTCCTGCTCAACCAGGTGCGCCAGATGGTCAAGGCGATCCTGTTCGGCGACGCGGCGCTCGGTGAGGACCAGGTCTCCGCTCGCGGCGTCGAGGTGATCGGCACGGCCGCGAAGCAGGAGAACGAGATCCGCAAGGCCCTCGTGCTGACGGACGCCCTGTGCCGGCACATGGGGCCGTGGACGACGATCGTCACCTTCCCCGTCAGCGGCGACGCCGCGAACCAGATCCCTGAACTGCGGGAGCAGTACCTTAACCTGACCGGCAGTGGCCTCCAGGTGATCGGCCGGGTCGCTCACGACATCAACAAGACGGTGACCGACCCCGCCGAGCGCGAGCGGCTCTACCAGGCCCTGGCCACCGAGATCGACTGGCGGCGCAGCGCCGGCATCTGGCAGGGCAACGTGATCCTCGCCGAGGGCAAGGTCGCCACCAACCGCGGCCCGGTGAACATCGCGGTCGAGAAGGTCAAGCGCGCGCTGGGGCTGGACTACAACGCGAAGGTCCTCGAGAAGGCCGAGGCCCCGGCCGAGATCCCGGGCCAGGCCGTGGGCGGGGTGGCCACTGGCGAGGCGTTCTCCTCGCCCGTCTGAACGTGAAGTGAGTCCGGAGGGCCTGCCCCGACTCGTGGCAGGCCCTCCGGACGGACGCTGACATGCGGGGCCGACGCGCCGTTGTCGGCTCAGCGATTCCCGGGCACCCGCGCCCGAGCCAGGTCACGGGCCTCGTCCATCCTGACCAGATCACTTCTGGTCAAGGGAGCGCCGACGGACGTCAGACCGCATCCTGTTGGCGGGTCACTCCGCTTGCCAGCCGTCCGGGAGTTCCGTGGGGACGGTGGGATGGTTCTCGCAGTCGAACGCCTCGACGACGACGTGGGCGGAACGCAGAAGATAGGTGAGACGGTTCTTGTCGTCCCGGTCGTTCGTCAAGGAGTCACTCATCATGCCCTGGAGCGGCATGCCGTCCTCCTGGCCCTTGGGTGTCTGAGGAACCTTGCACCTGACGTGGACCGAGCGCTGCGTCTCGCCGTTCCTTTCCGTCCAGAGGACGAGACGGACGTCCTGATTCACGGAGATCACCTGGACCCCCTTGCCCAGATGCTCCGAACCGGATGTGAGGTTGTCGAACCCGGATATGGAACCCCCGTAACTGATTTCCACCGATCGCGCTCCCACCTTCGCACCAACCGGGCCGATCTCACACAGGGGAGGGTCGATCGACAGGTGCATCTTCTCGGCCTTCGACGGGTCCCAGGCATAGGCACTCGACTGGTACCACCGCTCGGCCTTCGCAAGGTCCAGACGGTCCTTGGTGAACTCCTCAACCGGAACCGACGCCGCGGCCTCAGCCCACTTGACGCCCTCCCGACCGATCAACGTTTCACAGGCCGACAGTGCCTTGCGAGGGGTGGTCGCGCCACCGTTGCCACTTCCGTCGCACCCCGTGAGGGCGGCCAGCAGGACGGTGGAGGCCACCGCCGTTCTCGTCCAGGACCTCGGCATCCTCAGCCCACTCTCACGATGGTCGTGGCGGTCGCCTGAACGCCGTCGTTGTACACGCCGCGCGCCTCGCGCAGCAACGCTCTGCCGTCGTCCGAGGGCATGCGCTGCTCATCCATGTAGTTCTTCAGTGGGATCATGGCGCTGTCCTGACCTGACAACAGGGCACTCTGCACCGACGCGATGGCCTGCACATCGTTCTTGAACTCGTTCTCCTTGAGCCAGTCGACCATGTGGTTGCTCATCATCGTCTCAGCAGCGCCGCCAGCCGTCTCATAGGCGATCGGAACGGCGATCGCGGCCGCGCCTGCGGCGGGAACCATCACTGCCGATCCCACCCCCACGGTCGCTCCCACCAACGCGCCAACGCCGAACTCCCGCCAATTGGCCTGCTTCTCGAGGGCCATCGCCTGCTTCTCCTCCTCGTCCGCGAAGTCGCCGGCGATGGCTTCCGCTCGTGCGCCGTCGAACATGCCGTGCATCATCACACTGTGCATGCCGGCGTTCACCACGGCGGTGTGGTTGTCCCCTTGGCTTGCCATCAGGCTGGCACCATAGATCTGCTGCGCGGCCGCCAGAGACCCGTGGGCGTCCTCATCTGCGGCGACGGCCCTGAGGAAGTTGGTCGCGTAGCCCTCGCCGAGGTCGCGCAGTCCGTTCTGTTCCGCCCTGAAGAACCCGTCCCGGTCGGCGAGGTCCCCGGCGTCCCCGAAGTTGGCCATGGAGTAGTTGAGGGAATCGATGTGCCCTGCGGCGATGCGTCCCAGACTGTCCGCGATGCCGTCGTGCTTCTCCACCGCGTCTGCCGAGGGATACGTCGCCATTACCTGCTGGAGGAGATTCAGCCGTCCCTCCCGCGCTTCCCTCTGCGCCGCCGTATCCAACGGGGGAATCTTCGGCTCCGACTCGTCGTAGCCGTAGCCGAGGGTCGCCGATTCGAGGGCGTGACCCAGGCTGTCGTAGCCGATGTGCTTGCGGTCGAACGTCTTGATCCATTCGCGGGAGTCCGTGCCGTCGCCCATCAGGTACTCGAAGTTGTCGAGCTTGTCATCGCCCTTGCCCGTGCTGCCCTGGAAGAAATCGAGCGACGCCTCGGGATTGTGACCCAGTGCCTCCAGATAGCCGACCAGTGGGTCGTTGGACCTGAGAGCCTTGGGCTCGGGATAATCGAGCGACGAGGTGTCGAGCCAGATCTGGTCGGGGTCCAGGCCGCTCCCCCCGCGCTCGCTCGTGAGCAGCGCTGTGCCGTAGTCCCGCAGGAACTTTGACTCGAACCGTCCCTCGTGCATCAGGCTGCTCATGATCTGGAAGCCTGTCGGGTTGGTTGAGGTCAGCGTCGTCTCCAGTGGCACCGGAGCCGTGCCGCTGAGCGGGAACGACTTGCCGCCGGCCGCAATCAGGTCCTTCTTCCAGGCATCCATGGCCGGGCTGTCGACGTGCGTCGCGTTGGCCAGCGACATGCTCAGGTTGTCCTGCACCTGGGCCAGCAACTTGGCACTCTCACCGTCACGCGAACCGGTGGACGGCGCGGCCAGCTCGCGCCAGAACTGCAGCGTTCCCTCGGCTCCCAAGCTGGTGGCGAAGTGCTCGGTGAAGCCGCCGTTGTCCCGCTGGTACTCGAGCATCGCGTTGAAGCGGGCGATCTTCTCCTCGCTCCACGATTCGACACCCCCCGCCTTGATCTCCTTCACCCACTTCGCGGCATCGGCTGCGCCCTGCTGCCGGTCGGCCTCCGCGAGGGTCTTCGCACCCTTGTCGGTGAAGTCGTGCGGGGCGGCTGCGAGGGCACACAGCGCACGTGCGGCGATCCGGTCCACCTCCGCGGCGTCACCAAGGATGCGATCGACCCTCTCCTGCGCCAGGGCGATGTCTTCACGGTTAGGGACCTCGGGAGCCTCTCCCGTGTCCACCACCGGGCTGGACGGCCCGACGTAACTGACCGTGCCGCTCGGCGCGACCATCATCTTGCGACGCAGCAACTCATCCGTCAGGTCACGCAGCTCCGTCTGATGCTTGCCGAGCCGGGTGTGCACGTCCTTCAGGATGCCCAACACGCTCTTTGCCTGGGCTGTCGCGTCGTCGAACTGAGCAGCGGTCTTCGTGACGAAGGCACGGGACACAGCCGCGTTGACGCCCTTCCATTCCGCAGCTTCCGCTCTGGCCGCGAGATCCGTCGCGCTCACTCCACCTGCGCCGCCGTCGGCGAGAAGCTGGAGCCGGTGCAGCATGGTCTTCCAGTCGTCCACCGCGGCCTTCAGTGTGCCCAGGCGCAGGTTGCCCAGCTCTTCCGCGGTCAGCTTGTCCCCCATGTCGGTTGCTCCGTCTCGCCGGCGCTTATTCGAAGTAGTCGTTGATCCGTGACACCGACATCAGCCCGCCGCCCGCGTCCCGCATGCCCGTCACCACGTGGTCCTCGTCCTTGGCGTGCTGCGTACGCGAGAAGTCCAGGTGGTTGGAGATGTGGGCGCATGCCTCGAGCAGCGTGCGGAGCTGGGTGTTCCACGCGTCGTGGACCTCGGTCAGGGCGGAACCGGTGTCCAGGCCGTCATTGGCCATGTCGACGGACGCCCGGAAGGTGGCAGGGCGGGCGAAGTCGCCGTCGCGGTGCAGGCGCTCGCGCAGTTCGAAGGCCATGTTGCCGAGCTTTCCCAGCTGATCGTCGTGAACGACCAGGTCTTCCCCGCCGGTGCCGCCTCCACCGCCGGCAGGGGCATCCAGTTGGTTGAGCCGCATCCCCGGCTCCGTGCGCGCTGCGGCTTCGGCCTTCAGCTTCGCCCACTCGTCCCACGCCACGACCGTACGTCCTCCCCGAGAGACCTAGCCGGCACCGGCCCAGCCTGAACAGTCAGTCACATCAGTCGTAGCAGTCACGCGGGCTGGGCGTTCACCGCTTGTGTAGCCGGTGGCGAGATTCGCTCGGGGCTGCTTTGCCCGGCAGCAACTGCCGTGCGTGAAGCGCTGTCCTTTGAGCTGGGTGACGGGGCATCGGTCGATCGTCCGCACGCCACTCCTTGCGCGGACTGTCGGGCTCCTTGGCCACGCAGACTTGTCTGAAACCACCGATGGCGGCAGCGGCTGGAGATCAGCCTGGCGAAAGGACGATTGGTGCAGTGAAGTCCGTGGTGCTGCTCGACAGCCGTGCAAGGGCTTGAGTCTCCGGGTACGCACGCCACTCAAGCGATCACGTAGTCGGCCCAGACGGTCTTGCCAGGGCCGCTCAGCCGAGGGCGCCAGCCCCACTCGCTTGCCAGGTGTGACACCAGGATCAGCCCGCGGCCGTTCTCCTCCTCCGCGTCAGCGTCTCGTGATGGGGACGGGCGTCGGGGCAGGCATTCGGCGCGGGTGTCGGTCACCTCGACGCGGACGATGGTTTTGCTGGCAGGGGCGTGGACGCGCAGGCGGAAGTCGCGCCCGGGAACGCAGCCGTGACGTACGGCGTTGGCGGCGAGTTCGGCGACGATCAGAACGATCGCGTCGTGGGCGTCCGAGCCGTACGGAATGCCGCAGGCGTCGAGCCTGACGGCTGCCAGGCGCCGGGCGAGACGGGCCCCCCGAGGGGTCGACGTGAAACGCATGTCGAGGGTGGGCTCGAGTGCCTGGTCGGCGTCCGAGCCGACACGAAGGGCGGAGCTGCCGGGTTTCGTCGTCATGCCGTCCACGCTCCCGTCCGTCGCGTAGCGTGACCAGTAGTGACGCAGTGACACGGGCGGCTTGTACGCGGGGTGTGCGCGTGAGTAGGCGCTGTGCGGCGTGACGGCCTCCGGGCGGGGGCGTTGGCACGGGAGGAGATGGTGGACAAGGTGGAGGGCATGGGCCTTGAGGACCTGACGACCGAGGACGCGGGCACCACGGATGTGGAGTCCGCCGACGGCCCGGCCAGCGGCAGCGGAGTCAGCCGCCAGACCGACGGCGACACCGGGCAGGGCGTTGTCACCGCGTTCGGGCGGGCGATGAAGACGCTGCGCGTTCGCGAGGGGATGGAGCGCGAGGAACTGGGCAAGCGCCTCGGCTACTCGACGTCCACCATCGCGGCCTTCGAGCAGGGGAGGAGGATCCCGACGCCCCGGACGATCGAGCGTGCCGACGAGGTCCTTCGGGCGGACGGCCTGCTCTGCCTCTGGAAGGAGCAGGTGGAACGGGCGCAGTACCCGACCTTCTTCCAGGGGATGGCCGCCTTGGAGAAGGAGGCCATGGAACTCCTGGTCTACGACACCCTAGTAATCAACGGTCTGCTGCAGACCGAGGCATACATGCGCGCGCTGCTCACGATACGGCGTCCGCCGCTGAAGCAGGACGTCATCGAGCAGCGGGTGGTGGCACGCCTGGCTCGCCAGCAGGTCCTCGATCGCGACCCGGCGCCGCTGCTCAGCTTCGTGATGGACGAGTCCGTCCTGCGGCGTCCGTACGGGGGCACTGACGTCCTGCGACAGCAACTGGAACACCTGCTGCGGGTCGGCCAGGAGCGCACCGTGCAGCTTCAAGTGATGCCGCTGTCCTCGGCGGAGTGCGCCGGCGTGGACGGTCCGTTCACCGTCGCTGTCAGGAAGGACGGCAAGCAGTTCGTGTACGCGGAGACGCAGGGGACCAGTTCCCTGGAATCAGACCCCCCGCGCGCTGCTCTCGCAGCATCACGCTATGGGATCATCCGATCGCAAGCACTCAATCCGCGAGAGTCGCTGGCGTTCATCGAAGGGTTGCTGAGATCACTATGAGCTCCAATGAGTCCTCGATCACGACCTCGGACCTGCGTTGGTTCACGAGCAGCTACAGCGGGGCCGAAGGCGGCCAGTGCGTAGAAGTCGCAGACGGCACGTCAGCCGTGCACATCCGCGATTCCAAGGCCGCCCGCGGGCCCGTGGTCACGGTGTCGCGCGATGCCTGGGCCGGCTTCCTGGGGCTGGCCTCAGCCGAGACGAGCTCCTGCCCCACCTGACGAGTCACGAAAGCCTGGCCAACTTGAGCAGGTTGGCCAGGCTTTCGCATCTGCGGATCAGTTGTCCAGCGTGCCCTTCACCGACCACTCGTTGGCGAAGTGCTCCATCTGGCGGAGGACCAGGTCGATGGCCTCCTTCTGCTGGCCCGGCGGGTAGTTGTTGCGGGCCAGGAGCCGCTTGATGGTGCTGCGCAGGCGGGCGCGGACGGACTCGCGGGCGATCCAGTCCGGCTTGAGCTGGCGCCGGACCTCGGTGACGAGGTCGCGGGCGATGCCGGCCAGGACCTCGTCGCCCATCACGGCACGTGCCGTGCCGTGGTCGGCGACCGCGTCGTAGAAGGCGAGCTCGCGCCAGTTCAGCGGCGGGTCGAACTTCTCGCCGCGGCGGGCGTCGGCGGCGACCTCCTTGGCCATCTCGACCAGCTTCGCGATGAGCTCGGCGCTGGTGTACTGCTGGCGCATGTACTTGACCATCAGGTCCTGGAGGCGCTCCGAGAACCTGGTCTGCCGAACGATGTTGTGCTGGGTGACCTCACGCATCTTGCGTTCGACGAGGCGCCGGAGCGCTTCAGCCGCGAGGTGCGGGGTGTCGCTCTTCTGCAGCTGAGCGACGAGCGCATCGTTGAGGTGGGTCAGGTCGGCGGTCTCGAGGCCGGCCTCGGCGAAGAGGTCGGTCACGCCGCTGGTCTCGACGACCGAGGACGTGAGCTGGGACAGGTACAGCTCGATGTCACGGGCCACCGGCAGTCCGCGGGCCTCGCGCTCCATGGCGTCCAGCTTGGCCATGTAGGCGCGGACCTCGACGAAGAACTGGATGTGCCGCTTCCAGGCGGGCTGGTCCGCGAAGCGGTCGCCGACATCCTTGGAGCTGCCGGCCAGTGCCCAGAACCGCTCGAGCCGATAGGCGTGATCGCGGAAGCGGCACCCCAGCGTCTGGCGGGGGTCGTCGAGCTGCTCGGGGTTGTTGCCAGGGGTGACCGGGTCCCGCAGGTAGTTCGCGGTGCGCAGGGCCGCGTCGACGAAGGCCTTGTTGCCGGGCCGGTCAAGCAGGGCCTCCCAGCCGAAGCCGCGGAGAATACCGGTGATGATGTCGTACTCGTTGCGCAGCTCGTCCAGGGCCCGCTCGACGTCCTGACCAAGCGTGCGGTCACGCTGGTCGGCGTCCGTGTACTCGGCGATGGCCTTCTGCAGGTTCTCGGTCAGCGGCGCGTAGCCGACGAGGAGGCCGTCCTCCTTGCGGCGGAAGCGGCGGTTGACGCGGGCGAGGGCCTGCATCAGGTTGGCGCCCTTGAGCGGCCGGTCCAGGTACATGGTGTGGATCGGCGGGGCGTCGAAGCCGGTGAGCAGCATGTTGTTGACGATGAGCAGCTCGAGCTCGTCCTCGGGGTTCTTCGCCCGGTTGATGACCGCCTTGCGGCGGCTGTCGCGCAGAGCGTGGGCGAGGAGCTCGGGAGAGTCCTTGCGGGTGTCCGAGGAGAAGACGATCTTCATAACGCCCTTGTCGAACTCGTCGCTGTGCCACTCGGGGCGCAGCTCGCGCAGGGCGTCGTAGACGCGGACGCAGATCTCCCGGGTCGCGCAGACCACCATCGCCTTGCCAGGGGCGCCGCCGGTCTCGGAGGCACCGACGAACGGCTTCATCCGCTCGCGGCGGGCCTCCCAGTGCTCGACCAGGTCGGCCGCGAGGTCCCGTATACGGGCCGGCGCACCGTACATGGCGTTCATGGTGGCGACGGCCTGCTCGACGTTGCGGCGTTCGGTGTCGTCGAGGCCCTCGGTGATGCGGTCGGCCTCTTCGTCGATCTTGTCCGGGTCGATCTCGCGGTCCAGCACGAGCTGGATGACACGGCTCTCGTGGTAGACCTTCACGGTCGCGCCGTCGTCGGCGGCCCGCTTGAGGTCGTAAACGTCGATGTAGTCGCCGAAGACCTCGCGGGTGTTCCGGTCGGCCTCCGAGATGGGGGTACCGGTGAAGGCGAGCAGCGTGGCGTGCGGGAGCGCGTCGCGCAGGTGACGGGCGAGGCCGTTGAGGTCGTCGTAGTGGCTGCGGTGGGCCTCGTCGACGATCACGACGATGTTCCGGCGCTCGGAGAGCATCGGGTGATCGGTGCCCGACTCCCGCTCCTCCTTCGTCTTGCCGAACTTCTGGAGCGTGGTGAAGAGGATCCCTCCCGTCCTCTTCGCCGCGAGCTCCTCCCTCAGTTCGGCGCGGGTCAGGACCTGGCGGGGTGCTTCCGGGAGAATCTCGCTCTCCTGGAAGGTGGAGTAGAGCTGGTCGTCGAGGTCGTTGCGGTCGGTGACGACGACCACGGTCGGGTTCAGCAGGGCGGGGTCCTTCATCACCATGGTGGTGGTGAGGACCATCTCCTCCGACTTCCCGGACCCCTGGGTGTGCCAGACGACTCCCGCCCGGCCGTCGCTGGCCGCGGCGGTACGGACGGCTTCGGCGGCGCGGACGACGGCGTGGTACTGGTGCGGCTTCGCGATCCGCTTCATCCGCTTCGAGGGGACAAAGTTGATGAACGAGCTGACCAGCTCGAGAAACCGGGACTGGGTGAAGAGGCCATGGATGGCCAAGTTCTGCCCGGACTCCGCGAAGCCGTCCGCGGTGAGCGGGTCGACGCGGGCGCCCCACTCGTCGGTGTTCCACGGGGCGAAGTGCTCGTAGGGGGTGAACGGGGTGCCGTACTTGGCGGTGATGCCGTCGGAGAGGAGGACGACCGCGTTGTGACGGAACGCGGTCGGGAATTCCTCGACGTAGCGGGACACCTGGGAGTGCGCCGTCTGGAGCGTCGCGTCCTCGTCGCCGGCGCGCTTGAGCTCCAGGACGGCGAGGGGGAGGCCGTTGATGTAGAGGACCACGTCGAAGCGGCGGTTCTTCTCGCCGTCGATGACGGTGACCTGGTTCAGGGCGCGGTAGGTGTTCGCGTCCGGGTCGGCCAGGTCGACCAGGCGGATGGTAGGGGTGTGCTCGGCGCCGAAGTTGTCGGTGTAGGTGACGGAGCGGATGCCGGTGGTGAGGAGACGGTGGGCGGTGCGGTTCTCCTCGTAGGTGTCCTGGGAGGCGGGGGTTGCCGCGACCGTGACCGCCTCGCGGACGACGTCTGCGGGGAGACCGGGGTTCAGGCGCTCGACGGCCTCATGGAGGTCGGGATAGAGGATGAGATCGTCCCAGGACTTCCGGTGGCCGGAGCCGGGAGCGAACTCGTTGCCGGGGGCCTTCGGCCAGTCCAACTCAACGAGTTCGTCGAGAGCGAGCAGTTCCCAGTCGGCTTCGGTGGGGCGACGGTGGGTTCTGCCGCCGTCGTAGTGCGTCGTCACGTGGCGTCCTCGACAATTTTCTCGGCGGTCTTGACACGGAGTCGGCCGGACATCAATTGGGGGAGGATGGTGTCGCGGAGAGTGGCGAGGGTGAGGGACTCGCGTTCTGCAAGCAGGGCACTGTCCCAGAGAGGGGAGATTTGCCTGTCCAGCGAGACTAGTTCTTCGGACTCAGGGACACTGACGGGATCATCCAGGTGTTTACGCTGAATGTGTCCCATGGTGGTCGCCTTGCCCGCGGCAATGGCGCGGAATTCATCGATCTTCCCGTGCAAGAGCTGGCTTACGAGCCAGTCTGGATACCCAACCCTAGGAATGCACTTGAAAATGTGCTGATTAATGATGGCCTCGGGGCGGTACCACCGGGCCACCGTCAGCGAGCCGGACCAGGCGAAAAGGACGTCACCCGGTCGCGCGATATGCTTGTCCGGAACTTCGATATCGTTATACACGGTGGAGGCTCCAGGACCGCTATTGATCTCTGCGATCCTGATCACCATGCGACCGGTTCCGGTGGCATCCTTGGTGAAGGCGCGACCGTTAATGAATTCCGCAGCCTCGGACAAGGCGCAGTCCGTAAAGTTAGCCGGAGAAGCCAGCAAGGCCTGCTGGAATATCTCTCGGGATAGCTCGTCGGCCTTCCTGGCGATGCGCTCGTTGACGGCGATTTTGTTATCCAGCGCTCCGAGAAGTTCACTGATCGCCCGCTGGGTATGCAGTGGGGGTAGATTGATCTCAAGAACTTTCGCGGATTTTACATTGAAGTGCTGCTGAACAGCTCCGACCGTATGCGCCTTCACGAAATCTTGCGCCGTCTCATTGATGGCGTAACAGAGGAAGCGTCCGTCAACATCCGGTTTTGGTGTGGCAATCACCAGGTCAGAGCAGTTCGCTACCGGCAATGTGTCGGGAATTATCGCCGCTACTCCCGGCTCGCCCGTGCGAACGATAGCGAGATCCCCAGGCTTGATCTGGGATTTAGCCAGCTCGGAATGAAACTTCTCATCGATATATTTGACGGCAGAGAGATCAACCCGGCCGCGCTTGATGTTCAGAGATCTCAGGAAGGGGATACCTGAGGATTTGTAACGGGAAGCCATGGGCCCGACATGCCCCACGGTGAGTCGGGTACACAGATCACCAAGCTGGCGGCGCTGCCACTCAGGCATGGGTCCTCCCCAACTGCTCGCGCACCGTTCGCTGCAAGTCATCAGATTGACCGAAAAGTTCGTACAACTCCGCAGTCAGCTTGCTGATCCGCTCTGCCACGGCTTCCGCATCCTCACCCTCACTCTCAACGGCCCCCACGTACCGCCCAGGCGTCAGCACATACCCGTGCTCCCGCACCCTTTCAAGGTCGGACGAGTAACAAAAGCCGGGCGTGTCCTCGTATGACAGCCCAGCCTCACGTGCCGACGCCGTGCCGCGCCATGCGTGGTACGTGTCCGCGATCTTCCTGAGGTCGGTCTCCGGAAGGATCCGCTCCGTGCGGTCGGCCATCTCGCCCATGCCCCGAGCGTCGATGAAGAGGATCTCGCCGCGCCGATCGTCCAACCGCCGTGGGCCCTGCGGGGACTTGTCCTTGGAGAGGAACCACAGGCACGCCGGAATCTGCGTCGTACGGAAGAGTTGCGGAGGCAACGCCACCATGCAGGCCACCAGGTCAGCCTCGATCAGGGCCTGCCTGATCTCGCCCTCGCCGCTGGACTGCGAGCTCATGGAGCCGTTGGCCAGCACGACGCCGGCCGTGCCCTTCTCGCCCAGCTTGGAGATCATGTGCTGGAGCCACGCGTAGTTGGCGTTGTTCTTCGGCGGGGTGCCGTACTTCCACCTGGGGTCGGACTCGTCCCGGTGCCAGTCCTTGACGTTGAAGGGCGGGTTGGCCATGACGAAGTCGGCCTTGAGGTCCGCGTGCTTGTCGTCGGCGAAGGTGTCGCCCCAGCGGGAGGAGAGGTTGCCGTCGATGCCGTGGATGGCGAGGTTCATCTTGGCAAGGCGCCAGGTGCGCTCGTTGAGCTCCTGGCCGTAGATGGAGAGGTCGCTCTTGTGGCCGCGGCCGCGGTGGGCCTCGATGAACTTGGCGGCCTGGATGAACATGCCGCCCGAGCCGCAGGCCGGGTCGTAGACCCGCCCCTCGTAAGGCTCGAGGATCTCGACGATCAGGCGGACCACGGAGCTCGGCGTGTAGAACTCGCCGCCACGCTTGCCCTCCGCGCGGGCGAAGTTGCCGAGGAAGTACTCGTAGACCTCCCCGAGAAGGTCCTGGGCCGGCTTGTCCTCGCTGCCGCCGAAGCGCGCGTCGCTGATGAGGTCGACGAGCTCACCGAGGCGCTTCTGGTCGACGCGGTCCTGGTTGAAGATCTTCGGGAGGACGCCCGTCAGGGACGCGTTCTCCCGCATGATGGCGTCCATCGCATCGTCAAGGAGCTTGCCGACGCCCTGCGCCTTGGCGTGGGTGGCGATCCAGGACCAGCGGGCGTTCTCCGGGACCCAGAAGACGTGGGCGCCGGTGTACTCGTCGCGGTCTTCGAGGAAGTCGTCGAGGCGGTCCTCGGCGATGCCCTCCTCGGTGAGCTCCTTGGCGAGCTGGTTGCGGCGCTCCTCGAAGGCGTCGGAAACGTACTTGAGGAAGATCAGGCCGAGGACGAACTCCTTGTACTGGGCGGCGTCGATGGAGCCGCGGAGCTTGTCGGCCGCCTTCCAGAGGAGGTCCTGGATCTCCTTGGGGGTGGAGGCTGTGAACAGCTCCGCCTGGTCGGTGGGCTTCTTCTTACGGGGAGGCATCGGGTGGGCCGTCTCCTTCAGTGGATGTCAGCAGAAACTTCGGGCAGGTGCTGAACGGTGAGCGTGCCGTCGGCCATGCCGGCGGCCAGCACCCGGGACAGGTCGTCGAGGGCGGCGGTCTGCTCACGCAGCAGGGCCGCCCGGCCCTCGATCTGGGCCAGAACCGTCTCGTAGAGGTCGGCCTCCGCCGCGCTCAGGTCGGGGATGAGGAGGTCCTCGATGGCGCGGGACGCGCGCACCGCCCCGCTGGTGCGGGCGTGCTCCGCGGCGGCCGCGCGCAGCTGCGCGGCCAGCACCCGGGGCCGCACGGGCGGGTCCGCGTCGGGGTGGACTCGGAGGATGCGGGCCGGGGCGGCGACCAGGGAGGTGCCCTCCATGTCGACGTACACCCCGAACCGCGGGTGCGCGGTGACGACGAGGTCCCCCGGCTCGGTGAACTGGGCGTGCTCGTAGGCGGTGAGCAGCACGCCACGGTCGAGCCGGCGGCCGCCGACGCGTGCCGTGCCGAGGACTTCCTCCGGGGTCAGCACCGTGTAGTGGCCGCGCTCGGTGAGGTGCTCGGCGGCGAAGCGGTGGCCCGGGCGGCGGCGGAGGCGTCGGGCGTGCAGGAGTTGCATGACGGTGGTGCGGCGGACCGGGTCGCTCTCCGGGCGCATCACCGCCTGGGCGGCGGGGTGCGGGGCACGGGCCTGCGCACGCTCGTGCAGTTCGGTGAGACGGCGCTCGAGGTCGGCGATGACTGCCGGGCGTTCGGCGACGGTCCGGGTGTGCCGGGTCGCGCGGGTGCGGTGCTGCGGGGTGAAGGGGGTGCCGGGCCGGCCGTCGAGGTCGGCGGCGCGGACGATGGCGGCGTGCCGGGGCTCGTGGCGCGGGTCGGCTTTCCAGCCGGCTGCGCGCCAGATGGCGATGTCCTCGGCCAGACGGTCGAGGACCGGTTCGGTGAGCGGCTGGGCGGAGTAGTCGGCGAGGAGGACGAGGCCGGTGCGCTCTTCCTTGGCAACGCGGGCGAGGACCCAAACGGCGGTGCGGTAGCCGGGACGGGACGGGAAGACGCCGTCGGGGAGGCTGATCGCGGCCTTGAGGAGGCCGGGCTCCAGGAAGGACCGGCGCAGGCGGTCGGCGTCGCCGTGACGGTCGAGCGGTCCGGTGAGGACGTCCGCCGGGCCGAGCACGACGGCGGTGGCGCCGATGTCCAGGTAGTCGGTCAGGGCGTGGACCTGGTCCAGGACGGCCTTGGGGTCGCGGGATTCGGCCGCCTCGTAGGGCAGGGCGCACAGGAGGAGGTCGGGGCTGCCCCAGTCCCCCTCGTCGGCGTCCAGGTACTCGCCCTGGGCGACCTCGAGCTGGAACTCGTACACGTCGCGGACCAGCATGCGCCGTCGGACGAGCCGGACGCGGTCCGGGTCGGGGTCGGCGGCAACGTAGAAGTGACCGGCGTCATCGGCGGCCTTGTCGCGGAGGGCGGCGAGCAGCTCGCCGGTCCGGGCATGCGGGACGGCGATCGTGGAGCCCTCGGCGAGGGTGGGGACGCCGGAGACTGCTGCGAGCGCCCGGACCACCGTGGGGGCGGGTTCGTCGGCGTTCAGGTCGCGGCAGCCGAGACGGGGGCAGGCCTGGAGGATCCAGTCGAAGGCCTGCAGCGGGGTGTAGGCGGCCTCGACCAGCTCGTCGGCCAGCTCCGCGAGGGCCGGGCCGGTGTGCTCGGGATCGGGGAGAGCGCGCAGTTCGGAGAGGAGGAAGGAGTCCTCGTGGTCGAGGTCGGCGGCCCGATCGAGGAGGCTCTGCCAGGGGCGGCCGTCGGCGACCGGGGCGTCGAGCTGCTGGTGCAGGCAGATCAGGGCGGTCAGCGCGCCGATCAGGACAGGCCCGGGCAGGGCCGGGGTGCGCCAGGCGGCGAGGGTGTGCAGGGCGAGCTCGGCGCGTAGGCGGCCGGGGTCGGTGTTGCCGCGGCCGGTGGCCGTCAGCCAGTCGACGACGGCACGGGCGTCGAAGAGGGGACGTCCGTCCTCCTGGGCGATGGGCTCGGGGAAGTCGGCGTGGCGGCGGGCCCAGGTCGTGGGGACGGGCCGCTTGACCTGCGCAAGGGCGGCGATCTCGGCGTAGGTGATCCGCCAGGCCGGCGATTCGGGCAGGATGGCTTCGGGCGCTGTCTGCACTGTCGGCGCTCCCCCTCCCCTGTGCACGCTTTCCGGCCGGCTCGAGATCCCGGCATCAGGGCCGCCCCTCGGTTGATTCGGGCAGGCGTGAGCACTGTACCGTGATGATCTTCGCTCAATCGAAGCGGTTCTGATAATAGGGGTTATCAGGTAAGCCTGAGGCCGCAATCGGGAATCGCAGGCACCTTGTGGGGACCAAGCGCCACGGCGTCCACACCAGCCCGGAGGGTTCCCTCGATGAGCCAAACGTTCCCGACACCGCCCGACGGACCGCAGTGGGCGTCCACCCACACCACGTCGGGGGCAGGCGCCGTACCGCCGCCGCAGGCGGGTCCGTACACCTCGCCCGGTTGGCCAGGGCAGCAGCCGCCGATGCCACCGAAGAAGCCGTCGACCCGCAAGAAGTGGTTCACCCATGGCGGCACGGCGTTCCTCGCCCTGATGATCGGCATAGGGATGGGCAGCGACGGCGAGAGCGACTCGAGGGGCAAGGCCAGCGCGGCCAAGCCCGCGCCGCGGGTCACCGTGACCGAAACGGCTGACGCGAAGCCGGAGCCGGCCGTGACCGTCACCGAGACGGCCAAGCCGAAGCCCACCAAGCCCCCGAAGCCGAGCAAGAAGCCGGGCCCGCCCGCCAGCGTTCCGGGGGACGGGCAGTACCTGGTGGGCGAGGACATGAAGGCCGGCACCTACAAGACGGCCGGTCCTGACAAGAGCGGCTTCGTCGACAACTGCTACTGGGCCCGCCACAAGGACGCGTCCGGTGAGTTCGACGCGATCATCGCCAACCAGAACCTGCAGGGCCAGGGCCGGGTGACGCTCAACAAGGGCGAGTACTTCGAGACCAACGGCTGCCAGAAGTGGACCAAGGTCGGCTGACGCTCCGGCAGCCGCCACAAGCTCCGCCGCGCTCGTGGGGGGATGCGGCGGAAGGCCGCAGGGGCGGCCCGCCCGACTACCGGGCCACCCCTGCGCGCCACGCGCTCCCGCCCGAATCTCCCGCCCGAATCTCCCTCCCCTTTCCACCCGCACCCGAGAGGAAGCCCTCGAGATGTCCGCACCGGAGCAGCAAGCGCCCGAGCCCCAGCAGCCAGAGCCCGAGCCGCAGCCGGATGCTCAGCCCCTGCCGCCCGTGCCCCCCTTGCCGGAGCAACCGCCGGGTCCGGCTCCCGTCTCGCGCTGGGCGAGCCTGTCGCGAAACGCCGCCATGGCCGTCGGCGCCGGGATGGGTGCCGCCGCTGTGGGACTGTGCTGGATGCTCGTGGCCCTGACCGGGACCAGTGAGGCCGAAGGGGGAACTGCCACCAAGGGCTCGCAGACCAGCCCTCCTACGGCGGCCGGCCAGGATGAGAAAGCCAAGGACGCGGAGGAAACGTCGACGCCGTTCAGCACCGACGGCACGCTCACCGTCACGAACGCCGGCGCGGGAGTGAAGATCGGGGACGTCTGCTCGGGAACGGGTGGCTACGACGACATCCATCTGGGAACGCAGGTCACCGTCACGGATGCGGACGGCACTCTCGTCGCGATGGGCATGCTGCTGTTCGGCGAGAAGACGGAGGCGGGCTGCGAGTTCGCGTTCACCGTCGACGACATCACGCCGGGCTCGAAGTTCTACACGGTCGAGGTATCCCATCGCGGCGGCCTCACGCAGACCGAGGAGGACCTCCGCGCCGGCGGTCTCGCCTTCTCCCTCGGCAGCGACTGACTGATCAGTTCGCCGGCAACAGCTTCTGGGATGATCAGCAAGTCGTTGAGGCTGGACGCGCAGTCGCCGCAGCGAGGGACGCAGGAAGCGGTTGGTTCGACCGGCTATTTCAGGGGTGGGGGAGCAGCATGGCAGATGAGATCAAGTACGAGTACAGGACTGTGCAGACAGTTCGCGGCACCGATGGTCTGGTGACCTCGCGGATGCAGAAAGACGGCTGGGAGCTTGTCGAGCAGCGTCCGGGCACCTTGCGCACCACCCTCAACTTCCGTCGGCCGAAGAAGCCGCTGCCGTGGTCTCTGATCGGGGCCGGGGCGGCGGCATTCGTGCTCCTCGCCGCCGTCATCGGCACCGGCGTCGCGCTCGGCGACGGAGACGAGGAGGAGGCCGCGTCAGCCGATTCCACGGTCGCGAGCCCGGCCCCGTCCTCAACGCCGACGCCGCCAGCGGCAGAGCCGACTGCCTCTGAGGTGATCACGGCCCAGAACAACCCTGAATTCGCGGCGCTGTTGAAAGCAGACTCGTGCGGCGACGAGAACGTGGACTTCGCGGCCAAGCACGAGGGGCAGAGGGTCGCCTTCGACGGCTCGATCAGGCACATGGCCCCCTACGGTGACTACGAGACCCGCTACGACTTCCTCCTGGGCACTGATGCCGAGATTGCACATCCAACGGACGGCCCCGGCTTCAAGTACGAGAACGTCAACACCGGCGACCTGAACCTGACCGGCAAGGACATCCCGCCCACCATCGGTGTCGGCGACAAGTTCCGCTTCGTCGCCGAGGTGGTCGAGTTCAACCCTGCTCAGTGCCTCTTCTACCTGTCGCCGGTCTCGACGGAGGTCCGGTAACCGACACCGGCCCTCATCCCATTGCCGACCGTTCCGTTGCGGAACACGCCGTCCTCGAGGGCCTGGCGACCGCGCGCCACGTCCAGCCATCCGCCGACCTCCACTTACTGTCATCTTGACGAGAACCGTGAGGGCTGCCAAGCTGACGCCACGTCGACTCCGAAGGCCCTCCCGCCGCTCAACGCGTCGACTGCTGCCACCACACACACGCGCAATGCCGTCGGCGGTCATCCCTGTTGGAGAGCCTCATGCCCCATGTCCCCCCGTCCCGCCTGGACGTCAGAGCCACAGACCGGGCCGCCGGTGTACTCCTGGGTGCTGCCGTGGGCGACGCGTTGGGCGTGCCGTACGAGTTCGGGTCGGCGACGCTCGGTGAGGACCAGCCGCCGCGGATGATCGGTGGCGGTCTGGGGCCGTACAAGCCGGGTGAGTACTCCGACGACACGCAGATGCAGGTTTGCATCGCCAAGGTCGCGGCCGAGGGAACGGACCTGCGTACCCCGGAGGCGCTCGACGCGATCACCGTCAACTTCCTGGAGTGGCTGCGCGGCGGCGCCAGTGACGTCGGCAATCAGACCCGCGCGGTCCTCGGCGCCGTCCGTGGCGCGTCCGGCGCACCGGGCAAGGCGCTGCTCGAGGCGGCCCGTCTCCACACCGCCGCCCACAAGAACAGTGCCGGGAACGGCTCGCTCATGCGGACCGGCATCGTCGCGCTCACTCACCCCGGTGACGCCGCCGCGATGGCCGAGGCCGCCGTCGCGGTCAGCGCGCTCACGCACCCCGACCCGGACTGTGCCGACGCGTGCGTGCTGTGGTGCTCCGGGATTCGCACCGCGGTGCTGGAGGGCACCTTCGACGGCGTGCGCGCCGGACTGGAGCTGATACCGGCCGAGCGCCGTGAGATGTGGGCGCTCCGGCTGGACGAGGCGGAGGCCCATCCGCCGCACCACTTCTCCAGCAACGGCTGGGTCGTCCACGCGCTCCAGGCCGCTTGGTCGGCGATCACTCGTACTCCCGTGCCGGAGCTGGATCCCGGCAAGGGCAGCTTCCCCGCCCAGCACTTCGGCCTGGCGCTGGAGACGGCGGTGCGGGCCGGCAACGACACCGACACCGTCGCGGCAATCGCGGGCGCCCTGCTCGGCGCGCGCTGGGGCTGCTCGGGCATTCCGCTGCAGTGGCAGCAGGACGTGAACGGATGGCCCGGCCTCACCGCGCCCGACCTGATCGGGCTCGCGGTCCGCACCGCCAGGGGCGGCGCCGACGACTCGCAGGGGTGGCCCTCGGTGCCGCGGATGCCCGAGGGCGCTCACACCGCTTTCGCCGTCCCCCACCCGCACGATTCCGGGGTGGTGCTGGGGAACCTGGCCCTGGCCCAGGGGGCCGAGCCGGTCTCCGTCGACGCCGTGGTCTCGCTGTGCCGCGTCGGCACGGACCCGGTGCTGCCCGGCAACGACGTCGAGCATGTTCGTGTCTGGCTGGTGGACAGCCAGGGAGAGAACGCCAACCTCCATTACGTACTGGACCAGGCCGCCCGCCAGGTGTTGCGGCTGCGCGAGGAGGGCAAGCGGGTCCTGCTCCACTGCCTCGCCGGGCAGAGCCGTACGCCGGCCGTGGCGGCGCTGTACAGCTGCCTGGCCACCGGCACCGACTCCACGTCCGCGCTGAACGACCTGCGCGATGCGCTGCACGCCGGCTGGACACTGTCGTACCACCCGGAGATGCAGGAGGCGGTGCACGAGTTGACCGCCGGATACGCCGCGCTCGGGCGATCGGCGACCGAGCGGGCCGTCACCTCGCGTGACACCGCTCCCGGGCAGCGGCAGGAACTGCTGGATCTGGAGCCGGTGGAGCCCACGCAGTTCGTGCGGCGGAAGGACGCGGCTTCCCGGGTCCGCGGAATGATGCTTGGGCTCGCACTGGGCGACACGCTCGGCGCTGCGGGCGGAAAGCTGCCCGACGAGGGGCCTCTACGGGCCGGTGTGAGCACTCAGCTGGCCTGCTTCACCGCCGAAGGCACCATCCGGGCGTGGATACGCGGCGAGATGCGAGGCGTCTGTCACCCGCCGTCCGTGGTGTGGCACGCCTACAGTCGGTGGATGGCTCTGCAGGGACTCGAGGTCGACCGGATGCGGAAGCGGTGGGCCCACGGCGAGAAGGTGTGGCCGGACGGATGGCTCGCCCAGGTGCCCGCGTTGGCCGAGCGGCGCGGTTCGGCGCCCTCGACCGTAAAGGCGCTGTCCAAGATCAAGCATGGTGCCCCGACGGCCAGCCGCGGGTGTCACGCGCTCACCCGTACTCTCCCCGTCGCCGTCGTCCACGCTGCCAAGGGTCTGGGTACGTCGGCCGAGCTGGCTCGGGAGATCGCGGGTCTGACCCACGGGGACCAGGCGGCCCAGTCCGCCACCGTCCACGCGGTCGTGCTGGTCGGCCACTGTCTGATTCACGCCGGCGAATCCGCCTACAACCAGCGGGGCGGGGTGCGGGAAGCGCTGTGGGCCGGCATCCGAGGGCTCGTCAAGGCCGACGGCTGCCTGACCGGCCATGAGCTGGACCAGCTCGAGACCGCGCTGCAGAGCACCGAGGCCCATCCCGCCGACCCAGGACGGCTCGCGAAGCTCGCCCCGGACGCGACCGCCCCGTCGGCCCTGCTCGGGGGCGTCTACGCGGCCGCCTCCTTCTCCGGCCGGGACCAGGTCGCCGCCGCCCTGCGCTTCGCGGCCGGAGCACCGGACGGGGACTCCGTCGCCTGCGTGACCGGCGCACTGCTCGGCGCGGCGCACGGCTTCGAGGCACTGCCTGTCGACCTGGTCAGCCGCCACGAACTCGTATGGGCCCTGGATCGGTTGGCCGGCGACCTGTTCACTCAATTCGCCGACTCGCCCGCCGGCGACGGGTACAGCTCGGGGTGGGACCCTTACTGGTCCGAGCACTATCCCGGTTGGTGAGCTTTCGCCAGAAAATCACCGTGTCGAGCACGTGAGGCCAGGACGCTTCCGGACGCACCCGGGAGCTGTCCGGAAATCACAAGCACCACTCCTTGGACAGCACCCCCATGAGTTCGTCCTGCCTGGCCTTGAGTACTGCGGGGGTCCATTCACTGTGCTGGAGTACCTGGCTGGTCAAAGCGAAAGGGACCACTCCCCCACGACCGGTGAAGTACTTGGCCTTCTTGAGGGCGAAATCGTAATTCTGCGCCGCTGAATTTTTGGCGCGGTTGAGCAGTACGAGGTTGCCCAAGCGGTGTGTCCAGTGCGTACGCTGCTCCTCGTCGAACAGCTCGACCCACTGCGAGTTCGCCTTCGGGTTCTGCGGCAGGACGTGTTCAACGGTGATGAGGGGATGGTCGTAGGTCACACCCTGGCCACGAGCCAGCAACTCGTCGAGACGGAGCAGGACGTACTTGCGGATCTTGCCGACCAGATAGAGATCACCGTCGAGCCTTGCCTTGGTATCCCTCTTCTCGTCGTCCTTCAACTCGAGAGCCGGGGAGTCGAGGCCTTGGCGGTCATCGAGTTGGCGGAGCAGCTCCGCGTAGCGTGTGACGCGGGGTGTCGTGTAGACGCGGCGGACGAACATACTGGCGGCCAACCGCTCCAGGGCACGCATGAAGGCGTTGAGCCACTCAACGTCACCGTCGTGGTGACGCAGTGCCCACAGAGCCGGAGGGCGCCAGTCGTTGTTGTCCAGCTGCTGGAGCCTCCTGAACCAAGCGTTCACCGACTCGGCGCCGACGGCGGCTTCATAGCGAGCCTCCCGGATCTGAGCGTATGCCTCGGCGTAGGGCTGTAGCACCTCGTTGACGAAGACCTCGGCCCCGTCGGGCAGGTAGCGGCTGAGCACCTGTTCGGGGAACTCCTTCAGCAGTTCCTGCTCTCCTCGCTTCTTGGCGTAAATCATCCGTAGGTGCAGGAAGAGCTCGGCGAAGCCGTCCCGCCCCAGCATCTCCTCTGCGTCCTCCCACACGATGGCACACGCTTCGGACGCCTCGGCGTCAAGATCACCGATGATCTGTGACTTGAAGATGTCCGTCGGTGACAGGTCCAGGCCGCGGGAGTTCATCACGCTGAAGATGCGGTGCGCGCTCTCGAGGTCGGGAGTGCTGACGACAACCAAGAAGGTCCGGCCTGCGAGCATCTGCGCCAGCTCGAGGCGGCTTTCCTCGCTCAGCTCGGTGAGACTGTGGTGCAGAACGGTGGCGTTACGGAGAACGGCCTTCTGCGCATCCGTGCGCAAGGCCTCCTCCTTCAGAGTGAGCAGGGTGTCCACCGCGCCCTTGGTCTGAACGAACTTCTCGAAGAAGTCAGCGTCGCGACTGCGCAGGGTGAGCCGGGGCCTCGGGGCCAGTCCGCGGATCTTGGCACCAGGTTCCATCACCAACCGGTCCAACTCGTCGCGAAGTTCGGGCTCCGCCGTGAGGTCACGCAGGACCGAAAGGATGATCGTCAGGGTTGTGAGGCGCTGCTGGCCGTCAATGACGTCAGCCTTCGGGACTCCACTGCTCTTGACGAGCACGATGGACCCGAGGAAGTACGGCTCGTCCGTCCTCCTGTCCAGAGCTTCCCGTAGGTCCGTCAGCAGCTGGACCGCTTGCTCCTCCTGCCATGCGTATGGACGCTGGTAATCGGGGATCTGGAAGTCGTAATCACTGCTGAACACCTTGTGCAAGGGCATCTCGTGCGCTTCGAGCTTCTGCATACAGTCGATGATGTCTGAATAACGGCGCTTCGCGTCACTCGATCACCTCAACTGCCCGAAGATCCTGCAGTACCAGCGGTCGGCCACCGCCGTCCTCCCCAGCGAAGATGACCGGGCCGGCCAACCGGGGAGGACACAAGAAGCGCTCGCCTCCCTCACGAGACTCGCAGAGGCCGAGCGCAGAGTGTCACCGCCCCCGGGGAGGAAGCTACGCGCGGAATCGAAGGGCCACTCACGGAGAGAGATCATCGAGACGCGAAAGACCTCGGAGATGTCGCAGAGCGGCTGCAGAGCGCCGAAGCCAAGGCTAAGCCGCACTCTACGAAGCCCTGGGCATCACCGTCAGCTACGAAAACGCGACGAGGACCGCGACCGTCAGGTCGAGGCCCTCGCATGCGTATCGTTGGAGTGTGTGTCCGAGGGGGGACTTGAACCCCCACGCCCGATAAAGGGCACTAGCACCTCAAGCTAGCGCGTCTGCCATTCCGCCACCCGGACCAGGTGTTTCGTCGCGTCCGGGGCGTTGCCCTGGGCGACGTGGATAACCATACCAAGGATCCGGGGTGGGTTTCACCTGCGTATTCGCTGGTGGGCGGGGTGCAGCGGGAGGGGTACGGAGAGTGAGTCGATCATGTGGGGGCCTGGAGGCCGGTGAGGAGGCGGGCGGTGTCGAGGCCGGCGGTGAGGTACTGGACGAAGGTCTCGTTGCTGAAGGCCCAGGGTGATCGTCTGGCGCGGATGAGGTCGATCGCGGTGGCGGGGCCGTGGGCGTCGAGGTCCATCAGTGCTTGGGCGGTGACCAGGCCGGAGCGGTTGTAGCCCGAGTGGCAGCGGACCAGGACCGTGCTGCCGGACTGGACCGCCCGTACGGCGCGGTCGGCGGCCTGCTGGACGGAGTGGATCTGGTCCGGGGTGAGGGGACCGTCCGGAATCTCGGCGATCACGTGCTCGACGGAGGGGTGCGGGCCGTGGCCCGGCAGGGTGAAGAGACTGACGACCAGGTCGAACTCGCGGTCCGGGACGGCGGGAACCATGTCGCCGGTGTGGTCGGTCCAGTGGTGGCCGCCCATCCACAGGCCCGGGCGGATCTCGTTCCAGGGCGAGTCCGGCCCCGGCATGTCGCGGTCCTTCTGGCGTGTTTTCTTCATCCGCTCCCCCTTGGGGGAACAACGGGCGAGGGCCGATCCCCGTTCCCGGAGCGGGGACGAGGAGGGGCGAGTCGGTTGGGGCGGGGGTCCCGGGGGGGGAACCGCCCGGCATCGGCCCCGCGTTCCTCCCGAGTCATCCCGCGCTCCGGATCGAGTCAGCGGCTCCGAAGGGATCGAGGGCCACGGGGGGCCGGGCCAACAGGCCGCCCGGGCCCAGGGCGGGTCTGGGCAGGCGCGGCCTGTGGGCGCGAGCGAGAGCCTTCCGCACGCCGCGCCCGGGGTGGACGGCCGGGGAACGGGAGAACGCCGCCCCGCACTCGCCGGGGTGGAGAGCGCCACGACCCCGCCGGGAAAGCGCGGCACCCCGCGCACTCGGGCACGGCCCGCCCACGTCCGGCGGCGAAGAAGCAGCTCCGTAGACACCCCCGGCGGAGCCCGCCGCGCCGCGCCGCTCCTCCTCACCCCTGAAGCCCGCCTAGTACCCCCTCTGCCAGCCGGGCCGTCTCTGTCGGGGTGGATCCCACCCGCACGCCCGCCGCCTCCAGCGCGGCCTTCTTCGCGGTGGCCGTGCCCGAGGAGCCGGAGACGATGGCGCCCGCGTGGCCCATGGTCCGGCCCTCCGGGGCGGTGAAGCCGGCGATGTAGGCGACGACCGGCTTGGTGACGTGGTCGCGGATGTACGCCGCGGCGCGTTCCTCCGCGTCGCCGCCGATCTCTCCGATCAGGACGATCAGACGGGTGTCGGGGTCGTCCTCGAAGGCCTGGAGGCAGTCGATGTGGGTGGTGCCGACGACCGGGTCGCCGCCGATGCCCACGCAGGTCGAGAACCCGGTGTCGCGCAGTTCGTGCATGAGTTCGTAGGTGAGGGTGCCCGACTTGGAGACCAGGCCGATGGGGCCCGGCTTGGTGATGTCGGCGGGGATGATGCCCGCGTCGGACTGGCCGGGGGTGATCAGGCCCGGGCAGTTGGGGCCGACGACACGGGTGCCGCGGCGGCGGGCGTGGTCGGTGAAGGCGACGGTGTCGTGGACGGGGACGCCCTCGGTGACGACGACCGCGAGCCCGATGCCGGCGTCGACGGCTTCGGTGACGGCGGAGCGGACGTGGGCGGGCGGAACGAGGACGACGCAGACGTCCGCCCCGGTGGAGCCGACGCCCGCGGCCACGGACCCGAAGACCGGGAGCCGGCGGTCGCCGATGTCGACGACCAGGCCGGCCTTGCGCGGGTTGACGCCGCCGACCACGTCGGTGTCGGCGGCCAGCATGCGGCGGGTGTGCTTCATGCCCTCGCCGCCGGTCATCCCCTGGACGAGGACCTTGCTCTCCTTGGTCAGGAAGATCGCCATGTCCGTGCTCCTCAGGTCGCGCGGGCGAGTTCGGCGGCGCGGCGGGCGGCGCCGTCCATGGTGGTGGCCTGCTCGACGAGCGGGTGGGCACGCTCGGCGAGGACGGCGCGGCCGCGGGCGGCGTTGTTGCCGTCGAGCCGGACGACCAGGGGCCGGGTGAGGCGGACCTCGTCCAGCGCCCGCACGATGCCCTCGGCGACCGTGTCGCAGGCGGTGATGCCGCCGAAGACGTTGACCAGGACGGACCGGACACCGGGGTCGGCGAGGACCGTGGAGAGGCCGTCGGCCATCACCCGTGCGGAGGCGCCGCCGCCGATGTCGAGGAAGTTCGCCGGGCGGGCACCGCAGCCGGCCACCACGTCGAGGGTCGACATCACCAGGCCCGCCCCGTTGCCGATGACGCCGACCTCGCCGTCCAGCTTCACGTAGGTGAGTCCGCGTTCGGCCGCCAGTGCCTCCAGGGCTTCCGGAGCCTCCCGTGCCCTCGAAGCCTCCCGTGCTTCCCAAGCCAGTGCCGCCGGAGCCCCCAGTGCCGCCGGAGCCTCCAGTGCTTCCCGAACCAGTGCCTCCGGCGCATGCGACCCCCGCGGGACTTCCGGGGCATGCGAGGCCTCCGGGATGTCTGTGGCCTGCCGAGCAGCCCCGGCCCCCACTCCCGTCGCCGCCGCGGAGCGCCCCTCGCCCGCGCCCCACCCCCCGTGGCGGAAGAGGGCGTTGTCGTCGAGGGTGACCTTGCCGTCGAGGGCGACGATCTGCCCCTGGCGGGTGCGCACGAGGGGGTTGACCTCGATGAGGAGGGCGTCCTCCTCCGTCAGCACGCGCCAGAGGCGGACCAGGGTGTCCACGGTGTGCGGGGGCAGCCCCGCGGCGTCGGCGATGCGGGCAGCCACCGCGGTGGTGACGCCCTCCGCCGGGTCGACGGGCACCCGGACTACGGCCTCGCGGCGGGTGGCGGCGACGTCTTCGATGTCGGTGCCGCCCTCGGCGGAGGCGACGGCGAGGAACCGCCCCGCCGCCCGGTCCAGGACGTAGGAGACGTAGAACTCGGTCTCGACGTCGACCGGTTGGGCGAGCATCACGCTGCGCACGGTGTGCCCCTTGATGTCCGCGCCGAGCATCCGGCGGGTGACGGCCCCCGCCTCGGCGGGGTCGGCGGCGAGGCGCACCCCGCCCGCCCTGCCGCGGCCGCCGGTCCTCACCTGGGCCTTGACCACGACCCGGCCGCCGAGCCGGCGGGCGATCCCGCGCGCCTCCTCCGGCGAGTCCGTCACCTCCGCGCGTGGCGTCAACACGCCGTACTTGTCGAAGAGTTCCCTTGCCTGGTGCTCGAACAGGTCCATTCCGGCTCCTGACGGAAAGTGCCGCGCGCCCCCTGGACACCACGGAACGGATGCGGGATAACAAGCTTCATACAGTATTCGTCGACTGTATGCAATGTACGAAGGCAGCGCGCAGGGCACCCCCGCATCCCCATTGGCCATCCCCGCATCCCCACATCCCCGTGGCCATTCCCCGTGGTCACGTATCCCCCGCACCACCGCAGCCCACAGCCCACAGCCCGCACCCCCTGCGCCGCGCCACCTGCACTCCTGACCGGAGCATCCCTGACCGGACGACGTACACGTGACGACGTACAAGTGAGGTGACCGGCGGTGACCACCGTTGCGACAGACAAGGCCCTCGACGGCATACGGGTACTGGACATGACGCACGTCCAGTCCGGACCGTCCGCCACTCAGCTGCTCGCCTGGATGGGCGCGGACGTCGTGAAGCTCGAGGCGCCGTCCGGCGACATCACGCGCAAGCAGCTGCGTGACATCCCGGACGTCGACTCCCTCTACTTCACGATGCTGAACTGCAACAAGCGCAGCATCACGCTCAACACCAAGACCGAGCGCGGCGAGGAGCTCCTCACCGAGCTGATCCGCCGTTCGGACGTGATGGTGGAGAACTTCGGCCCCGGCGCCGTCGACCGGATGGGTTTCACCTGGGAGCGCATCCAGGAGATCAACCCGCGGATCGTCTACGCCTCCATCAAGGGCTTCGGCGACGGCCCGTACACGCAGTTCAAGGCGTACGAGGTGGTCGCCCAGGCGATGGGCGGCTCGATGTCCACCACCGGCTTCGAGGACGGCCCGCCGACCGCCACCGGCGCCCAGATCGGCGACTCCGGCACCGGCGTGCACACCGTGGCCGGCATCCTCGCCGCGCTGTACCAGCGTGAGCGGACGGGGCGGGGCCAGCGGGTCAACGTGGCCATGCAGCACGCCGTGCTGAACCTGTGCCGGGTGAAGCTGCGCGACCAGCAGCGGCTGGCGCACGGGCCGCTCGCCGAGTACCCGAACGAGGACTTCGGCAACGAGGTGCCCCGTTCCGGCAACGCCTCCGGCGGCGGCCAGCCGGGCTGGGCGGTCCGGTGCGCGCCGGGTGGGCCGAACGACTACGTGTACGTGATCGTCCAGCCGGTCGGCTGGAGGCCGGTCACCGAGCTGATCGGCCGGCCTGAGCTGGCGGACGATCCCGACTGGGCGACGCCGGAGGCCCGGCTGCCGCGGATCGGCAAGATGTTCCAGCTGATCGAGGAGTGGTCCTCCAAGCTGCCCAAGTGGGAGGTGCTGGAGCTGCTCAACCGGCACAACATCCCCTGCGGGCCGGTGCTCTCCACCCGGGAGATCGTCGAGGACGAGTCCCTGGCCGTCAACGGGATGGTGGTCCGCGTCCCGCACAAGGAGCGGGGCGAGTTCGTCACCGTCGGCAGCCCGATCAAGCTCTCCGACTCCCCCGTCGAGGTGCGCAGCTCCCCGCTGCTCGGTGAACACAACGAAGAGATCTACGTCGGCGAACTCGGCCTCGGGGACGAAGAGTTGCGCCTGCTCAAGTCGAACGGAGTGATCTGAGGGTGATGGCCGACGACAGGCAGCGGCGGGTGCGTGAACTGCTGGACGCGGTACGCGCCGAGGGACGCACGGCGCTGACCGCGCCGGAGGGCAGGGTACTCGCCGAGGCGTACGGGATCACGGTGCCGGGCGAGACGCTGGCGCGGGACGTGGAGGAGGCGGTGTGCGCCGCCGCGCGGCTCGGCGGGCCGGTGGTGATGAAGATCGTCTCCCCGGACATCCTGCACAAGACCGACGCCGGCGGGGTGGTGGTGGGCGTCGAGGGGCCGGCCGCGGTGCGGTCGGCGTTCCTGCGGATCGTGGAGAACGCACGGGCCTACGACCGTGAGGCGCGGATCGAGGGCGTGCAGGTGCAGGAGCTGGTGCCGCCCGGCCAGGAGGTGATCGTCGGCGCGGTCACCGACCCGACCTTCGGCAAGGTGGTCGCCTTCGGGCTCGGCGGCGTGCTCGTGGAGGTGCTGAAGGACGTCACCTTCCGGCTGGCCCCGGTGGACGCCGACGAGGCGCTGTCCATGCTGGACTCCATCCGGGCCGCCGAGATCCTGCGCGGGGTGCGGGGCGCGCCGGCGGTGGACCGCTGGGCCGTCGCCGAACAGATCCGCCGGGTCTCCCGGCTGGTCACGGACTTCCCGGAGATCGCCGAGGTGGACCTCAACCCGGTGATCGCCACGCCTCAGGGGGCGGTGGCCGCGGACATCCGGGTGATCCTCGCGGAGTCCGCCCCGCGCAGGCGGCGGACCTACGGGCGGGAGGAGATCCTCTCCTCGATGCGCCGGCTGATGCAGCCGTCCTCGGTGGCGGTGATCGGAGCCTCCGCCGAACCGGGCAAGATCGGCAACTCGGTGATGCGGAACCTCGTCGACGGCGGCTTCCCCGGGGAGATCCACCCGGTGAACCCCAGGGCCGACGACATCCTGGGCCGCAAGGCCTACAGGAGTGTCATGGACGTGCGCGGCGAGGTGGACGTGGCCGTCTTCGCGATCCCGGCGCGGTTCGTGGGCGCGGCGCTCGAGGAGGTGGGCCGCAAGGGGATCCCCAACGCCGTGCTCATCCCGTCCGGCTTCGCCGAGACGGGTGAGCACGAGCTCCAGGAGGAGATCGTCGCGATCGCCGAGCGCCACGGCGTGCGGCTGCTGGGGCCGAACATCTACGGCTACTACTCCACCTGGCAGGACCTGTGCGCCACGTTCTGCACCCCGTACGACGTCAAGGGGGGCGTGGCGCTGACCTCGCAGTCCGGCGGGATCGGGATGGCGATCCTCGGCTTCGCCCGCACCACCCGGACCGGGGTGTCGGCGATCGTCGGGCTCGGCAACAAGTCGGACATCGACGAGGACGACCTGCTGACCTGGTTCGCGGAGGACCCGCACACCGAGTGCATCGCGATGCACCTGGAGGATCTCAAGGACGGCCGGGCCTTCGTCGAGGCGGCGCGGGCGACGGTGCCGAGGAAGCCGGTGGTGGTCCTGAAGGCGGGCCGGACCGCGGCCGGGGCGCGGGCCGCCGGTTCGCACACGGGCGCGCTGGCCGGCGACGACGCGGTCTACGACGACATCCTGCGCCAGGCGGGGGTGATCCGGGCGCCCGGACTGAACGACATGCTGGAGTACGCGCGGGCGCTGCCGGTGCTGCCGGCGCCCCGGGGCGACAACATCGTGATCATCACAGGGGCGGGCGGGAGCGGCGTGCTGCTGTCGGACGCGGTCACCGACAACGGCCTGTCCCTGATGGAGATCCCGCCGGACCTGGACGAGGCGTTCCGGCGCTTCATCCCGCCGTTCGGGGCGGCGGGCAACCCGGTGGACATCACCGGGGGCGAGCCGCCGTCGACGTACGAGGCGACGATCCGGCTGGGGCTGGAGGACGAGCGGATCCACGCGCTGGTGCTGGGCTACTGGCACACCATCGTCACCCCGCCGATGGTGTTCGCGGAGCTGACCGCGCGGGTGGTCGCGGAGTACCGCGAGCGCGGGATCGAGAAGCCGGTGGTCGCCTCGCTGGCGGGCGACGTCGAGGTCGAGGAGGCGTGCCAGTACCTGTTCGAGCGCGGCGTCGTCGCCTATCCGTACACCACGGAGAAGCCGGTGGCGGTGCTGGGCGCCAAGTACCGGTGGGCCAGGGCGGCCGGGCTGCTCTGACCGGCGCCGACGGCGGGACCGGCGAGCCACGGGAACGACGAGCGACGGGAACGGGTGGTGGTCGATGAGGGCGTGAGCAGTCGGGGCGGCCGGCGGGGGGGCCCCCCCCCCCCGGCCCCCGGGGCCCCCCCCCCCGCGTGGGCTGGGGGCGCCGGGCAGAGCGTTCGGACGCCCAGGGGGCTATTGGGCCGAGGCAGCCCCCCGCGATC
>NZ_JBEOVU010000042.1:0-60287 GCF_040295685.1 Streptomyces sp. NPDC002734
GACTTCGAGCCGTCCGCGGAGGACGTCCTCGACGCCCTGCTGCCGCGGTACGTCGAGAGCCGTATCTACAACGCGGCACCGGAGGTCTCCGGTGCCGCGGCCGCTCACTCGTCCGTGCGCCTTGCCGTGCCCGCCGTCTCAGCGGGCGCTGAGCGGACGCATGTCCGTCCACACCTCGTCGATGTGGGCGAGGCACTCCTCCTTGGTCCCGGCAAAGCCCGCACCGCGCCACCCGGCGGGCAGTTCCCTGCCGTCCCGCCAGAGCGAGTACTGCTCCTCGACGTTGACGACGACCTGGTAGTCCTGCTGCTCCTGCATGGTGAACCTCTCCTGTGGCGGGTGGGTGGTGCCGTGCGGCACGGGTGGGGGCGCCGCGGCCTGGGGCCGGCCGCGGGTCAGATCGTGAAGGCCTTGGCGGCGAGCGTGTAACCGGAGGAGCGGGCCGCCCAGGTGACGTCGTCCGGCTTGTCCCCGGCGAGGGTCCCGGCGGGGAAGCCGGGTGACCTCGCCAGCAGCCGCAGCTCCAGCGGGTCCTCCCCGGAGATCCTCAGGGTGATCCTGACCCCGTCCGCCGGAGGCGCGGCGTGGAGGAAGCCCCAGGTCCACCGGCCGTCGGCGGAGATCCGGTTGTCGCCGCCGGGCAGTGTCCGGCCGCCGACCGTGGCCCGCCCGACCTTCGCGGCGCGGGTGTCGGCGTACAGCATGAGCTGGGCCGCGGTTCCGTTCTCGGCGCCCAGGAGCATCGTGACCTCGCGGCCGCCGCTCGTCGGGCGGGTGCTCAGGACCTTCAGGGTGGGTGTGGCCACCGTGGCGCGGGGCGCCGTGCCGGTCCGCCACTCCACGGGGTCGCGCAGCTCGGGGAACTCGTCCTCCAAGGCGCGCGGTCCGTCCGGGACGTGGGCGTCGGCCCAGTCGTGGGCGCCGCGGCCGTTGCTCACCCAGCGGGCCCGGCCGCCGTCGTCCACGGTGTACAGGAGGCTGACCTGTGCGGGGTGGTGGGCGTCGACGCCGTCGCGGGCCACTCCGGCCGCGGTGACGGTCACCGCGACCAGCGCGGCGAGGCCGGCCCGCAGCGCGAGGCGCCGGCCGTGGGTCCGGCCGGTGAACGGCGCCACAGCGGCGAGCACCGGCAGCACGAGCAGCACCAGCGGGACGAGCACCAGGGCCAGCCCCACCGTCCTGAACAGCAGGAGGGCGACCGGAGCCAGCAGCGCGGCGGCGGGGACCGCGGCCAGCGCGGAGCAGGGGGCGCGCCACGGGGAGTCCTCCGCGAGGCGGGCCCCCAGTGCGAGGCCGGCGGCTCCGGCCAGCGCGGGCCACAGGAAGAGGTACGAGGCGCCGGGCAGGAACACGGCGGTGAGCAGCGTCAGCAGGGTCAGCCAGCCGGTGACCGCCGCGCCCAGTTCCAGGGCGCCTCGTCCGCGGCGCACCACCGCGGCCCACGTCCACACCGCCGCCGCGGTGAGCGACGCGAGTCCGCCGCCGGTGAGTTCGGACCGGTAGGTGTCGCCGAAGCCGAAGCCGGTGAGGTCCGGGCGCAGAAGACCGATCAGGTACCAGCCGGTCCAGCCGACCGCGGCGGCGGCGAGCAGCGGCACCGGCACGGTGGCGGCACACGTCAGGATGGCGCGCGGGCGCACCCGGCGGCGCCGTGCCGCGAACAGGGTGGCCGCGGCGCAGGCGGCCAGGGCCGCGCCCGCCAGCGGGAGCACCAGTGCGGCGGGGTAGCGCACGAGCGTCCCGCCCACGGTGAAGTAGGTGGCCGCGCCGTCCTTGCGGATCGCCGGGATGTCGGCGGCGCCGAGCGTGCGGGTGGCGGCGAGGGCCGTGTCCCCCATGTCCTGCAGGGAGGCCTCGCTCGCGTGGGCGAGGTCGTCGGTCGGGTTGTCGTAGTTCGCCGAGCCGTCGATGGTCGCGAAGTTCATGCCGGTCGCGCCGGCCTCGCGGAAGACGCTGAAGTCGGTGTTGTTGGGCAGCAGCCGGTACACCTCGTAGGCGAGCGAGGTGGTGACGGGCACGCGGTCCGCGAGCGCCGGGACAAGGCCGGCGCTGTGCGCCCCCGTCTCGAACATCACCACGCGCCCCTCGGAGCCCCGCCCCTCGAGGTTCAGGACGACGGTGCGGTCGGGGTCGCCGAGCAGGCCGGCGTCCGTGTAGGCGTGGGCGCCGATCATGCCCAGCTCCTCGCCGTCGGTGAAGAGGAAGGTGACGTCGTTGCGGGGGGCGGGTCCGGCGCGCAACGCCCGGGCCGTCTCGAGCAGGGACGCCACCCCGTGTCCGTCGTCGGTGGCCCCGGGCCCGGTCTCCACGGAGTCGTAGTGCGCCACCAGCAGCACCCGGCCGGTCGGGGCCTCGCCGGGCAGCGTGGCCTCGACGTTCTCGACCGGCGCCGCCATGGCCGCGCCCGAGGTGGTGTCGAACCCCACTCCCCGGTGGACGACCGGTTCCAGCCCCAGCTTCCGCAGCTCCCGCAGGAGGTCGTCGCGCACGCGGTCGTGGGCGGCCGAACCGACCGGCCGGGGGGCGGCGGCGACGCGCTCCACGTGCTCCTGGGCACGGGCGGCGGAGAACGCGGTGGCAGGCGCGTCCGCGGGCGCGGGGGCGGGGGTGCGCGCCAGGTCCAGCACCGGCAGCAGGGCGGCCAGGACGACGGCGAGGAGCAGTGTCGCGGCGGGCAGGCGGCGCGCCCGGGGGCCGTCCGGCCCGGGCCCGCGGACGTCGGGTCCGGCGGGCGGGGCCGGTGCGGGTGGGATCGTGCGAAGGTTCACGGGGAGGCCGTTTCTGCTTCGGGGAGGCCGACGTGGCCCCCGGGTCCGGGCTCGCCGGCCTCTTCGGGCGACGCGTCGAGGGCCCGGTCGGACAGGAGGGTCAGCGAGGCGACGGCGCAGGCGGCGAGCAGCACGGCGGCCGCGAAGAAGGGGGCGCGCAGTCCCAGCAGGTCGGCGAGCAGACCGCCGCCCAGACCGCCCAGGGGGGACAGTCCGTTGACGACGAGCCGGTAGGCGCCGCTCACCTGGCCGAAGCGCTCCGGTGGGACGAGCACCTGCCGCAGCGTGGTCGTGACGACGTTGACCAGCGCGACACCGGTGCCGACGAGGGCGAGGGCGACCGCGGCGGCCAGAGGGTGGGAGGCGAGTCCGCCGACCACGAAGGCCGGCGGGCAGACGGCGAGGGCCAGCTGGAGCGTGCGGCCGCGGCCGAGCCGTGCGACGAGACGCTCGGAGACCAGCAGTCCGAGCAGACCGCCCACGGCGATCACCAGGAGCAGCATGCCGTAGACGGTCTCGCTGACGTGCAGGACGTGCAGGGCGTACAGCACCGCGACGGCGAGGACGGCCAGCACCGCGGAGTTGAGGACGGCGACCGTCACGCAGACCGACCGCAGGACGCGGTGGCGCCACAGCCAGGCGACGCCTTCCGCGGTGCGCGAGCCGACGCCGCGCAGCGTGATGGGGGCCCTGGGTGCCGTCGCGCCCCTGGGGCGGGCGCCGAGGATCAAGGCCGTGGACGCGGCGAAGCAGAAGGTCGCCAGGCTGAAGGGGAGCAGGTGCGCGACCACGAACAGCGCGGTCCCGACGGGCGCGCCGAGGAACTCCATGGTGACGAGCCGCCCGGTCAGCAGCTTGCTGTTGGCGGCGTCGAGGCTGCGCGAGCCCGCGACGTCCGGCACCACGGCCTGGGACAGGTTGTCGGCCATCGTCTCGACAGCGCTCAGCAGGAAGGCGGTGACCACGACGACGGCGATGTCGGCACGGCCGGTGAGGATCGCCAGGACGAAGCAGCCGAGCACGGCCGAGCGGGCCGCGTCACAGATCCACAGCATCCGCCAGCGGTCGACCATGTCGACGAGCGTGCCGCTGAAGGGCCCGACGAGGACCCACGGCAGCTGGCCCGCGACGGCCACCAGCGACACGTGGACCGGGTCGCTGGTGAGGGTCGCCGCGTACACCGACAGGGCGAAGATCCTGATGCCGTCGCCCAGGCCGGAGACGGTGGTCGCCGTCCAGAGCCGCCAGAAGCCCGGGCCGAAGCGGCGGTTGTCGGCCGTCGGAGGTTTCACAGCAGGTCGAAGTCGACGATCAGGACGTCACGGTGGGCGGCGACCGAGGGGTCGACCGGGGTGACCGGCGTGACGTCGTGCAGCACGGCACGGTCGTCGACCAGCAGCTGGTCGCCGGGCTCGGTCAGGGTGGTGGCGAACAGCTGCTCGCCGTCGGGCGTGTACAGGGAGCTCTCGCCGCCGCTCACGTTGGTCCGGCCGACGAGCAGCGAGGTCACGAAGGTGGACCCGTCGCGGTGGCGGCCCTGTGGAGCGGGCCGGCCCGTCTCGGCGGAGCTGGTGACGATGCGGAACGGGTGCAGCTTGACGTCCCAGTCGGTGGCCCCCTCCACGCCGGAGAAGATCTCGCCGAGGGACAGCACGACGGACCGGGTGAGCGGGTCCGCGAGGAAGGCGTCGGTGAGCGGGTCGAAGTGGCGTTCGACGCCGCCGTTGAGCGGGTTGACGCTGCTCTCCTGGCGGTACGGGCCGTGCGGCAGGGCGGTGAGCTCACCGGTGGCCGCGTCCAGCCGGAAGTGGCCGTAGCGGCGGTAGCGGTAGACCCCGCCGTCCCTCATGTACGTGTCGACGGTCAGGTCGTCCCAGTGCCGGGCGAAGCGCGCCCAGTCCGCCGGTGTCGCCCCGATGAGGTCGCTCTGCTCGGCCGCCGGCTGGAGGTACCCGCCCCAGGAGGACAGCTCCCGCACCGCGGCGGACGTCGCCGGGTGGGTGGTGGCGGTGTGCGTTGCGGTGTTCGGCTCGGACACGTCGGTGCCCCCTTTCTGCGTGGCACAGGGGATGAGGCTCCAGCGTGGCAACCGGGCCGCGCCGCGCATCAGTCGGGGAAACGCCCCACGGCGGGCCGCGGCGGGGCCGCCGGGGCCCGCGTCGGGGAGTCCCCCGACTACTGGGCGCCGGCCTCCTGGCGGAGCATCCGTTGGAGGCACAAGCCGTCGGTACGCCGGGACGGGCACCGGTCCGGTGCGGCCGGCGCGAGCGAGGAGGAGCCACAACGATGACCGAGGAAACCCTGGTGGTCGACACCTCGTTCTCGCAGCAGAGTCTCTGGTTGCAGAACAGGATCGATCCGGGTCAGGCGGCGTACAACGTCACGGCGGCGGTGCGCCTGCGCGGCCCGCTGGACGTCGGGGCCCTCGAGCGCGCCCTCGGGACGGTGGTGGGGCGGCACGAGGCGCTCCGTACCGTCTTCGACCTCGAGGAGGGCGAACCCGTCCAGGTGATCGGGCCGACCGCCCCGCCGCGGGTGACGGTCACCGACGCGACGCCCGAGGACTTCGAGGAGATCGCGCGCGCGGAGCTCACGGCCCCGTTCGACCTGCGGGAGGGGCCGCTGATCCGGCTGCGGCTGTTGCGCCTGGGCGAGCGCGACCATGTGGCGCTCCTGGTGATGCACCACATCGTCACCGACGGAGCCTCCTCGGGCATCTTCTTCCAGGAGCTGACGGCCGCCTACCAGGCCCACCTGGCGGGACGCGAGCCGCTGTTCCCCGAACTGCCGATCCAGTACGCGGACTTCGCGGTGTGGCAGCGCGAGCACCTGACCGGCGACCGGCTGCGGCGGCTCACCGACCACTGGTCCGAGGCGCTCGCGGGCGCCGTGCCCTGCGAGCTGCCGACCGACCGGCCGCGCCCGGCCGTGCTGTCGGACCGCGGGGGCACCCACCACTTCATGATCCCCCGCGCGCTCGTGCACCGGCTGGAGGCGCTGGCGCGCCGGAGGAACGCGACGCCGTTCATGGTGCTGCTGGCGGCGTTCGACGTGCTGCTCGCCCGCTGGAGCGGGCAGCACGACATCACCGTGACCTCCCCCATGTCCGGCCGCACCCGCCCCGAACTCGAGGGCCTGATCGGCTACTTCGTCAATCCGCTGATGCTGCGCACCGACCTGTCCGGCGACCCGGACTTCTGCGAGCTGCTCGACCGGGTGCGCGATGTCTGCCTCGGCGCCTACCAGCACCAGGAGCTGCCCTTCGAGCAGGCGACGGACCTGCTGCGCAGGCAGGGCGCCTCGACGCGGCCGCCGGGCGCGCAGGTGATGCTGGTCCTGCAGGCCAAGGCGCCCCTGCGATGGGAGTCGGCGGGCCTGGAGTTCGAGATGACGCACATCGACACCGGCACGGCCAAGGCCGATCTCGCCCTCGACGTGCGGCCGGGCGACGCCGGCCACCACGTGGTCCTGCAGTACAGCGCCGACCTGTTCGACGCGAGCACCGCGGAACGCGTCGGCGCCCACTTCCTGTCGCTGCTCGAGGCCGTGGCCGAACGGCCCGAGCGGGCCGTGTCACAGCTGCCCCTCCTCCCGGCGGAGGAGCGCGACACCCTGCTGACGGCATGGAACGGTCCCGAGGCCGAACCGGTGGAGGGCCGGGTGCCCGAGGCCCTGGCCGGCTGGGCCCGGCGGACGCCGGACGCGCCGGCGGTGGTCGCGGGCGACGGCGCGCTGGACCACGCGGGACTCGACCGGCGGGCCGGTGAGCTGGCCCGCGTGCTGGAGCGGTCGGGGGTGCGGGCGGGCACCGCGGTGGCCCTGGCGATGGCGCCGTCCTGTGCCCTGGTCGTGGGGGCCCTGGCCGTCCTGAAGGCCGGGGGCGTCCCGCTCGCCGTGGATCCCTCGCTGCCCGAGGAGACGGTCCGGCGGGTGGTGGCCGCCTCCGGGGCGCCCGTGGTGCTGGCCGAGGACGGCCCGCGGACCGTGGACGCTCCCGGTGACGCGGGGCGCGGTGCCGGGGAGGAGGTCGCCCTGCTGTCTTGGGCGCCGTCGCCGGACGGTTCGGTCGCGATCGCGGGCCTGGGCCACGCCGCGGTGCTGACCGCCGCGCGGGACGTCGCCGCCCACCTGTCCCTGGACGGCCCGGACCGCTGGTGGTGCGGGTCCGGGCGTCCCGAACACCTGCTGCGGCAGATGTTCCCGGTCCTGCTCCGTGGCGCCGCGCTCGTTCTCCCCGGGGCTCCCGAGGAGGAGTTCCGCACGACGTCCGTGCTGTCCCTGGCCGGCGTGGCGCCCGAGGATCTTCCGGTTCCGCCCGGTACGGCGACCCGCGTGGTGGTGGGCGAAGCCCCGGACGCCGCCCGGCGCGCCGTCGAGCTCGTCGGCGACGGTCCGGCCCGGGTGGTGCGTCTGCTGGACCTGCCGGGGACGGCCGGCCCCGTCGCGTGGGGCGAGGCCGGACCCGACACGGGCCCCGGCGGGTGGCGGCGGCTGCCCGGACACGGCCTGCACGTCCTGGACGAGTGGCTGGAGCCGGTCCCGTTCGGTGTGACGGGTGAGCTGTGCGTGGCCGGTTCCTCGTTCGGCCCCGGCTTCGGCGACCGGCCCGGCGCGACCACCCCGCACGTCGTCCCCGACCCGCACGCCTCCCGGCCCGGCGGCCTGTTGCTGCGCACCGGCGAGCGGGCGCGCAGGCTGCCCGACGGCACGCTGGACCTGCTCGGCCGTGCGGACGGGCTGTTCCTCGTCGACGGCCTGCGCCTCGACCTGCGGGAGGCGGAGAGCGCCCTGAGCGCGCTGCCGTGCGTCGACGCCTGCGCGGTGCTGTCGCGGCCGGTGGCATCCGGCGGTTCGCGGCCGGTGGCGTACGTGGTCGCCGCGCCCGGTGAGCACCTGGACGTGCCGGCCCTGCTCGACGCCCTGGCGAAGGACCTGCCCGCGGCGTCCGTGCCGACGGCGGTCGTCCCGCTCGACGCCCTCCCCCGCACCGCGGCGGGCGAGCTCGACCTGACGGCCCTCCCGCTGCCGGACGCGACCCCGGCCGGCGGCGGCGCCGGGCACGTCGCCCCCCGCACCCCGCTGGAGTCGGAGATCGCCCGCATCTGGGAGGAGGTCCTCGAGGTGGAGAACGTCGGCGCGAACGACAACTTCTTCGACCTCGGCGGTCACTCTCTGACGGCCGTGCGCCTCGCCTCCCGGATCCGCGACGACCTCGGCGTCGACCTGGCGATGCGTGACCTGTACGCGGACTTCACGGTTGCCGAGGTCGCCTGGAAGGTCCTGCAGCGCCTGGTCGGCGAGCCCGCCGACGCGCAGGAGCAGGTGGGAGCCGCGGCCGGCGGAGGACCGGCCGGAACCCGCTGACCAGCGAGAAAGAGGAAACGCATGCCGAGCACCACCCTGTTCTGCTTTCCGCCCGCCGGGGCCGGGGCCGCCTTCTTCCGGCCCTGGGTCGGCCACCACCCCGACCTGCGTGTCGTCCCGGTGGAGTTCCCGGGCCGGGGGAAACGTTTCACCGAGCCCGAGCGCACGGACCTGGACGCCCTGATGGAGGTGCTCGTCCCCGAGATGCTGGAGGAGTCCGCCGCCTCGGAACGGGTCGTCGTCCTCGGCCACTGCTTCGGGGCGGTCGTCGGGCACCGTGCGGCGCGCGCCATGGTCCGCAGGAGGCCGGGGCTCGACCTGATGCTGGTCGTCAGCGGCTCGGGCGGGCCCGGAGCGCGCGACCAGGCAGCCGCCGGGGAGCGCCGGGTCACCGGGCTGTCCGACGACGAGTTCGTCGCCCGGGTCCAGGAGATCTCCGGCTACCGTCACCCCGCCCTCGCGGATCCCGAGCTGCACCCGCTGGTGCTGCCGCCGCTGCGGACCGACGTGGCCATGCACGAGGCCCACGTCTTCCCCAGGGCCCGGCCGCTGCGGGTGCCCGTGCTCGCCGTGCGCGGCAGCCACGACGACAGGGTCTCCGCCGAGGACGCCGGGACCTGGCGCTCCGTCACCACGGGCCCCTTCCGGCAGGCCGAGATCGACGGCGGCCACATGTACCTGACCGACCGCAAGGACGCCCTCCTCCGGCTGATCGCGGACGAGGCGCACCCCGCCCGCACCGCCTGCTGAACCGCCCGCGGGCGAGGACGCCCGTCCGCCGCGCCGGCCGGGCCCGCGCCCACCGGAGCACCCCACCTTGGAGCTGAGTCGCTTGTTCCTGCCGCCCGCCCCCTCCCCGGTCCGCGCCGCGCCCTCCCCCGCCGTCCCACCGGACCCGGCGCGGACCGGACCACCGTACGAGGACGTCGTCACGCACTTCGAGCGGCTGGTGCGGGCCCACCCCGGCCGTCTCGCGGTGTCGGCCGCCGACGGTGACCTCACCTTCGCCGAGCTGGACGCCCGGGCGAACGCCCTCGCGGACCGCCTGCGGGCAGCCGGCGTCACCGCCGAGTCACGGGTCGCGCTCTGCCTGCGGCGGGGCGTCGGACCGGTCGTGGCCGTCCTCGCCGTGTGGAAGGCCGGAGGGGCCTACGTGCCGCTGGACCCCTCCTACCCGCCGGCGCGGATCGAGACGATCCTCGACGACTGCCGTCCCCACGTCGTGCTGACCGACCCCGGCGGCCCGCGCACGGGTCACCCCACGCTGTTCCTGGACGACGGGCACGACACCCGTGACGCCGGGCAGGCGCCGCCCGCCGGGGAGGCGGAGCCCTGTGACCCGGGCCGGCTCGCCTACATCATCTACACCTCCGGCTCCACCGGGGCCCCGAAGGGCGTGCAGATCGAGCGGGGTGCGCTCGCCCATCTCGCCCAGGGGCACCGACGGCACCTGTTCCCCTTCCTCGGGGACCGGCCGGCGCGCTCCGCCCTGACGGCCGCGTTCAGCTTCGACGCCTCGCTCAACCAGATGCTGTGGCTGCTGCGGGGTGACTCGCTGTGGATCGTGGACGACGAGACGCGCCGCGACGCGGTGGCCCTCGTCGACTACGTGCGCAGGAACCGGATCGACGTCATCGACGTCACGCCGACCCTGCTGACCGTCCTGATGGAACTGGGGCTCTTCGAAGGGCACGACAGCCGTCCGGCCCTGGCGATCGTGGCGGGCGAGGCCACCGGGCCGGCCCTGTGGAAGGCGTTGCGCGCCCTGCCCGGGACCCGTTTCCTCAACCTGTACGGCCCCACCGAGGCCACCGTGTACGCCACCGCCCAGCCGCTCGGCAGCGCCGGCGACGTGCCGAGCATCGGCCGGCCGGTCGTCGACACCCTGGCCTACGTGGTCGACCCGCAGGGACACCGGGTCGCCGACGGGAGCGACGGCGAACTGTGGCTGGGCGGTCCGGGCGTGGCCCGGGGCTACTGGAACCGCGCCGACCTGACGGCCGAACGGTTCCTGGACGATCCCTTCCGGGGCCGTGGCCGGGTCTACCGGACCGGCGACCGGGTGCGCCGGCTCCCGGACGGAGGCCTGGAGTTCCTCGGCCGGGTGGACGACCAGGTCAAGATCCGCGGCTTCCGCGTGGAGCCGGGCGAGGTCGCCGACGTGCTGGCCCGCCATCCGAAGGTGGGTCAGGCCTCGGTCGTGGCCCGCACCGACGCCGCCGGTTCCACCCGGCTGGTCGCCTACGTGGCGGCCGCGATCGCCGGGGAGCGGCACTCCCCTGCGGACGCGGCGGCGGTCCCCCTCCCCGACGTCCTGAAGGCCTACGCGGCAGAGCTGCTGCCGGAGCACATGCGTCCGTCGCTGATCCTCGAGCTGCCCCGGCTGCCGCTCAACCACCACGGCAAGCTCGACCGCGAGGCCCTGCCCGACCCCTACCGGACCACGGCGGACGAGCCGGCCGGCCCGCCCTCCGGGCCGCCTCCACGCACGGCGACCGAGCACGTCGTCGCCGCCCTGTGGGCGGACAGCCTCGGCCTGCCCGGCGTGGGCCGTCACGACAACTACTTCGACCTGGGCGGCGACTCCCTCACCGTCGTCCGGATGATCACGCAGGTCACCGCGCGGTTCGGCGTCAAGGTGTCCCTGCGCGACGTCCTGGGCGCCGCCGGCCTCGCCGAGTTCTGCGCCCTGATCGACCGGGCCCCACGGGGCGAGGCAGACCGCTGACGGGACGCCGGGGGCGCCCCGCCCGACGACACGCAAACATGCGAAGGAGCACGGTTCCATGTTCCAGGAAGGCCTACGGGACGTACCGTCGGCACTGAGCGACGACGGCACGCCGACGGTGTGCCTGGGCCCGGACCACCCGGGTTCGGACGACCACGACTACGGGCGCAGGAGGAACGCCGTCCTGGCGGCCGCGCTGGCGCACCGGCCGGGAGATCCGGCGCCCGAGGTGGAGTACGCCCCGGACGACCATGAGTGCTGGCGCGTCATCCGCCGGGAACTCGGCATACGTCACCGGACCTACGCCTGCGCCGCGATGAACGAGGCGGGCGAGGCCCTGCGGCTTCCCTACGACCACGCGCCGCAGCTGCGGGAGGTCTCACGGCGTCTCGGCGAGCTGACCGGTTTCGGGTTCGCGCCGGCGGCCGGGATCGTGCCGGTGGAGGACTTCTACGGGACCCTGGCGGACGGCACGTTCCAGGCGACGCAGTTCATCCGCCATTCCTCCATGCCGCTGTTCTCCCCCGAGCCGGACATGGTCCACGAGGTCGTCGGGCATGGAACGGCCCTGGCGGACGCCCGGTTCGCCGAGCTGTACCGGCTCGTGGGGCGGACCGTGCGGCGTCTGGCGACCAAGGAGGCGGTCAACGCCGTCTCGCGGTTCTTCTGGTTCACCATGGAGTACGGAGTCGTCCAGGAACGCGGCGAGATGATGGCCTTCGGAGCCAGTCTGCTCTCCTCGTACGGAGAACTGGGAGAGTTCAGGGGCGTGGAGATACGGCCCATGGACGCCCGGGAGATGGTGACCGTGGACTATGCCTACGACCGGTACCAGCCGACGCTGTTCCACGCGCGCTCCCTCACGCACTTCGAGGACTTCGTCGGCGACTTCTGCCAGAACGTGAGCGACGAGTCCGTCGGCCGGCTGACGGCGGCGGGGGCGGGAGCACGGACATGAGCACCCACGAGATGGTGGCCGACGGCCGGCACCAGGACGTGTGCGTCCGGTGCGGGGCGGTCGCCCGGCGACGCGTCCGCAACCCCACCACCCAGCACATGGTGGTCGAGTGGCTGACCTCGGGCAGGCTCCTCCCGGAGGCTCCCGCGTGCCGCTCGGGCGGGGATCCGCTGGGTCCTCGCGGCTGAGCCCGCGCCTCCTCCCCCGCCGGGGAAAGCCCCGACTGCCGCGCCCGCCGAGGAACTGGTCGTCTGGTCCGGAACCTAGGAGGCGACCGGATGACCGGAACACAACTGTCCAGGACGGACTTCGAGGCCCGCAGGCGGCTGGAGGAGGCACTCCTGCGCACCCGCGCCGTGCGGGGCGGCCACGCCTCGGCGGCCGGGCCGGCGCCGGGCGGTGTCGGCGGTGAGGGCGGCGCGGCCGGTGACGGAGGGCCCCACGACGGCGCGCCCGGCGACGGCCGCGCGGAGACGCGGTTCCGTGCCTCCGTGGCGCAGGAGGGCATGTGGCAGTCCCTGCGCGGAGGGCCCGGGTCCACCCCGCCCCTCATCGCCGGCGGCCTGCGGCTGTCCGGCCGGCTGGACACCGCGGCGCTCGAGCAGGCGTGGAACGACGTGGTGGCGCGCCACGACAACCTGCGGAGCTCCCTGCGCCTGGAGGACGGACGGCTCACGCAGGTCGTCGCGTCGTCCCTGCGTGTGTCCGTGCCGGTCCTCGACCTCCCGCCGGGCGGGCTGGAGCAGTTCACCCGCGAGGAGGTCGACCTCTCCTTCGACCTGTCGGCCGGGCCGCTCGCCCGCCTGCGGCTGCTGCGGACCGCGCCGCGGGAGCACATCGCGTTCCTGATCCTCCACCACATCATCGCGGACGGCCGCGCGCTGGAGATCCTGGTCCGCGACCTCGGCGCCTGCTACCTCGCGCGGGCGGCGGGCACGGCGCCGCACCTGCCGGCGCCCGTTTCCCGCCCCGCGGACTTCGCGGCGGCGCACCGAGCCCTCGTCGAGGGGCCGCGCGCCGCCGAGGTCACGGGCTACTGGGCGGCCCGGCTGCGGGGCGCCCGGCCGGCCGAACTGCCCACGGACCTGCCCGCGCCGGACGAGCCGACGCCGTACGGCGCGCTGCTCGACGTTCCGCTCCCGCGGGAGGTGTTCGGGCGGCTCACCGCGCTGGCGCGGCGCGCCCGCACCACGGTCTACACCCTGGGTCTCGCCGCCTTCCAGGTCACGCTGGCCCGCGCCTCGGGGCAGCGGGACGTCTGCGTGCGGGCGCCCGTCTCCTACCGGGACGCCACCGAGGTCCAGGACATGGTCGCGGACTTCTCCAACGACGTGGTCGTCAGGACCGACCTGTCCGGCAACCCCACCTTCACCGAGCTGATCGCCCAGGTCGCGAAGGAGAGCAACCGCGACCTGATGCACCACGACGTGCCGGCTCATCTGCTGGAACCCCACCTCGACGAGCCCGGTCTGCTGGACCGGCTCTTCCACGTCCAGTTCACCGCGGAGAACGACATCGCCGTGGCGGACCGGCTGGGCGAGCTGGCCGTCGAACGGGTGATGCCCCCGATGCCCTACGTCGCCCGGCCGCTGAGCCTGCGGCTGCGGCACGACGGGAGCGACGCCCGCAGCCTCGCGATCTACAGCACCGACGTGTTCTCCCGGGAGCGCGTCCTGCGGTTCGTCGAGGCGTACCACGCGGTGCTGGCCGAGATGACGCTGCACGGCGGGCGCCGCGTCCTCGGCTGAGCACGCCGCACCGCGCGACCGGGAGGAGCCGGTCAGGGGATCCCCCGACTACCGGCTCCGCCGTCCCGCGGAGATCTTCTAATCACGACGAGTGGCGGACAGCACGCCACGACTTCCCCGATGCCGAGGAGCAGCCAGGCATGAGCAAGATCGCGGTACTGACCAACGACCTGCAGTACGACCTCGTCAACAAGAACCAGGAGCGGATCGACGCGGTGGCCGAGGCCACCCCGAGCTTCTCCGGCTTCCTGAAGGACATCCGCGAGCGCGGCCACCACGTCTTCCACCTGCAGCTGATCAACCGTGAGGACGACCCGGTGGCCGAGCGCTACGAGGGCGGCCGGCTCCCGGCGCAGAAGGGCACGAAGGGCGCCGAGATCCTCCCGGTCTTCCTGGAGGACTCCGACATCCTCGTCGAGAAGAACAAGGACAGCGGCTTCTACGAGACCGACCTGCACGACCGCCTCCAGGACCTCGGCGTCGAGACGGTCATCGTGACCGGCATGCAGGGACAGATCTGCGTCCAGACCACGGCCGCCGACGCGTTCTTCCGCGGCTACAACGTCTGGGTGCCGAGCGACTGCGTCGTCTCCGCCCGCGACCACGACAAGATCCGCGCCCTCGACTGGCTGGACGGCTACTGCGCCACGGTCCAGCCGTCGTCCGAGATCATCCGGCTGATCGACGAGACGGGCGAGCTGCCCCGCAAGGTGTTCCGCACCCCCTGACCACGCCCGTCCGGCAGCGGGCCGGCCCGGCCCGCCGTCCTCACCCGTCCCATCCCACCCCGACCCGACAGGGAGCACCGTTGCAGACGGCCACGGAATCTTTTCTGGACCAGCAGATCGTCCTTGACCACGGCACCGGCGCCCGGCTCAGCCGGGAACTCGTCGAGTTCATGGTGGGTGTGCTGGGCGACGTCTATGTCGGCGAGATGGAGGACAGCGCGATGCTGCCGGTTCCGGCCGGCAACATCGCGATGACCACCGACTCCTTCGTCGTCGACCCGCCCTTCTTCGGCAACGGCGACATCGGCAAGATCGCCGTGTGCGGCACGGTCAACGACCTCGCGGTGGTCGGCGCCGAACCGCGGTACCTCACGCTCGCGATGATCCTGGAGACCGGCTTCCCGATCCGCCTGCTCCACCGGGCGCTGGTCTCGCTGCGCGAGACCGCGCTCGAGGCGGGGGTGAAGATCGTGGCCGGCGACACCAAGGTCGTCGGCCCCGGTGAGGCGGACGGCATCTTCCTCAACACCACCGGCATCGGCGTCTTCCACCGCCCGCCGAAGCGGATGACCGACGTCCGGCCCGGCGACAGGATCGTGCTGAGCGGGCCGATCGGCAACCACACCGTCCACCTCCTGTCCGTGCGCGAGGGCCTGGGCTTCGAGAAGAACGTGCTCAGCGACTGTGCGCCGCTCAACGGCCTGATCGACACGCTCGACAAGGCGGTGCCCGAGGACGCCGTGCACTCCATGCGCGACGTCACGCGCGGCGGCCTGTCCGCGGTGCTGCACGAGTACTCCGCCGCCCTCGGCCGGGCGGTGCGCGTGGAGGAGGAGGCCCTGCCGATCGACTTCGAGACGCGCATGGCCTCCGACATGCTCGGCATCAACCCGATCAACGCGGCGAACGAGGGCTGTCTCGCCCTCTTCGTCGAGCCCGGATCGGTGGACGCCGTTCTGAAGACCCTGCACGCCCATCCCTACGGCCGGAAGGCCGTGGTGATCGGCGAGGTCACCGACCGGCCCGCGAAGGCCGTGGAGATGGTCGGCAGGGACGGCAAGGTCAGCGAGATCGAAGAGCTGCAGGGCGCGGAACTTCCGCGTCTCTGCTGATCGGAGCGCATCGTGCAGCGGATCACCATCACGAGTGACAGTCCCGCGACCGGGCCGGCGGACGCCCCGCCCGCCGAGCAGTGGCTCGTCCGGGTCTGCGGTGTGGTGCAGGGGGTGGGCTACCGTCCCTTCGTCTACACCCTGGCCAAGTCCCTGGGGCTGACCGGCTGGGTGCTGAACGACACCCAGGGGGTGCTCACCGAGGTCAACGGCCCGCTCCCCCAGCTGTCGGCCTTCACCACGGCGCTGCACGACGACGCGCCGCTGCTCTCACGGGTGGTGGAGGTGCGGGTGGAGACCCGCACCTCCCTCCCGGCCTGCCCACCGGACGGCTTCGAGATCCGGCAGAGCGCCAGAACCGGCCGCTCCGACACCATCGTGGCCCCCGACTCGCACGTCTGCGACGACTGCCTGCGGGAGGTGCGCGACCCCGCGGACCGGCGCTACCGCTATCCCTTCACCAACTGCACCCACTGCGGGCCTCGTTACTCCATCGTCAAGGACCTTCCCTACGACCGCGAGCAGACGACCATGGCGCCCTTCGCCATGTGCGCCGACTGCCGCGCGGAGTACGAGGACCCCGGTGACCGCCGGTACCACGCGCAGCCCAACGCCTGTCCGGTGTGCGGCCCGCGACTGACCCTGTCCGGCCCCGCGGGGCCGCTCGCCGGGAGCGAGGAGGCCATGCGGGCGACGACCGAGGCACTGGCCGCCGGGCGGATCGTCGCGGTCAAGAGCGTCGGCGGCTTCCACCTGGTGGTCGACGCGCGGAACGCGCAGGCCGTCGCCCGTCTCCGTGCCCGCAAGAAGCGGGACTCCAAGCCCTTCGCGCTGATGGTGGCCGACCTGGCCGGCGCGGCCGCGGTCGCCGAGTGCGGCGCCGCCGAGGCGGAACTCCTGGAGTCCCCTGCGCGGCCGATCGTGCTGCTCCGCAGGAAGCGGGACTGCCCGCTCCCCGAGGAGATCGCCCCGCGCAACCCGAGCCTGGGCATCATGCTCCCCTCGGCCCCGCTGCACCACCTGCTGCTCGACCGTCCCGGACTCGACGTCCTGGTGATGACCAGCGGCAACGTGTCCGGCTATCCCATCGCCCACCGCAACGAGGACGCCCTCGGCCAGTTGTTCGAGGTCGCGGATCTGATCCTGCACCACGACCGGGACATCCACGTCCGCGTCGACGACTCGGTGGTCCGCTGCTCGGAGCATCCGCGGCTGGCGGAGCCGCTGGTCACCTTCGTGCGCCGCTCACGTGGGTACGCTCCGTACCCCGTGGAGGTCGACGAGCTGCCCGAGCCCGTCCTGGCGTACGGGGCCGAGCTCAAGACCACGGTGGCTCTGGGCACCGGCTCGAAGGTCTACGTCAGCCAGCACATCGGCGACCTCAAGAACGACGAGACGTTCGCCTCGCACAAGCAGACCGCGGCCCACCTCTCCGAGCTGTACGAACTCCGACCGCGGCACGTCGCCGTCGACATGCACCCCTCGTTCCGCTCCCACGTCCTGGCGGGCGACGAGCGCCCCGGGGCGGTCGTGGAGGTCCAGCACCACCACGCCCACATGGCGTCGTGCATGGCCGAGAACCGGATGACCGGGACCACGCTCGGGGTGGTCTTCGACGGCGCGGGCTACGGCCGGGACGGCACGATCTGGGGCGGCGAGTTCCTGCTCGGCGGCTTCGAGGAGACCGAACGGGTCGCGCACCTGCGACCGATCCCGCTGATCGGCGGCGACATGGCGGTGCACCAGCCCGTGCGCACCGGCTTCGCGCTCGCCCTGACGGCCCTCGGCTCCCCCGAGGCCGCCCAGGACGCCTTTCCCGCGCTGCGCGTCCTCGGCGACCAGGAGCGTCACGTGTACACCACCATGGTGCGACGTGGCCTCAACGCCCCGCCGGTGTCCAGCATGGGCCGGCTCTTCGACGGCGTCGCGGCCCTGCTGGGCGTCTGTTCGTACGCCGAGTACGAGGCCCAGGGCCCGATCGAGCTCGAGGGCCTGCTGGGCCGGGACCTGACGCCCGCCGACCACCCGTACCGCTTCGGCGCCGAGGCGCCCGCGGGCGCGGGCCTGCCCACGGTCGTCGACCCCGACCCGGTGATCCGGCGGATGGCGGCCGACCTGGCCGCGGGCGCCGACCCGGCCACCGTCAGCCGCCGCTTCCACTCCGCGGTGGTGGCCATGGTCGTCGAGCGCTGCGAGGACCTGCGCGCCCGGCACGGCGTGTCGCAGGTCGCCCTCTCCGGCGGCGTCTTCCTCAACGAGTTCCTGCTGGTCAACTGCCTCGTGGAACTCCGGCACGCGGGCTTCGACGCCCGCTCGCACCGGCTGGTGCCCACCAACGACGGCGGCATCGCCCTCGGTCAGGCGATGGTGGCCGGCGCCCGGATACGCGCCACGGCCCACGGATCCGCGTGAACCCCCTCAGACAGGAGTCACCCTCATGAACACTGCCGTGACGCTGGACGACGTCGTACGGCTCCTCGCGGAGAACGAGAGCGAGGCCCGGCGCGGCCTGAGCATGGTGCCGTCCGAGAACGCCATGTCGGGGATATCGAAGCTCCCGCTGCTGCTCGACCCGTACCACCGCTACTTCTTCAACGAGTCCGACCATCCGGACCGCTGGCACTTCCGCGGCGGCCAACGGCTGCGCGACCTGGAGATGAACCTCACGGTGCCGCTGCTGCGCGAGCTGGGGCGCGCCGAGCACGTCTCGGTCCGGCCGCTCAGCGGCCTCAACGCGATGGCCCTGGTGCTCGCCTCGCTCGGCGGGGAACCCGGCTCGACCGTCCTGACCATCGCCCCCGAGAACGGCGGCCACTTCGCCACCGAGAGCCTCGCGCGCCGGCTGGGCCTGCGGGTGGAGTTCCTGCGCGGCGCCGGTCCCCACGAGCTCGACCTCGAGCACGCGGCGCACCTGCTGGCGCGCGAGCGTCCGACCCTGGTCTACGTCGACCAGTCGCACTGCCTCTTCCCGGTGGACGTGGCGTCGCTGGTGGCCACCGTCCGCGCGTCGTCCCCGGGCACCCTGGTCCACGTCGACGCGAGCCACTGGTTCGGGCTGGTGCTCGGCGGCGCCTTCCGCAACCCGCTGGACGAGGGGGCGGACAGTCTCAGCGGCTCCACCCACAAGACCTTCCCCGGCCCGCAGAAGGCCGTCGTGCTGACCCGTGACGCCGCGATCGACCAGCGGGTGCGCGAGACCCAGGACTATCTGATCAGCAGCCACCACTTCGCCTCGACCATCGGCCTGGGCATCGCGCTGCTGGAGTTCCGCGACTGCGGCGGGCCCGAGTACGCGCGGGCGGTCGTCGCCCACACCCGTCGCTTCGGCCGGCTGCTGGACGAACGCGGCATCACGGTGGCGGCGAAGGACCGCGGCTACTCGGCCGGGCACCAGCTGTGGCTGGACACCGAGGCCGACGGCGTCGCCCCGAAGACGGCCAGCGACCGCCTCTTCGCCGCGGGTCTGCGGGTCAACTTCATGGCGGGCCTGCCCGGCTTCGCGGGTCAGGGTGTGCGCATCGGCCTGAACGAGCCGACCTACCAGGGGCTGGCCGGCGACGACCTGGTCGAGCTCGCCGACGTGTTCGCCGCGGCGGTGCACGACACCGCGCCGTCGCAGGAGCTCGCCGACCGCGTCGCGGCACTGCGCCTGCGCAGCCGTTTCGGGGCGGCCGTCGACAGCACCTCGCCCCTGCTGGAGACGGCGCTCGCCCTGTGCGCGGACGCCCTGCGCACGACGCCCGCCCCCTCGCGCCACGCCCAGGCGGTCGCCTCGTGAGCCGCCCCGTCGTCGCGATCGCCTCCTACCTGGAGCAGGCCCGCTGGAACATCTGGGACGCCCGGGCCGCGGTCATCCACGAGAGTTACGTGCGGGGCGTCACCGCGAACGGGGGCCGCGCGGTCGTCCTGCCGCCGGACGACCTGGACGCCGACGTGCTGGACCGGGTCGACGGGCTCCTGCTGCCCGGCGGCGTGGACATCGACCCGGTGCTCCTCGGCCAACCCCGTCATACGGAGACGGACCGGGCCCAGCCCTTGCGGGACGCCGGCGAACTGCTCCTGCTGCGCGGCGCCCTGGAACGGGACATGCCCGTCCTCGGCGTCTGCCGGGGGCTGCAACTGCTGGCCCTGGAGTACGGCGGCAGCCTGCACCAGCATCTGCCCGACGTGCTCGGGCACCACGGACACTGCCCCGCCGAGGGGGTGTTCGGGGAGCACGCGGCACAGTTCGCCGCCGGAAGCGTGATGGCCGAGGTGTACGGCCCGCGTACCCGGGTGAACTCGCACCACCACCAGGGGATCGACGACCCCGGCGCCCTGCGGGTGACCGGCCGCAGCGACGACGGCCTGGCGGAGGCCGTCGAGGACCCCTCACGGCGGTTCGTCGTGGGCGTCCAGTGGCACCCCGAGGTGTCCTGCGACGACGCGTTGTTCGCCCGGTTCGTCGCCGCCTGCGCGGCCCGAGCGGCCTCCGCACGGACGGTCGCCGCCGCGGCCCTGTGAGCAGGGCCGGCGACGGCGGTCAGCCCGCCTGGAGTGCCGGGCCGGGCATCCGGTCGACGGAGAACCGGTGACGGACGCCGCTGGAGCGGCCCACCATCGCGGCCACCTCCGCCCGCGAGGAGACGATCAGCTTCTTGAAGATGCGGCCGAGGTGCGTCTCGACCGTCTTGTGGCTGACGGCGAGGGTCCTGGCGATCTGCTGGTTGGTCCTGCCGCTGCTGACCAGCACGGCGATCTCCAGCTCCCGCTTGCTGAGGGAACCGAGCTCGCTGCGCGGCGGCCCGGCCGCTGCGGGCGCGGCGGGGGGCGCGGCCACTCCTTCGCCGGGGCGCGGAGGCAGGGCCCGCAGCGGTCCGCGGTCGCCGGCCGGACCGAGACGCCCGCACAGGGCGCGGGCGTTCGCGAGGAGCGGCGCGCTGTCGGTCGTGGCGGCGGCCCAGGCGGCGGCCGCGGCGTGCCGGGCGGCGTCGTCCCGCTCACCCCGCCCTTCCTGTGCCGCGGCGATGTCCATCGCGAACTGCGTCACGGACAGGGCGAACCGACGGCCCTCCGCGAGGCGCATCCCCCGCTCCCGGTGGGCCCGGGCGGCCTCGGCCGACCCGGTCCGGGACTCCGTGCGGGCCAGGTGCAGGAGTCCGTCCAGGTGCCGGGCGGCCTCGTCGTCCGTCGCCTCGTCGAACAGGGCGGCGGCCTCGGCCGCGAGCGCGCCGGCCCGCTCGACGGAGCCCGCCCTCACGGCGTCCGACGCCGCCAGGGCGCTCGCCCAACCGCGGCCGGTGTCCGGCAAAGCGCGGGCGGCGTCCAGCAGTTCGGCGGTCCGGCCGTCCGGCCACGTCCGGCCGGACGCCAGCGATCCGGCCAGCGCGGTGCCCAGCAGCAGGGCGCGGTGCTCCGGGCAACCGTCGCCGGCCGTGTCGAGCGCCGCCTCCAGCCGGACGCGCGCCTCCTCGTGGCCGCCCAGGTACCGCAGCGCCGTGTGCCCCAGCACCGCCGCCTCGGCCCGTGCCGCGCAGGCGGTGAAGAGGGTCCGCGGCGAGGACTCCAGCGTCGCGAGCCCGTCCCGCAGCCGTCCGCAGAGGATCAGCGCTCCGGCGAGCAGGAGGCGTTCGCGCCCCGTGTCGTGCGTGCGCCCGCACAGGTCCAGCGCGGTGCGGGCCCATGTCGCCGCCTGACCGGGGTCCGCCCACAGGATCTCGGCCGCCGCGGCGCGCAGGACGTCCACGCCGTCCGCGTCGCCCATGACGGCGCTGTGCCCCAGGTGCCGGGCCTGTTCGACCGGTCCGCTGTCGCGCCGCGCGAGCCGGCGGCCTGCCCGGTCGTGGGCTCCCAGCCGCCATCCGGGTCCGGCCGACTGGTAGGCGGCCGCGCGCAGCAGTGGGCTGCTGAAGCCCAGCCGGCGGGAGAAGCGACCGGTGTGCAGCAGGTCCTCGCGGATCAGCTCGTCGATCGCGCCGCGCAGCTGCTCGTCGTCGATCTCCGCGACGTCCTTGAGCACGTCCGGGTCGACGGCGTCCCCGAGCACCGAGGCCGCCTGGACGACCAGCCGCCCCAGGGGCGACAGCGTCCGGAAGTCCCGCAGACAGTCGGTGAGCAGGTCGAGCGGCAGCGGGACCGGGGCCCGCTCCCCGCCGTGCACCGTCCGGGTGGCGGCGAACGCCTTCAGCAGACCGGGGTTGTGCCCGGACGCGGCGAGCATCTGCTCGCACTGGACCCGGCTGATGTCCCCCGGCAGCAGGGCGAGGGCCGCCTCCTCCGACAGGCGCGGCGGGCTGAGCCGCTGGGCCCGGCCTTCGGCGACCGCCTGGTTCAGCAGGCTCTGCAGGGTGTGGTCCGCCTGGCGCGGGCGGTGCGCGAGCGCGATGACGACGTTCCCGGCCGGCGGGTTGACGAGCAGGTACGACAGGAGTTGCACGGACGCCTCGTCCGCCCGGTGCACGTCGTCGAGGACGAGCAGCAGGCCGCCGGAGGCCCCCAGCGACTCGAGCAGCTGCCGGGTGGCGCGGAACGTCCGGTACCGGCCGACGGGATCACCGGAGAGGCCAGGGGGCAGCGGCCTGCCCGGAGTGGGGAACACGCCGGACAGCAGCGTCCTGCGCTCCTCGGACCAGCCGTCGGCGCCGCCCGAGTCGCCGGACGCGGAGAGCACGTCGTCGAGGGCGTCGACGAAGAGACCGAAGGGGACACCCTGGAGCGAGGGGGCCGCTCCGCTGCCGGAGGCGAGCGTCCACCCCCCGTCGGCCGCCTGGCGGCAGAGACCGGCGAGGAGGGTGCTCTTGCCCGACCAGCGCTCGCCCCGCACCTCGATCACCGGTGCCGCCGCGGACAGGTCGAGAAGCCGGCCGAGCGGGCCGTCCTGGTGGTGTCCGCCGGCGGAGGGGCGGACGACGGCGCGGGGCAGTCGGGTCAGGGGCGGATCGTCGGGGGATTGGTTGTCGAAGGTCACTTCTGTCAGCTCCTCGGCGGATCGCCTCGGGGATCACCCGAGGTGTGCGGCGACGCAGAACTACCGCTGGGCAGTGGCCCGGAGCGTGCTGGACGGACGATCGGACACGTCGGCTGCGGTGGTGGATCGTGCGTGGAGCACGGACGACTCCTCGGGGGGCAGGCTTTGCGGAAGGGGAGGGAGACAGTGGGCTGTCTCCCTGCCACAGCGGTGATCAGCACTTTTCCCTGACCCGGTGCTGTTGTCAGCCCTCTCCGGACGTCCTAATCCTGCAATGTCATAAGCCGTCCAGCCCCAACGCCCGCCGTGCCGGACTCACTCTCCGGCGGTCAGCCAACCCTTGGCCACGGCCTTCGCCCCCGCCTGGAAGCGGCTCCTGGCATCGAGCTTCTCCAACAGGTCGGCCGCGATGCGGCGGGCGGTGCGGGCGGAGACGCCGAGCCGCTTGGCGACCGCCTCGTCCGTCAGCCCCTGGCCCAGCAGGCGCAGCGTCTCGGCCTCCTGGGCGGTGAGGCCGCGCTCGTCCCGCTCCCGGCTCACGTTCTCGCCGAGGGGGACGGCGCTGTCCCAGATGCTCTCGAAGAGGGCGCACAGGGCCGTGACGGTGCCGCTGCCGCTCAGCACCAGGGCGCCGGCCGAGCTGTCGCCCTCGTCGACCGGGATGATGGCGGTCCGGCGGTCCAGGATCATCAGCCGGACGGGCAGCGAGGGCGCGGTGCGGACCTGACTGTCCAACTCCGAGAGCCACTTCGCGTACGCCACCGTCGGGGGGCTGTTGCGGACGCTGTCGAGGTACAGCGTCCGCATGGCCACCCCGCGCTCCAGCAGTGCCTGGTCCTGCGGCCTGGCGGTGGCCATGCTCGCCTCGCTCTGCCCGCCGCCCGGCGCGAAGGTCATGACTTCCGACCGGACGTCGCGCACCAGCACCGCGATCCGTTCCCGTATCTCCTCGATGCCCTCCAGGCGTTCCACGCCCTCAGCCTGCTTGCTGAGCCGGGAGGTGGCGAACTCCGCCGACAACTGGGCCGCCGCCGAGCGCAGTTGCTCGATCCGCCCCTGCTCGGCGGTCACCCTCTCCTGCCGGCGTGCGATGACCGCCTGGATGCCGACCTCCGGATTCACCGCACGGAAGCGGGCGGGCAGGCCGGCAGCGGGGCGCACGAGCGCCAGTTCGCTGAGCTGGTCCAACGCCTGACGCAGTCTCTCCTCGGGAAGCCCCACCTTCTCCCGCAGATCGACGAAATCGCTCTCCGGATGCGACAGGATCGTCCGGTAGACGGACTCGCAGACTTCGTCCAGACCCAGGACTTCGAGCAACGAACGCCTCCCCGCGGCAAAAGACATGCGTCTTGTCTCCAGTCTTACCGGATCCGGCCTCCGGACGCAGGTGATCAAGTGAGCTCGGCAGAAGTTCGATCAAGGACTTGCGGTGGCCGCTTCAGGCCGCTGCATAAATGGTCCAGGAATGTCCCTGTCGTCCACCTGTGATCTACGGAAGTGTGGCCGAGGTGAATCTGGTACATGTGCGGATCCGGCTCGACGGGCCCGTGGACGATCGCGAGTGGCTGAAGCACGCCTTCCACTCCCGAGCGCTCCTCGGGGAAGGCGTCGAGCACATCAGCGTCCACCTGGAGGAGGACGGCGAACTCACGGTGGGCTTCTGGATGAACACCTCCTCCGTCGACGCCGGCGAGGACACCGCGAACGCCGTCGCGCGCCGCGCGCTGGACGCCGAGCCCACCCTGCACCGGGCCGCGATCCTCGGCTGCTCCAGCGCTCTGGTGCCCGAGGCCTTCGACCGGATGCTCCAGCCTCCGCGCGAGTCTGGACGGAATAGGCGAAGGACGGATACGGCCACCCCTGACGCCTGGTGAACCGTGCCCGCCGCCGTGAAGCTTGTCGATGTCAGCAGGTGACGCCGGGCCACACCCCGGGGAGTCACCGCCACCCCGCTTCGAGCAACAGGGAGTCCCCATGTCCCAGTCCCTCCTCCGCACCGTCCGCGGCCTCGGCGTGACGCTCGCCCTGGTCGCCCTGCCCGCCACCGGCGCGACCCTCGCGGTGACCCACGGCGAGGGCTCCTCCGCCACCGTGGTACGGGCGACCGACGGTACGACCGACGAGGCGGAGACCGGCACGCGTACGACCGACGGACCCGTCACGGGCAAGGACACCACCGGCTGGGACTAGTCACGCCGAGTCGCTCCCCCTACCCGGCGAGCCGCACCGCCCCTTGCCGGGCGAGCCGCACCGCCGCTACCCGCCGAGCCGCTCCCCCCTTCCTGCCGAGCCGCTACGCCCCTTGCCGGGCGAGCCGCTCCCCCGCTCGCTCCGCGCCGCCGGGGCCCGGCCGGGCAGGGCCGGCAGCTCGAGGCAGCGCCCCCGCTCCGCCTGGCCGTCGTCCAGCGCCGGCAGCGCGAGGAGGCGCACCGGGCGCCCTGCCGTCGCCGCGGCCTCGCACGTGTGACGGCCGTCCGGGACAAAGTGCGCCAGGCGCCGGTGCCGGCAGTGGTCGGTTCCTTCGCCGGCAGCCGACTCGCACACCCCCAGGACTCGCCGTCGAAGGAGTCACCGTCGGCCCCGGGGGGCGACGGGACGAGGCTCCGGCCGACCTCGTCCTCGACCGCACGCGGTACCCGGGACGGCGTCGCGCGGAGGGCTGTGCGAGGCTGCCCGGCATGAAGCGCGCCCGTGTGTCACGGATGGCCCTGACGATCGCCCTCGCCGCGACCGGGTCCCTGCATCTGGCCGCCTGCGGCAACGGGGCGGGCGGGGAGGACCGGGCACGCGCCACCGGAGGCGGGACGACCGCCGGGGTGACCGTGGTCGCCGAGGACGAGCGCCGCCCGGTGGGCGAGATCCGTGGCGAGACCCTGGCCGGGCAGCGGCTGGACGTCGCCGACCACCGGGGAGAGATCGTCGTGATCAACGTCTGGGCCTCCTGGTGCGGGCCGTGCCGGGCTGAGATGCCCCACCTGGTGCGGGCCGCCGAGGAGACCCGGAGCGACGGCGTGCGCTTCGTGGGCATCAACACGCGCGACAACGACGCCGACCGTGCCGTCGCCTTCGAGGAGAGGTACGGTGCGACTTACCCCAGCCTGTACGACCCCACCGGCGAACTCCTGCTGTCCGGCTTCCCGAAGGGGACCCTGCCCCCGCAGGGCGTGCCCTCCACGGTGGTCGTGGACCGGGAGGGGCGGGTCGCCGCACGCGCCGTGGGACCGCTGTCGCACGAAGGGCTGCGCGGGTTGATCGACCCGGTGCTCGCCGAGGGCTGACGGGGCCTTGCCCGAGCTCGGGTCAGAGGGCCGAAGTGCCTCGACCGGCCTCGTCCTTGCGCCCTCCGACCAGCGCCGTGACCACCGTCGCCGCGGTGGCCGCCCAGGCGCAGTGCCGCCCCGCCCTGCTTTCCGCTCCCCCGCCCGGCCCGCCCACCGTAGGTGGGGCGGGCCGGGCGGGGGCATGCCGAGGTCCGGCAGTCCTCGCCGCTGCGAGAGTGCCGGACCGAGGCCGAGCGGGGCGCGCCGGGCCTTACTTGACCATGGCCTTCTCGATGTCCTCCAGCACGGACACCGCGGCGAGCGCGCCGCCGAGGCTGGTCCACTTGGAGCCGTCGATCTCGGTCACCGAGCCGGTCTTCACGGCGTCCAGCTGGGCGAAGGCCGGCTTGGCCTGGAGCTCGTCGAGCAGGGTGCCGTCGGCCGGGGTGAGGGTGCCGATGAACAGCCAGTCGCCGTCGATCTCGGAGAGGTTCTCGTCGCTGAGCGGCGTGGAATGGCCCTCGCCCTTCTCCTTCTGGATGCCGGGGCGCTCGAAGCCGAGGTCGTTCAGCACGTCGGAGATGAACACGCCCTGCTGCATCACCGCGGTGCCCTTGGGCGAGTAGCGGGCGACGGAGACCTCCGCGCCGGCCTTGTCGCCCAGCTTGCTCTCCAGGGCCTCGGCCTTGGCGTCGTAGTCGGAGAGGAAGGTCCTGGCCTCGTTCTCCTTGCCGAGCACCTGCCCGGTGATCTCGAGCGCCTTCTTCCAGTTCTTGGTGTCGTCGATGGTGACGACGGTCGGGGCGATCGCCTGGAGCTGCTCGAGCACCTGCTCGTCGGCCATCTGGCCGGCCAGGATGACGTCCGGCTTCGCCTCGACGACCTTCTCGATGTCCGGGCCGGTGACGGCGCCGACGACCGGGATGCCCGCGGCCTGCTCGGTCAGGTAGGCGGGGGCGCCCTGCTGGCCGCGACCCGCGGTGAGGCCGACCGGCTTGACGCCGAGGGCCAGCGAGGAGTCCAGGTCCATCTCGCTGAGCGCGAGCACGCGCTTCGGGGACTCGGGCACCTCGACCTTCTTGCCGGTGGCGTCGGTGACGCTCACCTTCGCGCCCTTGTCGCCGCCCTCCGCGGCACCGTCGGCACCGTCATCGGTGGTCCCTCCGCAGGCGGTCAGCGTCAGCGCGCCCGCGACGGCGGCGACGGTGGCGGCCACCCTGACTCGGGAGATTCGGGCATTCATACGCATGATCGGGCACTCCGGAACATCGAACGGCGAGGGCGGCAAAGGCAGATGCGCGTCACATCCGCCCGGCGTTTCGTAGGTTAGGCTAACCTAATGCTGACTGCGCACGTAGGGGTAGGTGAGCCAACCTCCCCGCCCCGGCCGGCGGGCCGGCCGCCCGGACGCCGCCTGCACCGGCCCACGCTCTGGACGGCCCTCGGTCTCCTGGGCGCGCTCCTGGTCTGTGTCCTGCTGTCGTTGCTCATCGGCACCGGAAACAGTCCCGTCGCCCGCGCCTGGGACTTCCTGCTGGGCGAGCCCTCGGCCCGCGCGGACGCCCAACTCCGGCTGGCCGTGGTCGACGTCCGCCTGCCGCGCACCGTCGCCGCCGTCCTGGTCGGCGCCTCGCTGGGCGTCGCGGGCTGTCTGCTCCAGGCGGCCACCCGCAATCCGCTCGCCGAGACGGGCCTGCTGGGCGTCAACTCCGGCGCGGCGCTGGGCGTGGTCGTCGGTCTCACCTATCTCGGCGTGAAGTCGCCCTACGGCGTGCTGGTGTGCGCGCTGCTCGGCGGGATGACGGCCAGCGCGGTGGTCCTGCTGCTGGCCGCCTCGGGGCGCGCGGCGGGCTCGCCGCTGAAGCTGGTGCTGGCGGGCTCCGCGCTGGGCGCCACCTTCCACGGCATGACCTCGTACGTCCTGCTGGGCACCCGGTCGACCTTCGACGTCTACCGTTACTGGACCATCGGTTCCCTGGCGGGCGTGGAGACCTCCGACACCTACCCGCTGCTGCCGCTGATCGCGCTCGGTCTGCTGATCGCCTACGGCAGTTCACGGCCGCTGGCCGCGCTCGCCCTCGGTGACGACAGCGCCCGTGCCCTCGGCCACCACCCCGGCCGGGTCCGGCTGGTGGTCGCCGTCGCGGTCACCCTGCTGGCCGGCTGCGCCGTCGCCCTGGCCGGGCCGATCGCCTTCCTCGGGCTGCTCGCCCCTTACGTGGCGCGCGCCGTCACCGGTCCGCGCATCGAAGGACAGTTGACGCTCTCCGGGCTGGTCGGGGCATGCGTGATGATCGCGGCGGACATCCTCGCCCGGGTCGTCATCCGTCCCTGGGAGACGCCGGTCAGCGTGCTGCTCGCCTTCATCGGCGGCCCGCTGCTGATCTGGATCGCCCGCTCCCGGCGGTTCTCCACCGCGGGAGGCGCGGCATGACGCTCTCCGGCACGCGCGCGTCCGGTCCCGGCGCGAAGACGCCCGCCCCGGACGCGGGCACGGCCTCCCCCGCCCCCGACGTGACGCCCCCCGACAGCACGGTGGTGCGGGCCGGCCGGATCTCCTGGCTGTTCCCCCGCCGCACCGCCGTGGTCGCCCTCGGTCTGCTGCTGCTCGGCGTGGTCGTGGTCGCGCTGGCCTCGTTCGCCAGCTCCACCGGCATGAGCTTCGCCCGCACCGTCGAGGGCCTTCTCGGCACCGGCGACGCCGCGACGGTGATGCTGGTGCGGGACTTCCGGCTGCCGCGCATCATGGTGGCGCTGCTGGTGGGCGCCGCGCTCGGCATGGCGGGCTGCCTGCTGCAGACCCTGGCCGGCAACCGCCTCGCCACCCCCGACGTGATCGGCGTCAACGAGGGCGCGACCGCCGTGGTGGTGGCCTCCGTGGTCGGCTCCAGCACGGGGACCATCGGCGACTGGTGGCTGGGCCCGTTGGGCGCCGCCGCGGCCGCCGCGCTGGTGGTGCTGTGCGCGGGCGGCGTCGGCACCCGCGGCCACCGGGTGCTGGTGGTCGGCATCGGCGTCTCCACGGTGATCGGCGCCGTCACCGACCTGGTGATGTCCCGGGAGAACGACAACACGGCCGGCGGCGTCTTCCTGTGGACCGTGGGCAGCCTCAACGGCCGTGACTGGTCCGTCGGCACCCCGCTGCTGTGGGTGCTGGTCGTCCTGGTGCCGCTCGCCCTGGCCGCGGGCAACCGGCTCCAGTTGCTGCGGCTGGACGACGAACTCGCCGCGAGCCTCGGCGTCGACCTGCGGCGCACCCGCGGGGCGGCGCTCGCCCTGGCGGTCGCCCTGTCGGGCTGCGCGGTCGGCGTCGGCGGCCCCATCGCCTTCGTCGCGCTGGCCGCGCCGATCGTGGCGTCCCGGCTGGCCGGGCCGACCCGGGTTCCCGTCCTCGGCTCCGCGCTGGCCGGCGCGGTGCTGATCGCGGCGGCGGACGCGCTGGGCCGGGTCGTCGCCCCGGTGGAGATCCCCGTCGGCGTCGTCACCAGCGTGCTCGGCGGGCCCTTCCTGCTGTGGGTGCTGTTCCGCGACAGCTCCGAGACCGTCTGAGCGCCCACGCCCCGTGCCCGCGCCCCGTGTCGTGCCTGAACCCCTGAGAGGAACATCCGTCTTGAGCCCCATGAGCTCCGCCGAGGGCCTCCGCCTGGAGGTCCAGGGCCTGGTCGCCGGGTACGGCGGCCGGCGTGTGGTCGACGGCGTCGACCTGTCGGTGCCCGCCGGGAAGGTCGTCGCGATCGTCGGCCCCAACGGCTGCGGCAAGTCGACCCTGTTGCGCTCCATGGCCAGGCTGCACGACCCCGAGGCCGGCACCGTGCGGGTGGGCGAGGAGGACGTCCGGAAGCTGAAGCGCCGCACCGCCGCCCGCCGCATCGGCCTGCTGCCGCAGGCGCCCACCGCGCCCGAGGCGGTCACCGTGGCGGGGCTGGTGCGCTACGGCCGTCACCCGCACCAGGGGCTGCTGCGCCAGTGGTCCCGCGAGGACGAGGCCGCGGTGCGCGCCGCCCTGGAGGCCACCGGCACGCTGGAGCTGGCCGGCCACAGGGTGGACCGCCTCTCCGGTGGCCAGCGGCAGCGCTGCTGGCTGGCGGTGGTGCTGGCCCAGGAGACGCCGGTGGTGCTCCTCGACGAGCCGACCTCCGCCCTCGACCTCGGCCACGCGGTGGACGTCCTGGAACTGGTGCGCGAGGTCGCCGCCGCCGGGCGCACGGTGGTGATGGTCCTCCACGACCTCGCGCTGGCCGCGCGGTACGCCGACACGGTGGTCGCCATGAAGGAGGGCAGGGTCGTCGCCGAGGGGGCGCCCCGCGAGGTCGTCACCGCCGCCCTGGTGAAGGAGCTGTACGGCGTCGACGCCGACATCCTCACCGCCCCGGGCGACGGCTCCCCCGTCGTCGTCCCCGCGGCCCGCGTCCCGGCCGACCGACCCTGATCCCGGCGGCCGTAGGCTCGCGAAAACGGGGTGAAACGCGCATCCGGCCCGGTTAGGTTCGGGGCATGACCACCTCCCGCGCCGCGCACATCGCCATGTTCTCCATCGCCGCCCACGGCCACGTGAACCCGAGCCTGGAAGTGATCCGGGAGTTGGTAGGGCGCGGGCATCGCGTCAGCTACGCGATCCCACCGGTCTTCGCGGAGAAGGTCGCCGTCACCGGCGCGGAGGTCAGGCCCTGGAACTCCACCCTGCCCTCCCCGGAGGACCCGCCGGAGGCCTGGGGTTCCACCCTGCTGGACAACGTCGAGCCGTTCCTCGACGACGCGATCCAGGCGCTCCCGCAGCTCGAGGCGGCCTACGAGGGCGACCGGCCCGACCTGGTGCTGTACGACATCGCGGCCTACCCCGCGCGCGTCCTCGCCCACCGCTGGGGCGTGCCCGCGGTCTGCCTCTCCCCCGCCATGGTCGCCTGGGAGGGGTACGAGAAGGAGGTGGGCGAGCCGCTGTGGGAGGAACCTCGGAGGACGCCGCGCGGGCAGGCCTACTACGCCCGGTTCCAGAAGTGGCTGGACGACCACGGCGTGCCGCTGGACCCGGACACCTTCGGCGGGCGCCCCGACCGGGCCCTGGTCCTCATCCCCAAGGCCCTGCAGCCCAACGCCGACCGGGTGAACGAGGACGTCTACGCCTTCGTCGGCGCCTGCCAGGACGAGGCGGCGGCGCAGGCCGGCTGGGAGCGCCCGGCCGGGGCCGCGAAGGTCGTCCTGGTGTCGCTCGGCTCCGCCTTCACCAAGCGGCCCGACTTCTACCGGGAGTGCGTGCAGGCGTTCGGCGACCTGCCCGGCTGGCACACGGTGCTGCAGATCGGCAGGCACGTCGACCCGGCGGAACTGGGCGCGGTGCCCGCCTCGGTGGAGGTCCACGACTGGGTGCCGCAGCGCGCGATCCTCGCCGAGGCCGACCTGTTCGTCACCCACGCGGGCGCCGGCGGCAGCCAGGAGGGCCTGGCGAGCGCCACCCCGATGATCGCGGTCCCGCAGGCGGCGGACCAGTTCATGAACGCGGACGCGCTCGCGGGCCTCGGCGTCGCCCGGCATCTCCCCGCGGAGGAGGCCACCGCCGAGTCGCTGCGCGCGGCGGCCCTGGACCTGGTCGACGACCCCGAGGTGGCCGCCCGCCTGTCCGCGATCCGCGCGGAGATGGCCGAGGAGGGCGGCACCCGGCGCGCCGCCGACCTGATCGAGGCGGAGCTGCCCGGCGGTGAGGGCCTCTCCGTCTGATCATGCGGCGCGGCCCGGAAACCGAGGAGCCCTCACCGAGGCCGCACCGCCCGACGGCCCGCCCGCCAAGGCCTTGCCCGCCCACCGAGGCATCGGCCGTCCGTCATCGCATCGGCCGTCCGCCGGGGCGTCGGCCCGGCTCCGAGGCGTGGCAGGCCCTCCGGGGCGAGAGACGTCCGCCGCGGGCCGGTCAGCGTGGGAGCGCGTCGACGGCCGCCTGCCACGGGTACGCGGCCACGTCGTCCTCGCGCGGCGGATGCGGCACGAACCCGCCCTCGCCCAGGAGCACCCGCACGCCCGCCTCCCGCAGGAACGCCACGTGCCGGGCGACAGCGGGGTGGGCGGCGAGGGCGTCGTTGAAGTACGGCAGGGCCACGGCCGGCAGTCCGCGGCCGAGCCCTTCGGTGAGCGCGAGCAGGGCCCGGCTGTCGCACATCGCGCAGGCCCAGCGGGCCAGCGAGTTGACAGTGAGCGGGGCGGCGAGCAGGGCGTCCGGCGCGGGCAGGGCGTCGTCCGCGCCGGCGCCGTACTCCCAGCGCACCGACGCCCCGGTGCGGGCCGCGAGGGCGTCCGGGTCCCCCACCCACCGGCGGGCGGCGGGCGTCAGCAGCACGCACACCCGCCAGCCGGCCTCCCGCGCGAGGCGCACCCCCACGTCCAGCCGGTCCAGCGGCGGCGCGGCGCAGCCGATCACGTACAGCGTCCTGGTCGTCGTCACCCGTGCAGTCCACACCGGGCCGCCAACTCCCGGCAAGCACAGGGGTTCCGCCGTAGGGTGACGCCATGACGAGGTATGCGGCCCTGCTGCGCGGGGTGAACGTGGGCGGCGGCCGGAAGATGCCGATGGCCGAACTGCGGGCCGTGCTCGAGGAGCTCGGGCACGAGGACGTGCGGACGTACCTGCAGAGCGGCCAGGCGGTGTTCACCGCCGCGGGCGGCGACGAGGAGGCGCTGGCCGCGGAGCTGGGCGCCGCGCTGGAGAAGCGGTTCTCCTACGCCTGCGACGTGCTGGTCCGCGACCACGCCTACCTGGCCGGCGTCGTCGCCGATTGCCCTTTCCCGGCAGCCGAGTTGGAGGGCAAGCAGCTGCACGTCACCTTCCTCGACCGGGCCGTGGAGGAGGACCGGTACGCGGAGGTGGACCGCGAGGCGTTCCTCCCGGAGCAGTTCCGCCTCGGCGACCGGGCCGTCTACCTGTACCTCCCGGACGGCATGGGCCGCTCCAAGCTCGCCGTCCAGCTGTCCAGGCCCCGTCTGGTGAAGGGCCTGACCGCCACCACCCGCAACTGGAACACGGTCCTGAAACTGGCCGAGCTGACTGCGGCGCCCTGAGGCGCCGTCACGCCCCCAGCGCGCTCAGCGCGGGGAGGCGGGCCGCGTCGTAGCGGGCGAGGAGGACCCGGGCGACCTCGGGGGACGGGCCGAGGACGCCCGCGAGGACGTCGGCCCCGGCGGACGCGGCGCCGGCCGCGATGCGGTCGGGGAGGCGGCCGGGGGCCAGGACGTAGGGCGCGACGGCCACCCGTGCGCAGCCGGCGGCGCGGAGCCGCCGTACCGCGTCCTCGGTGCGGGGGAAGCCCTCGGGAGATGCCGCGGAGGCGAACGCGGGTCGCACGGCGCACCAACCGGTGTGCCGCAGCTCCCGCGCGATTTCAGCGATCACCGCGATCGCCTCCGGGTCCGTGGAGCCCGCCGACGCGAGGACGATCCCCGTGGCGGGCCTGTCGGCGGGGGTGAGCCCCGCCTCGTGCAGCCGACGCTCCAGCGCCGCGAGGAGCAGCGGGTCGGGGCCCAGCACCTCGGCGGTGGTGATCCGCAGCCGGGCCGGGGCCTGGCGGAGCACGGCCGGGATGTCGGCCTTGGCGTGGAAGGCGCGGGTGAGCAGCAGCGGCTGGGCGACCACGTCGCGCACCCCCTCGGCGGCCAGCGACTCCAGCGCCCCGGTCACCGAGGGCACGTTGAAGTCGAGGAACGAGGTCTCCACCCGCAGGCCGGGCCGCTGTTCCCGCACCCGCTCCACCAGGGCGTGGACGGTCGCGGCGTGGCGCGGGTCGCGGCTTCCGTGGGCGATGACCAGCAGGACGGGGCGGGCGGAGGCGTGGTGCATGGCAGGACCGTTCAGCTCTTGACGAGGAGGCCGCGGCCGCGCAGGATCCGCCGCTCCAGGGGACTGAAGATCAGCAGGTCGATGGCGATGCCGACGACCAGGATCAGGATGATGGCGAGGAAGACCAGCGACATGGAGGAGGCGTTGCGGCCGTTCTCCAGCAACTGGCCCAGCCCGATGCCGAGATCGGGCGAGGAGGCGATGATCTCGGCGGCCATCAGGGAGCGCCAGGAGAACGCCCAGCCCTGCTTCATGCCGGCCACGTAGCCGGGCAGCGCGGCCGGCATCACGATGTGCCAGGCGCCCTTCAGCCCGGTGGCGCCCAGGGTGCGGCCGGCCCGCAGGAACAGCGGGGGCACCTGGTCGACGCCGGAGACGAGTCCGTTCGCGATGGAGGGCACCGCGCCGAGCAGGATCACCGTGTACATCATGGAGTTGTTCAGGCCGAGCCAGATGACGGCCGGCGGCACCCAGGCGACCGAGGGCAGCGACTGGAGGCCGGAGAGGATCGGTCCGATCGCGGCGCGCACGAACTTCACCCGGGCGACGAGCAGTCCGAGCGGCGTGCCGATGACGAGCGCCAGCAGGAAGCCGAGCAGGCCGCGGGAGACGCTGGTCCAGATGTAGCCGAGCAGTTCGCCCTGGAGCCAGGACTCCTCGATCTCGGCCCACACGTCCGCGGGCGCGGGCAGCTTGGTCGGGTCGTCGACGATCTTCAGCGAGACCAGGAGCTGCCAGACCAGGACGACGAGCAGCACGGCGACGACCGGCGGGAGGACCTTCTGCAGCAGGGTCTGCCGCAGCGGGGTGCGCCCGGTCTCCACCGACTCCAGGGCGTCCAGGCCCGCCTCGAGTCCGGCGGTGTCGTCCGCCTGCCGGTCTTCACTGGTGACGGCGGTGGTGTCAGTGCTGGCCATGTCGGCGGATCTCCCCACGGAGTTGTTCGGTGATCTCCAGTGACAGCTCCGCGACCGCGGCGTCCTCGATGCGGCGCGGGTACGGGATGTCGACGCGCCATTCGCGGGCGATCCGGCCGGGCCGGGAGGAGAGCAGCACCACCCGCTGGGCGAGCCGCACCGCCTCGCGCACGTTGTGGGTCACGAAGAGGACCGAGAGGTTGGTCTCCCGCCAGATGCGGGTGAGTTCGTCGTGCAGCACGTCGCGGGTGATGGCGTCGAGCGCGGCGAACGGCTCGTCCATCAGCAGCAGCCGGCTGTCCTGGGCGAGCGCGCGGGCCAGGGCGACGCGCTGGCGCATGCCGCCGGACAGCTCGTGCACGCGCTTGTCGTAGGCGCCCTTGAGCCGGACCAGCTCGAGGAGTTCCTCGGCACGCTCGCGACGCAGGTTCTTCTCGACCCCCCGCAGCTTCAGGGCGAGTTCGATGTTCTTCCCGGCGGTCAGCCAGGGGAACAGGGCGTGCTCCTGGAACATCAGGGCGGGGCGCCCGTCGGTGGTGATGTCGCCCGCGGTGGGCCGGTCGAGGCCGGCCACCAGGTTGAGCAGGGTGGACTTGCCGCAGCCGGACGCCCCGAGGAGGGTGACGAACTCGCCGGGGGCGACGTCGAGGGTGATGTCGTCCAGCACGAGCTGGGTTCCGGTGGGCCCGGCGAAGGACTTGGAGACGTGCTCGATGCGCGCGGCACTGCGGACGTCGGTCCGGTGGTCCTCGGCCGTGGCGAGGGTGATGGTCGCCATGGTCACCTCCTGGGGAAAGCTCACGGGTGGGTGGGGTCGTTCGGCGCGGCCGCCGGTGCCGCCGCGGTCAGCCGGCACCGAGGCCTGCGTCGTCGACGGCGGGCTTCCCCGCCTGTTTCAGGACCGCGTTGAGCGGGCGCAGGTCGTAGATGCCGTCCAGCAGCGGGCTCTCGAGCAGTCCGGCGTCCACGGCGTGGGCCGCCTGGGTCTCGAGGGTGGCGGCCAGCGGGTCGTCGGTGACCTGGATCGACTCCCACGCGGGGTCGAGGATCTCGGCGGGCAGCGCCTTGCCGGAGTCCTCCTCCAGCTGGGCGTTGGCGGCCTGCTTGGCGTCGGCGGGGTGGGCGTCGATCCACGCGTTGGTCTTCACGGACGCCCGCAGCACCGCCTCGACGGCCTCGGGGTGCTCGGCGAGGAACGTCTGCGAGACGACGATGTTGGTGATCACGAACTTCTGGTCCGGCCACAGGCTGCTCTCGTCGAGGAGCACCTCGCCGCCCTCGGCGACCAGCTTGGAGGCGGTCGGCTCGGGCACCCAGGCGCCGTCGATCGAGCCGGACGCGAAGGCGCCCGGGGTCACCCGGTTGTCGGAGCGGACGACGGAGACGTCGCCCTTGCCGCTCTGCGCGTCGGCCGTCCAGCCCTGCTCGGAGATCCAGTGGAGGAAGGCCACGTCCTGGGTGTTGCCGAGCTGCGGGGTGGCGATCCGCTTGCCCTTGACGTCCGCGAGCGACCCGATCCTCTTCGGGTCGACCACCAGCTTGACGCCGCCGGACGCGGAACCGCCGATGATCCGCAGGTTCTTGCCCTCCGACCTGGTGAAGCCGTTGATCGCCGGGGAGGGTCCGATCCAGGCGACATCGACGGAGCCGGAGTTGAGCGCCTCGATCGCGGACGGGCCGGCGCCGAAGACGTGGTACGAGGCCTCGGTGCCGCCGAGTTCCTGCTGGAAGAAGCCCTTCCGGTGGGCGACCAGCGGGGTGGCGTGCGTGAGGTTGCCGAAGTAGCCGATGCGCACGGTGTCCAGGCCGTCGGTCTTCTCCCCCACCGGGACGACGTCGGACGCGTCGTCCTTCGCCTGCGAGCCGTAGCCGCAGGCGCCGAGCGCCAGCAGCGGCAGCACGGCCGCCACGGCGAGGCCCCGGCGGAACAGGGAGCGGTTGGCAGGCACGGGAGGGTGTCCTCTCGGTGGCCCGGCGGTCACCGCCTGTCGTCGTGTCAGGCGGTGGCCGGGAGGCGGTCGGGTCTTCGTTCGGTGCGGAGTCGGTGGTGCCGGACGTGCCGGGTGCGGCCCGCACATCGGGCGACTCCGCCCTGCCCGCTGCCGAGGGTGCCGCTGCCGACGCGGCCGCCCTCCTTGGCGAACGTGTCGAAGAAACCGGGGGTGTTCATGGTCAGAAGTCCCACCCGTCCTCGTCCGCCCGGGCCGCCTCGGTGACCTGCTTGGCGGAGGCGAAGGAGTCACCGGCCATACCGGCGGTGAGCGTGGAGCCGTCGGCCGGGTCGATCAGGATGAACGCCCCGGTGGTGCGGGAGGTCTCGTAGGCGTCCAGCGGCAGCGGCTCGGCGGTGCGCAGGACGACGCGGCCGATGTCGTTGGCGGCGAGCTGCCCGGGCCTGGGGTGCAGGGAGAGGTCGTCCAGGGTGAGCCGGGAGGGGATCTCCTTGACGACGGCCTTCACGGTGCGGGTGCCGTGCTTGAGCAGCACCCGGTGGCCCTCGGTGAGCGGCCGGTCGGCGACGTGGCAGACGGTGGCCTCGACGTCCTGGCCGGCGGCGGGGGCGTCCTGGCTCGGGGCGATCAGGTCGCCGCGGGAGATGTCCAGGTCGTCCTCGAGCAGCAGGGTCACCGACTGGGGCGCGCGGGCGCTCTCCACCGGCACGCCGAGCAGGTCGATGCCGGAGATCCGGGTGGTGCGGCCGGAGGACAGCACGGTGACCTCCTGGCCGACGCGGAACGAGCCGGCCGCGATCTGGCCCGCGTAGCCGCGGTAGTCGGGGTGCTCGGCGGTCTGCGGGCGGATCACGTACTGCACGGGCAGCCGGGCCGGGAGCGTGTCCACGATGCCGTCGACTCGCACGGTCTCCAGGTGCTCCAGCACGGTGGGGCCGCCGTACCAGTCCATGTGGGCGGAGGGTTCGACGACGTTGTCGCCGACCAGCGCCGAGATGGGGACGGTGGTCACCTCGGGCACGCCCAGCTCGGTGGCGTAGGCGGTGAACTCCTCGGCGATGGCCGCGAACACCGGCTCCGCGTAGTCGACCAGGTCCATCTTGTTGACGGCCAGCACGACGTGCGGGACGCGCAGCAGGGCGGCGATGGCGGCGTGCCGCCGGGTCTGCTCCACGACCCCGTTGCGGGCGTCCACCAGGATCACCGTGAGGTCGGCGGTGGAGGCGCCGGTGACCATGTTGCGGGTGTACTGCACGTGGCCGGGGGTGTCGGCGAGGATGAACCGCCGCCGCGGCGTGGCGAAGTAACGGTACGCCACGTCGATCGTGATGCCCTGCTCCCGCTCGGCGCGCAGACCGTCGGTGAGCAGCGCCAGGTCGGGCGCGTCCTGGCCGCGGCTCGCGGAGGCCCGCTCGACGGCCTCGAGCTGGTCGGCGAGCACCGACTTGGAGTCGTGCAGCAGCCGGCCCACCAGGGTGGACTTGCCGTCGTCGACGGATCCGGCGGTGGCGAACCGCAGCAGCGTGGTGGGTTCGGCGGCCTGTGCGGCCTGCTCGGTGGTGGTCGTCATGGTTAGAAGTACCCCTCGCGCTTGCGGTCTTCCATCGCTGCCTCGGAGAGCTTGTCGTCGGCGCGGGTCGCGCCGCGCTCGGTGAGACGGGAGGCCGCGATCTCGGCGATCACCTGGTCCAGCGTGGCGGCGTCGGAGTCGACGGCGCCGGTGCACGACATGTCGCCGACGGTCCGGTAGCGGACCTGGCGGAACTCGAGGGGCTCGCCGTCCTTGGCGCCGCCCCAGTCGCCGGCCGTCAGCCACATGCCGTTGCGCTGGAAGACCTCGCGCTCGTGGGCGAAGTAGATGGCCGGCAGCTCGATGCCCTCGCGCTTGATGTACTGCCAGACGTCCAGCTCGGTCCAGTTGGAGAGCGGGAAGACCCGGACGTGCTCGCCGGGGGCGTGCCGGCCGTTGTACAGGTTCCACAGCTCGGGGCGCTGACGGCGCGGGTCCCACTGGGAGAACTCGTCGCGCAGGGAGAAGACGCGCTCCTTGGCGCGGGCCTTCTCCTCGTCGCGGCGGCCTCCGCCGAAGACCGCGTCGAACTTCTCGCTCTGGATGGTCTCGGTCAGCGGGACCGTCTGGAGCGGGTTGCGGGTGCCGTCGGGGCGTTCGCGGAGCACACCGCGGTCGATGTAGTCCTGGACCGAGGCCACATGGAGGCGCAGTCCATGTTCGGCGACCACACGGTCGCGGTACTCGAGGACCTCGGGGAAGTTGTGTCCGGTGTCCACATGAAGCAGCGCGAAGGGCACCGGCGCGGGCGCGAACGCCTTGAGCGCCAGGTGCAGCATCACGATGGAGTCCTTGCCGCCGGAGAAGAGGATCACCGGCCGTTCGAACTCGCCCGCGACCTCGCGGAAGATGTGCACGGCCTCGGACTCGAGCACGTCGAGGTGGCCGAGCGGGCCCTGGCCCGCGGCGGTGTCGCGGAGTGCGGCGACGGTGGTCATGCCAGGCCCCTTTCGGTGAGAGCTGCGTGGACGGCGGCGGCGGACTCGGCGACGGTCTGGTCCTGCGACTCGATGCGCAGGTCCGGGGTCTCGGGCGCCTCGTACGGGTCGTCGACGCCGGTGAGCCCGGATATCTCGCCGGCCGCCTGCTTGGCGTACAGGCCCTTCACGTCGCGCACCGAGCAGACGTCGAGCGGGGTGGCGACGTGCACCTCCAGGTAGGGGGTGCCGCCGGCCTCGTGGCGCTTGCGGACGGCGTCCCGGCTGTCGGCGTAGGGCGCGATCACCGGCACCAGCGTGGTCACGCCGTTGCGGGAGAGCAGTTCGGCGAGGAAGCCGATGCGCTGGACATTGGTGTGACGGTCCTCGCGGCTGAAGCCGAGGCCCGCCGAGAGGAACTCGCGGATCTCGTCGCCGTCGAGGACCTCCACGCGGTGTCCCTCCGCGCGCAGGCGCCCGGCCAGCTCCAGGGCGATCGTGGTCTTGCCGGCGCTCGGCAGACCCGTCAGCCAGACGGTGGCTCCGCTCACGTGCTCGTTCTCCTTGGTGGTCGCTTGCCCCGGTGCCCGGGTGCCGCCGGTCATCCGTGCAGCCCGCACTCGGTCTTGCCGCGCCCGGCCCAGCGGCCGGCCCGGGCGTCCTCGCCCTCCAGCACCCGGCGGGTGCAGGGCGCGCAGCCGACGGAGGCGTAACCGTCCATCAGCAGCGGGTTGGTGAGCACACCGTGCTCGGCGACGTAGGCGTCGACGTCGTCCTGGGTCCAGCGCGCGATGGGCGAGATCTTGACCTTGCCGCGCCTGTCGTCCCAGCCGACGACGGGCGTGTTCGCCCGGGTCGGGGACTCGTCGCGGCGCAGGCCGGTCGCCCAGGCCTGGTAGCCCTGGAGGCCCCGCTCGAGCGGCTGAACCTTGCGCAGCTTGCAGCACAGGTCCGGGTCGCGGTCGTGCAGCTTCGGCCCGTACTCGGCGTCCTGCTCGGCGACGGTCTGCCGCGGGGTGAGGGTGAGGACGTTGACGTTCATCACGGCCTCGACGGCGTCCCGGGTGCCGATGGTCTCCTCGAAGTGGTAGCCGGTGTCGAGGAAGACGACGTCGACGCCGGGCTTCACCCGGGAGGCGAGGTGGGCCACCACCGCGTCCTCCATGGAGGAGGTCACGCAGAAGCGGTCGCCGAAGGTCTCGACGGCCCAGCGCACGATGTCCAGGGCGGAGGCGTCCTCGAGCTCGCGGCCCGCCCGCTCGGCGAGCGCCTTGAGCTCCTCGGCGGTGCGCTGCTCCTGTGCCGTGGTCATGTCCCCTCCTGCTGCGTGTCCTTCTGGAAGCCGCGGGCGAGCAGCCCGAGGAACTTCAGTTGGAATGCGCGGTTGCACGCCCCGCATTCCCAACTGCCGTGCCCTGTCTCTCCCGGCCTGAGGTCCTCGTCCCCGCAGTAGGGGCAGTGGAAGGGGGCCGCCCGCTCGCTCACGACAGGTCCCCCTCGGCGGCGCGGGTCGTCCAGGCGGCGAACCGCTCGCCGGGCTCGCGCTGCTCCAGGTAACGGCGCAGCACCCGCTCGATGTAGTCGGGGAGTTCGGCGGAGGTGACCTTCAGGCCGCGGACCTTGCGGCCGAACCCGGCCTGGAGCCCGAGGGCGCCGCCGAGGTGGACCTGGTAGCCCTCGACCTGCTGTCCGGTCTCGTCGAGCACCAGCTGGCCCTTGAGCCCGATGTCGGCGACCTGGATGCGGGCGCAGGCGTTGGGGCAGCCGTTGAGGTTGATGGTCAGCGGCTCGTCGAACTCCGGGAGGCGGCGCTCGAGTTCGTCGATCAGCGCGGCGCCGCGCGCCTTGGTCTCGACGATGGCGAGCTTGCAGAACTCGATGCCGGTGCAGGCCATGGTGCCGCGGCGGAACGAGGAGGCCTCGACGACGAGGTCGAGCGCGCGCAGCCCCTCGGTCAGTGAGGCGACCTGCTCCTCGGCCACGTCCAGCACGATCATCTTCTGCTCGACCGTGGTGCGCAGCCGCCCGGAGCCGTGTGCCGCGGCCAGGTCGGCGATCTTGGTGAGGGTGGCGCCGTCCACACGGCCGACGCGCGGGGCGAAGCCGACGTAGTAGCGGCCGTCCTTCTGCCGGTGCACGCCGACGTGGTCACGCCAGCGCTCCACCGGCTCCGCGGGGGCCGGACCGTCGGCCAGCTCGCGCTTCAGGTACTCGTCCTGGAGCACCTGACGGAACTTCTCCGGGCCCCAGTCGGCGACCAGGAACTTCAGGCGGGCGCGGTTGCGCAGCCGGCGGTAGCCGTAGTCGCGGAAGATCGAGATGACGCCCTCGAGGACGTCCGGCACCTCGTCCAGCGGCACCCAGGCGCCCAGCCGGACACCGAGCTTGGGGTTGGTGGAGAGGCCGCCGCCGACCCACAGGTCGAAGCCGGGGCCGAGCTCCGGGTGGCGCACGCCGACGAAGGCGATGTCGTTGATCTCGTGCGCCACGTCCAGGAGCGGGGAGCCGGAGATCGCGGTCTTGAACTTGCGCGGCAGGTTGGAGTAGGCGGGGTTGCCGACGACGCGGCGGTGGGCCTCCTCCAGGGCGGGGGTGCCGTCGATGATCTCATCCTCGGCGATGCCGGCCACCGGGGAGCCGAGGAAGGCGCGCGGGGTGTCGCCGCAGGCCTCGGTGGTGGACAGGCCCACCGCCTCCAGGCGGTTCCAGATCTCCGGGACGTCCTCGATGCGGATCCAGTGCAGCTGGATGTTCTGCCGGTCGGTGATGTCCGCGGTGCCGCGGGCGAACTCCTGGGAGATCTCCCCGATGACGCGCAGCTGCTCGGTGGTGAGACGGCCTCCGTCGATGCGGACACGGAGCATGAAGTAGCTGTCGTCCAGCTCCTCCGGCTCCAGGATCGCGGTCTTGCCGCCGTCGATCCCGGGGCGGCGCTGGGTGTACAGACCCCACCAACGCATGCGGCCCCGGAGGTCGTTGGGATCGATGGAGTCGAATCCGCGCTTGGAGTAGATCGTCTCAATGCGTGTCCGCACATTGAGACCGTCGTCGTCCTTCTTGAACTGCTCGTTCCCGTTGAGCGGGGTGAAGTGTCCGGCGGCCCACTGACCCTCGCCGCGGTGTCGGCTCACCTTGCGGCGGGAGGCGGCGGGATTCTGGGGCGTGGCTGCCATGGTTCACAGTCCTTCGGGACAGACGGGCATACGGCTCTGACCTGGGCGGATGAGCGCAGGGGCAAGGAGACGTCCCGCGGCGTCGTCGGGCGCGGAACGAGGAGGGAGGGGGTGTCGCGAGGCTGTCGGGGGGCTGAGGTCTCGTCAGCAGGCCGGACAGATGGCGCTGGACATGCGACCGAGGTCGACGTGTCGTCGACTCACCAGGGCGATTCCAGTTCCGAACATGGCGGAAGCGTGGCACGGGGTCCTGGCGAGCGTCCACTGTCGTCCATGATCCGGACACTTGCGTCTCGCTATGCGATATGTCCGTGTCATGGACATCGGCGCACGTCAGCGGTGTACGCCCTGGTCAGTGGCGTCCGGGGACGCCGCTGGAGAGAGAGGTCCTGAGGCAGGTGAAGGGCCGCGGGGGGGGGCGTGAGGCGCGTGCGCCGGACGGGGCCGGCGGGGCGGGCGGGACGGAGGAGGCGGAACCGTCCGGCTCGGACCGTTGGGGGCGGGCGCCCGGGGCGAGGCGGAACCGTCCGGCTCGGGCCGCGGGGGCGGCGGGCGCGTGGGACGCCGCGGGCGCGTGGGCCGAGGGCCCGGGTGCCGAAGGCCCCGCCGCGCCACCGGTCGCCGGCCTCCGCGATCCCGCGCAGCTCCTCGTCCTCGCGGCGACGGCACAACAGGAAGTCGGCGATCTCGCGGCGGCGCGCAGGGTCGGCGGCGGCGCCGCGGGCGCGTGGGCCGAAGGCCCGGGCGCAGAGGGCGCGGGTGCCGAAGGCCCGGGCGCAGAGGGCGCGGCGCCGAAGGCGGGGTACAGAGGGCCCGGTGCCGAAGGCGGGGCTGGGCGGCCCGGGGCGTGCGGGATGCCGCCGATCACGCTGTGGCGGGCGCGCGGGCCGGGCGTTCCGGGTGGCCCGGGTCCCGGTGGCGGGGTCGCGGACGCGGGGTCAGGCCGGGAACGCGCCGGGCCAGGGGCCGGGGGCGGCGGGGACGTTCTCCTCGGCGGTCTCGGTGCGGAAGAGGCGGAACCCGCGGCGCAGGTAGTTGTCCATGGCGTGCTCGCCGTCCAGGCTGCAGGTGTGCAGCCAGACCCGCGTGGTCGACGTGCGCCCCGGCCAGCGGCCGGCCAGGTCCCAGGCGCGGGCGACGCCCTCGGAGAGCAGGTACCCGCCGATCCGCCGGCCCCGGAAGTCCGGCAGCAGGCCGAAGTACACGATCTCCACCACGCCCTCGTCCTGCGCCTCCAGCTCCACGTATCCGGCGGGCGTGCCCCGGTCGTACGCCACCCAGGTCTCCACGCCGGGCCGCTCCAGGTGCTCCCGCCACCGGGCGTGGGACCAGCCGAGCCGGTCGATCCAGGTGATGTCGCCGCCCACCGAGGCGTACAGGAACCGGCTGAACTCCGGCGAGGGCACCTCGGCCCGGACCACGCGGACGTCGCCCTCCGGCACGGCGGCCGGACGCAGGTCGGCGGCGGAGGTCTGCTCGAGGGACCAGGTGGTGACTGTGGTGGCGGTGGTCGTGCTGCTCATGCGGTCAGACAATCATCCGGGCGGGAACTCTGTCGAGAAACCGCCGGTCATCGCACACCTCACCCGTCGGGCAGGCTCCGGCCGCGTCACTCCAGCGAGGCGTCGACCGCGCGCAGCGGCACGGCGAACAGGGTCCGCTCCCCGTCCCCCGCCGCGTCCGCGACCCCCCAGAGCTCACCGGTGCCCGAGCGGTACGCCAGCCCGCGCGCTCCCGCGGCCCAGCAGAAGGGGAGGTCGTAGTCCCCGCACCGCGCGGCGCGGGCGGTCCGCTCCCCCGCCGACTGGGCCCACAGCGCCCCGCGGCCTCCCTGGGCCTCGCGGGGGTCGGCGGCCAGGTACCACCGGTCCTCGGCGGCGCCCTCGGGCCGGTGCGCCACCACGCCCCGGATGCCGGTCGCCTCCGTCCGGTAGCTCTCCACCGGCCGCGCGAAGCCGCTGCCGTCCACGGAGAGCAGTCCCTCCCGGCCCTGGTAGCCGCTGAAGGTGTAGCGCCACAGCCGCGACCGCCCCTCGTCCCGCCGCTCGGCGGCGACCAGGGTGTCGGGGGAGGTGGAGCGGTCCACCGAGAGCGCGCCGAGACAGGCGGAATTGTCGTCCCCCTCGGAACACCCGGCGCCGCGCAGGCGGTACGAGGCCACGGCCGGCAGGACGAAACGGCTTCCGTCGTCCGCCCGCGTGCCCTCCGCCCGGTGCACCCGGTCCAGGGAGAAGACGTGCAGGGTCTCGCCGCCGCCGGGCCCGCCCACGGTGGCCAGCAACTTGTCCTGGTACCAGACGATGCCGCGCAGTTCGGCGCCGAGCGGCCGGTACCCCTCGCCCAGCCCGTCCTCGGCCTGCGGGGTGGGCAGGGCCAGCAGTCCCCAGGTGTACGTGAGCCGGTCGGGGTCGCCCGCGTCGACGAAGGCCACCCGCGCGGATCCGGGCCCGTCGGCGTCCTCGGTCCGCGTCCAGGCGGACACGATCACCGGGTCCTCGCCCCAGCGCCGGTCGGAGTCGGCGGGCGCGGCCACCGACACCGGGGCCCAGTCCTCGTCCCGCGCGTCGGCCTTGTCCCAGCAGTAGGAGCGCGCCGCCGCCGGTTCCGCGGGCAGGGATCCCTCGTCCGCGCAGTCGTCGCCGCCCGGCATGGTGTGCTCGGCCTCGCGCAGCACCGTGCGCAGCGGGACGGCGCCGCCCAGCCGGTCGGCGAGGGCGTCGAGCCGCGGCCACGGAACGGCCTCCTCGCGGAGCGTGGGCCCGGTGGCGGCGGGGAGTCGCTGCAGGCCGCCGGGGGTGTCGTCGGTCGCCTGCGACACGCTGATGACGGTCGCCGCTCCGGTGAGGGCCAGCGCCGTCCCACCCAGCAGGGCACGCAGCGCCACACCCCTTCTGCGTCTGCGGTGCCTGCCCCGTGCCATCGGGTTCCTCCTGTGTCCTCGCCGTAACACTGTTCCGCGGCAACGGAGTTGTGTCCACCGCCGGTCATGAGGAGTTGTCCGTGGATGGTACGGCAGTTGTGGCCGAGCCTGGTCAACACCCTGGTGGATGGGGAAGGATCGCCGCCACCCACCCCCCGTTCCTTACCCACGGACACCGGAGGATCCACACATGATCCGTCACACTCCTCGCCGCACCACCGCCGCGGCCGTCGCCGTGGCGGCGCTGGCCGGTCTGGCCGCCGCCGGACCGGTCGTCGCGGCGGAGGGCGCCCCGGCCGGGCGTGTCTTCATGGTCAACCCGGTGCAGGCCACCGGCGACCAGACCCTGGTGGACGCCAAGGACGCCGCGTCCGCCGTGCCGGAGTCCGCCTACGCCCTGGCGGCGCTGCGCAACCTCGACGGCAGCGGCCGGCTCTCCGGCCGGTGGGTGACCGTCCGCTCCGAGACCGGGTCCCCGGCCGAGGTCGCGCGGGCGGGCGCCTACGACCGGCACGACGACGAGTTCGAGCAGGTGATGGCGTACTTCTGGATCAACGAGGCGCAGGAGTACCTGCAGGGCCTCGGCTTCGGCAGCGAGCTGCCGGGCGTCAACGACCGGGCCCAGCCGGTCCGGCTGAACCAGTGGGGCGCGGACAACTCCTACTTCACCGACAAGAAGGCGGAGATACGCCTCGGCAAGGGCGGGGTGGACGACGCCGAGGACGCGGAGGTGATCGTGCACGAGTACGGGCACGCGGTGCACCACGCGCAGGTGCCGGGATACGGCACCTCGGTGGAGGCCGGGGCGATCGGCGAGGCCTTCGGCGACTACCTCGCGGTGACCGTGGGCGACCACGCGGTCCGTCGGTACGGGTGGACGCGCGACGCCGACCTGGCCTGCGTCGCGGACTGGGACTCGGTGCCGTACTCGGGGACCCCGCACTGCCTGCGGCGGGTCGACGGGTCCAAGACCTACGCGGACCGGGTGGGCGAGGTCCACGCGGACGGCCAGATCTGGTCCCGCGCCCTGTTCGACATCCGCGGGGCCCTCGGCGCCCGCACGGCCGACCGGATCATCGTGAACGCCCAGTTCGACTTCGCCCCGGACACCAGCTTCAGCGACGCGGCGCGGGCGACCGTCGCCACGGCGGAGGAGATGTACGGGGCGAAGGCGGCCGACGCGGTCCGCGCGGCCTTCCGGGCGCGGGCGATCCCGGGCGTCTGACGCCCGCCCGCCGCGCGGCGGTGGTGCCGGGGCCGGCGTCGCTTCACCAGGACGCCGGCCTTGTGTTTTTCCCGACGAGCGTACGGGAGCGGTGGCCGAGTGGCGCGGCTGCTCAGAAGGCGCGGCGGGAGGGGGACGCCCCCGGACGTCCCCAGGTGGCGCGGTGGGAGACTGGGCCCGGACCGGACCCGCAGGGTCCGCACGTCATCGATACGTCATCCGCACGTCAGAAGGGCCCCCATGGACGAGGCAACGGCCCGCGCCGTCCTGGCCACCGCCGCCGCCACGCCTGCCCACGCGCACGCGTACCAGCGGCTCCGTGGCATCGACGCCGGGACGGCGCCGCTGCTGTCGTTCGGCGACAACGCCGTGTTCGCCGTCGGCGGCCTCGTCGCCAAGATCGCCCGGACCTCCGACCTGCTGGACCGCGCCCGTCACGAGGTGGCCGTCGCGCGCTGGCTGGAGGAGCAGGGGGTGCCGGCGGCGCGCGCCGCCGGGGAGCCCGAACTGGTCGACGGCCATCCGCTGACCCTCTGGCACCGGCTGCCCGATCCGGTCCGCCCGGCCGGGGCCCGCGACCTGGCGGAGCTGCTGCGGGTGGTGCACGCCCTGCCCGCCCCGCCTCTCCCGCTCCCCCGCCGTGAGCTGCTCGGCGGTGTCGAGCGCTGGCTGACGCTGGCCGGCGACGCGATCGACCCCGAGGACGCCGCCTACCTCCGCGCCCGCCGGGACGGCTTCGCCGCCGAGGCGGCCGCGCTCACCCCGCACCTGGAGCCGGGGACGATCCACGGCGACGCGCTCCCCCGCAACGTCCTGATCGGCCCGGACGGCCCGGTCCTGATGGACCTGGAGACCTTCTCCCACGACCTGCGCGAGCACGACCTGGTGGTCATGGCCCTCTCCCACGACCGCTACGGACTGCCCGGCGAGGCGTACGACGCCTTCACCGCCGCGTACGGCTGGGACGTGCGGGAGTGGGAGGGCTGCGCGGTCCTGCGCGGGGCCCGGGAGACCGCGAGCTGCGCCTGGGTCGCCCAGCACGCGCCCACCAACCCGAAGGCCCTGGCCGAGTTCGAGCGCCGGGTGGCCTCGCTGCGCGACGGCGACCCGACGGTCCGCTGGTACCCCTTCTGAGGCACGGCCGCGGCCGGCCGGGGACGCGGGCCTCAGCAGGCCGGGGACGCGGCCCCGGCGGGCCCGTTCACGCCTGGCGGGCCCGTTCCCAGGCCGCCTCGAACTCCTGCCGACTCGCCCGGCGGGGGGCCAGGTCCGGGTCCCACAGGTCCACCGGCGGATCGAACAGCCGGTCCTTGGGCCCGGTCCGCACACCGGTGCCGTCCGCGGCGATCTCGACCTGCCGCAGCCGCCGGCCGTCGGGACCGAGCTCGAGCAGGAGGACGACCGGTTCCCCCTTCTCGTCCCGGACCTCCCGCAGCCATACCCGCTCGCGCCCGGCGAGCACCCCGAAGCCGGGCCGGGCGCGCTGCTCGTCGCGCTGCCGGCGAAGGCTCGTCAGCGGGTTGGGGTCCGGGTCCGTCAGCCCCACCTCCGCGAGGTTCCAGCCCCGCGCACACCGCGCGGTGTCCGGGTCGTCGACCACCTCGACCTCGGCGACGGCCTCCACGACCGCCCGGGCGGAGGGCGCCCGCACCCACCACCACAGCTGCCCCATGCCGTAGTCGTGGCAGACCAGGAACCTGCCGCCGTCCCGCGCACCGGGGTCCCGTACCTCGGCGGCGCTCGTCGCGGCGGCGCTCACGCGGCTTCCCGCAGGGGCCACGCCCCGTCGACCACCGCGTCCGTCTCCCCCTTGGAGCGCAGGAAGTCCTGCAGCCCGGCCGCCCAGGAGGCGCGCCACCCGATCTGCTGCCGGTGCAGTTCGGCCACGCCCAGGCCGGCCACCTTGGCGTGGCGCTCGGCTATCGCCCGGGCCAGACGGGCCGCCGCCAGCGCGTCGGCGGAGGCGTCGTGGGCGCCGTCCAGCGGGACGCCGTACTCGGCGCAGACCGCCTCCAGGGTCCGCTTGCCGCGGCGGTAGCGGTCGACCTCCCGGTCGACGGTGTACGGGTCGATCACCGGCGCCGGGTCCTGACCGCCCAGCCGCTCGCGCAGCGAGGGCAGGCCGTGGCGGCGCAGCTCGGCGGACAGGAGCGTGAGATCGAACGCGGCGTTGTAGACCACCACGGGTATGCCGGACTGCCAGTAGCCCGTGAGCACGCCCGCCACCTCGTCGGCCACCCGGTCGGCGGGCAGGCCCGAGGCCGCGACCCGCTCGTTGGTGATGCCGTGGACGGCGACCGCCTCCGCGGGGATCTCCATGCCGGGATCGGCCAGCCATTCCCGGCGCCCGGCGACCTCGCCCTCCCTGACCTCGAGCACGGCGGCGGTGACGATGCGGGCCTCGTGCGGATCGGTGCCGGTGGTCTCCAGGTCGAAGCCGATCAGCGGTGCGTGGTGCCAGCCCATGGCGGCCCCCCTTTCGTGGTGATGCGTTCCCCCAGGTGTTCCTCACCTTCGCACGCACCACTGACAACGCCGGGGCCGCGTTCCGTCCCCTCCCGCCCCCTTACGGCCGAAATCGGCCCGGCGGATATCGGGAGATCAGGACACCGGGCGCGAATCCGCCCAGGCCACCTCGAACTCCTCGCGGTAGGTGGGGAACAGGGCGCTCTCCTCCGCCTCCCCCGACCTGACGACCCGGCCGCCGTTGCGCAGCAGCATCACCGGGGCCTCCATGCCCCGGGTGCGCCGCAGGTACGACTGGACGACCCCGACGCCGTCGGCGCCGTCCCCGTCGACCAGGTAGGCCGTGAAGCGGGGCGTCTCGTCGTAGACCTGGATCTCGAAGGCGCCCGGGTCCCGCAGCCGGGAGCGCACCCGGCGCATGTGGAGGATGTTCATCTCGACCGCGCGGGCCAGCTCGCCCCGCTTGATGCCGAGTTCGCGCTCGCGTCGGCGGACGGCGCTGGAGGCGGGGTTGAGGAACAGCAGCCGCACCCGGGTGCCGGACTCGGCGAGGCGGACCAGCCGCCGCCCGGAGAAGTTCTGCACCAGCAGGTTGAGGCCGATGCCGATGGCGTCCAGCCGGCGCGCGCCGCCGAAGATGTCCTCGGCGGGGAAGTGGCGCAGCATCCGCACCCGGTCGGGGTGGACGGCGACCACGTCGGCGTACCGGTCGCCGACCAGGTCCTCGACGGCGTCGACCGGAAGGCGACGGGCGGAGGGCACGTCCCCGCCGGCGCCGAGCATGTCCAGCAGCCGGGCGGAGGCCCGCTCGGCCTGGGAGAGGACCGCGGCGGACAGGGCCCGGTTGCGGGTGACCACGTTGCGGGCCACCTCGAGCTCGTCCAGGGCCAGCTCGAGGTCGCGGCGGTCGTCGAAATAGGGCTCGAAGCAGGGCCAGTGCTGGACCGTCAACTCGCGTAGCTGGGGAAGCGTGAGGAAGCTGAGCACGTTGTCGTCGGCGGGGTCGAGCAGGTAGCCCTTGCGGCGGCTGACCTCGCGGACGGCGACGGCCCGCTGCACCCATTCCTGTCCGGCGGGCCCTGCGGCGGCGACCACCCAGTCCTCGCCGTGGACCGGCTCGTAGACGGGGCGCAGCACCGCGGCCACCACCGCGCGCATCCGCTGTTCGACGAGATTCAGCCAGATGTAGGCCCGGCCGGCCCGCTGGGCCCGGGTGCGCACCTCGCTCCAGGCCTCGGCGCCCCATTCGAGCTCCGGCCCGATGGCGGCCTCCATCGGCCGGGCGAGCGACACCGCGCCGGGCGGGGCGTCTGCCGGGTTTCCCTCACGACCGCCGTCGCCAGGGGGCAACTCCAGGCCTCCCGAGCCCACCCGTGCACCGCCTTCCGCTCCCCTGGAGCCGTCCTCTTCAATGATCAAGAAAGATTACTCCGGGTTGGCGGGCGGTGCAGCCGGATGCACAGGCTCGTTCCCCAACTACCGCATCCGGCACGCCCGTTCCAGCAGTGCGACGGAGACGGAGTGAGTCTTTTCATACCGCATCGGCGGTGGTCGGAGGGGTGCTCGTCGGCCTCAGCAGCGTCACCGGCCCAGAATGGCCGATTCCGCTTCTTCCGCATCCCCCTCCGGACCTTCATGATTCCGCGTCCCCTTTCCGGGTGAGGTTGCGACCAACTCCGTTGACCCGGGGTATCCGATCGGGAGCATCGGTGCGTGCTTCGCCGTCTTTCGGGAAGAATCGGCAGGAACTGGGCGAGGCGCACAGGCACCGCCGATCCGTACCTACCTGGGAGAGTCGAGTCCATGCAGGTCTGGCCGGGAGAGGCGTACCCACTGGGCGCCACCTACGACGGCGCCGGCACCAACTTCGCGGTCTTCACGGAGACCGCGGAACGTGTCGAGCTGTGTCTGCTGCACGACGACGGCTCGGAGACGGCGGTCGAGCTCAAGGAGAGCGACGCCTTCGTCCGGCACGCCTATCTGCCGGGGGTGATGCCCGGTCAGCGGTACGGCTTCCGGGTGCACGGTCCGTACGCCCCCGAGCGCGGGCTGCGGACCAACTCGGCCAAGCTGCTGCTGGACCCGTACGCCAAGGCGGTGTCGGGGTCCGTCCGCTGGGGCGAGGAGGTCTACGGCTACCGCTTCGGCGAGCCGGACAGCCGCAACGACATGGACTCGGCGCCGCACACCATGACCTCGGTGGTGGTGAACCCCTACTTCGACTGGGGCGACGACCGGCCCCCGCGCACCCCGTACCACGAGACGGTGATCTACGAGGCCCATGTGAAGGGCCTGACCATGCGGCATCCGGGGCTGCCCGAGGAGCTGCGCGGCACCTACGCGGCGCTGGCCCATCCGGCGATCCTGGAGCACCTGACCGATCTGGGCGTGACGGCGCTGGAGATGATGCCGGTCCACCAGTTCGTGAACGACCACCGCCTGGCCGACCTGGGTCTGAGCAACTACTGGGGCTACAACACCATCGGCTTCTTCGCGCCGCACAACGCCTACGCCTCCTGGGGTGACCGCGGGCAGCAGGTGCTGGAGTTCAAGTCGGCGGTGCGGGCGCTGCACGAGGCGGGCATTGAGGTCATCCTCGACGTGGTCTACAACCACACCGCCGAGGGCAACCACCTGGGCCCCACCCTGTCCTTCCGCGGCCTGGACAACTGCTCGTACTACCGGCTGACCGACGACCCGCGGTACTACATGGACACCACGGGCACCGGCAACAGCCTGCTGATGCGCTCTCCGCACGTCCTCCAGATGATCATGGACTCGCTGCGGTACTGGGTCACCGAGATGCACGTGGACGGTTTCCGCTTCGACCTGGCGGCCACGCTGGCCCGCCAGTTCCACGAGGTGGACCGGCTGTCGTCCTTCTTCGACCTGGTGCAGCAGGACCCGGTGGTCTCCCAGGTGAAGCTGATCGCCGAGCCCTGGGACGTCGGCGAGGGCGGCTACCAGGTCGGCAACTTCCCGCCACTGTGGACGGAGTGGAACGGCAAGTACCGCGACACCGTGCGCGACCTGTGGCGCGGTGAGCCGCGCACCCTGGCCGAGTTCGCCTCCCGGCTGACCGGCTCCTCGGACCTGTACCAGGACGACGGCCGCCGTCCGCTCGCCTCGGTCAACTTCGTCACCTGCCACGACGGTTTCACCCTGCGCGACCTGGTCTCCTACAACGACAAGCACAACGAGGCCAACGGCGAGGAGAACCGGGACGGCGAGAGTCACAACCGGTCGTGGAACTGCGGCGCGGAGGGCGACACCGACGACCCGGGCGTGCGGGAGCTGCGCGGCCGGCAGATCCGCAACTTCATCGCCACCCTGATGCTCTCCCAGGGCGTGCCGATGATCAGCCACGGTGACGAGTTCGCCCGCACCCAGCAGGGCAACAACAACGCCTACTGCCAGGACAACGAGCTGGCCTGGGTGGCCTGGCCGTCCGGGGAGGACGACGGGGAACTCGACGAGGAGACGCTGCGGATCCGGGAGTTCACCCGGGCGATGGTGTGGCTGCGGCGCGACCACCCGGTCTTCCGCCGCCGCCGCTTCTTCCACGGGCGCCCCGTCGCGGGCACCCACGACGAGCTCTCCGACATCGCCTGGTTCACCCCCGAGGGCGCGGAGATGACGCCGGAGGACTGGGACACGACGACGGCCGGGGCGCTGACCGTGTTCCTCAACGGCAACGCCATCTCCGAACCGGGTACGCGCGGCGAGCGGGTCGCGGACGACTCGTTCCTGCTGCTGTTCAACGCCTCGCCCGAGCCGATGGAGTTCACCCTGCCGGACGACCACGGCCAGCACTGGCAGGTGGTCGTCGACACGGCCCTCGCCGAGGGCGTGCCGGAGGGCGGCGGGCCGAAGCTGCGCGCGGGCGAACGGCTGACGCTGACGGACCGTTCCCTGACGGTGCTGCAGCGCCCGGCCTGACCCCGGCGGCCGGGGCCCCTAGCTGCCCGGCCGCCACCCGCACGGCACACCGCCCCGCCCCGCCTCGGCCCCGTCGCCCCGGGCGGGGCGGTCCGGTGCCAGGCCGGAGCGGTTTGGCCGCCGGGGCGGGGCGGGCCGGTGCCGGCGGCGCCCCCGCCCGTCCCGTCGACCCCTCGCGTCACTCGTCCGGCGGAACGCGGCAACGCCCGCCCCGAGTCGGGGTACACCCCTTGCATGGACTCCCGCGCGCCCACCGCCACGTACCGGCTGCAGCTCCAGCCGGGCTTCCCGTTCGCCGCGGCCGAGGCCGCCGCCCCGCACCTCGCCGCCCTAGGCGTCTCGCACCTGCACCTGTCCCCCGTCCTGGAGGCCGTGCCGGGCTCCACGCACGGCTACGACGTCACCGACCCGACCAGGATCCGCGAGGAACTGGGCGGGGAGGACGCCCTGCGCTCCCTGTCCCGCACGGCCCGCTCGCTGGGCCTCGGGCTGGTCGTCGACATCGTGCCGAACCACATGGCGATGGCCCCGCTGTACAACCGCCCGCTGTGGGAGGTGCTGCGCAAGGGTCCCGGCTCCCCGTACGCCGCCTGGTTCGACATCGACTGGGAGGCCGGCGGAGGCCGCGTGCTGCTGCCGGTCCTCGGCGCGCCGCTCGGCGCGGAACTCCCCCACCTGCGCGTGGACGGGGACGTGCTGCGCCATCACGACCAGGCCTTCCCGCTCCGCCCCGGCACCGAGGACCTGCCGCTGCCCGAACTCCTCGACGCCCAGTTCTTCCGCCTCGGCTGGTGGCGGCTGGCCCGCACCGAACTGAACTACCGGCGCTTCTTCACCGTCTCCGAGCTGATCGGCGTACGGGTGGAGGACCCCGAGGTCTTCGACGCCACCCACGGCAAGATCCTGGAGCTGCTCGACGAGGGCGTCGTCGACGGCCTGCGCATCGACCACCCGGACGGCCTGGCCGACCCCGGGGCCTACCTGCGGCGCCTGGAGAAGGCGACCGGCGGCCGCTGGACGGTCGTGGAGAAGATCCTCGCCGAGGACGAACGCCTCCCCGAGGCCTGGCCGGTGGCCGGCACCACCGGCTACGACACCTTGCGCCGCCTGGACGCGGTCCTCACCGACCCGGACGGCGCCCGCGCCCTGCTGGACCACCACCGGCGGCACACCGCGGTGCCCGACGCCCTCGGCGGCGACTGGGAGGCCACCCGGCACCGCAGCGCCGAGCGGGTGATCGACCACGAACTCGCCGCCGAGACCACCCGGCTGACCCGCGCGGCGGCCGCCGCCTGCGCCTCCTGCACCGATCCGGAGCTGCGCGACCGCGCCCCGTGGGCGCTGCGCACCGCGCTGCGGGAACTGCTGGTGCGCATGGAGGTCTACCGCCCGTACACGCCGCGCGACGCCGTCACGGTGCTCACCGAGGAGGCCGCCGCCGAGGCCCGCGCGGCGTTCACGGTGCCCGAGGAGGCCGAGGCGGTCGACGTCGTCCGCGGGCTGCTCGTCGGCCGGTACGGGGAGTGGCCGGAACAGGTCGAGCTGTGCACCCGCTTCGCCCAGACCTCGTCGGCGCTGCGCGCCAAGTCCGTGGAGGACAGCGCCTTCTACCGGCACGTCCCGCTGCTGTCGGCCAACGAGGTGGGCGGCTCCCCCGACCGTCCCGCCGTCACCCCCGACGAGTTCCACGACTGGTGCGCCCGTCTCCAGCGGGAGCGGCCGCTGACCGGCACGGTGCTCTCCACCCACGACACCAAGCGCAGCGCCGACGTCCGGGCGGCGATCGCGGTGCTGAGCCAGTGCCCGGACCGCTGGGCCGAGGTCGTCGAGGAGGCGACCGCCGCGAGCACCGCGAGCGGCGGCGGACCCGACCGGCAGCTGGCCTGGGCGGGCTGGCAGACGCTGTTCGGGCTCGGCGAGCCCTCCGAGGAGCGGCTGTCGGGGGCCCTGCTGAAGCACGCCCGCGAGAACGGCCTGCACACCACCTGGACCGAGCAGGACGCCCGTTACGAGGAGACGGTCACCACCTTCGTCACCACCGCGCTGTGCGGGTCGCCCGGCGGACGGGTCACGGAGCTGCGCCGGTCGCTGGAGCCGCACATCCGGGCCAACGTGCTGGCCGCGACGCTGCTCCACCTGACGATGCCCGGCGTCCCGGACGTCTACCAGGGCGGCGAGGGCGAGTACCGGGCCCTGGTCGACCCCGACAACCGCGACCCGGCCGTCCTCCCGCACCCGGACCCGGGCGTGAAGGGCGTGCTCACCACCGCCGCACTCGCCCTGCGCCGCCGCCGGCCCGAGCTGTTCGGGGCGGACGCCTCCTACCGCCCGCTGGCCGCGGAGGGGGCCGCGGCCGGGAACTGTCTGGCCTTCAGCCGCTCCGGCCGGGTGCTGACCGTGGTCACCCGGCTGTCGCTGCGCCTGGCGGAGTCCGGCGGCTGGGGCGGCACCGAGCTTCCGCTGCCGCCCGGCCGCTGGAACGACCTGTGCGCCCCGGGACGGGTGTTCGAGGGGCGGGTCCCTCTCTCCGACCTTCTCGGCCCGCTGCCGGTCGCCCTGCTGGAGCGCGCCGACGACGACTGACCCCGGGCGTCCGGCCCCGCGAGCCCCTTCCGGTGGGGCCACGCGGGGGGCGGGGCGCGGCCCGAAGACCGCGCCCCGCCCGCCTGCCCGCCCGTCCGCGCCGGCCCCGGCGGCGGATCACTCCCGCACACCGTCACGCCGTCACGCCCTCACGCCGTCACGCCGTCACGCCCTCACGCCGGGCCGGGGACCTCGGCCGGCGCAGTCTCCGCGAGCGTGAACACATCACCCGTTCGGGCGGTCATCACGCACTCGTTGGGAAAGGTCTCCGTGTACTGCACCAGCTTGCCGCCCCATTCGCCGCGGGCCCGGGCGGTCACCGGCGCGTACCGCATGGGGCAGACCGCGTCGGACCGCGCAGGGATCGCCTGGAGGTCACCGCGCGCGTCGGCCAGTTCGGCGCAGGCGCGGACCGCCTCACGATGGCCCACGGCCTGCGGCGGGTCGCACAGCAGCAGCGTCCCTCGGGCGGCGGCCGGCGCCCCGGAACGGGCGTCCGCGCCGGTCACCGACAGGTAGACCCAGTTGCCCTGGTAGGGCTCGGGGGCCGCCTGGGCGGGGGCCGTGGGCGTCGTCAGCAGCAGCGCGGCCGCCGTCAGCAGGGCGCCGCGCACCGGAAGGCCCCGGAAGGCCGGGGCGCAGGGGATCAGTCTCATAGCCCATGCATCGGCATGCGCGGGGGTCTGCCACACCCAAGTCACCTGAAGGGAGTAGGGCGTGAGGCGTCGCACGGGAGGGAAAGGTCTGATCCGGAGCGCGATGATCCCTCGGTGACGCAGGATGGACCCGCTGCAACCAGGGAATCCGGGCCAATCGCTGGAACGAAGGGGAGCCGTTCGTGGAGTTCGAGGTGTGGGCGCCGCAGGCAGGCCGGGTGACGCTCCATTGCGACGGGAGCGAGCACGCGATGGAACCCGACGCGCTGCGCCGGGGGTGGTGGACGGCGCAGGCCGACGCGGCGGACGGGTCGCGGTACGGGTTCGCGCCGGACGACGGGCCGGTGCTGCCGGACCCGCGCTCGCGGCGGCAGCCGGACGGCCCGGACGGGCTGAGCGCCGTCGTCGACCACGGGCGTTACCGGTGGCGGGCGGACTGGCCGGGGCGGCCGCTGCCGGGCGCGGTCCTCTACGAGCTGCACGTCGGCACCTTCACGCCCGAGGGCACCCTGGACGCGGCCGCCGCGCGGCTGGAGCACCTGGCGGACCTGGGCGTCACCCATGTGGAGCTGATGCCGCTCTGCCCGTTCCCCGGCCGGCACGGCTGGGGCTACGAGGGCGTCTCCCTGTGGGCGGTGCACGAGCCGTACGGAGGGCCCGAGGCCCTCAAGCGTTTCGTGGACCGGGCGCACGAGCTGGGGCTCGGCGTCGTGCTCGACGTCGTCCACAACCACCTCGGTCCGTCGGGCAACCACCTGCCCGCGTTCGGCCCGTACTTCACCGAGACCCACCACACGCCGTGGGGCGCCGCGGTGAACCTGGACGCCGCCGGTTCGGACGAGGTCCGCGACTTCCTGGTGGACAGCGCCCTGTCCTGGCTGCGGGACTACCGGCTGGACGGGCTGCGGCTGGACGCGGTGCACGCGCTGTGCGACAACCGGGCCTACCACTTCCTGGAGGAGCTCTCCACGGCCGTGGACCGGCTGGCGGTGGGACTGGGCCGTCCGCTGTTCCTGATCGCCGAGTCCGACCTGAACGACCCGCGCCTGGTCGCGCCCCGCGAGACGGGCGGGCTGGGGCTGCACGCCCAGTGGAACGACGACTTCCACCACGCGGTGCACACCACGCTGACCGGCGAGTCGCAGGGCTACTACGAGGACTTCGCCCGTGACCCCTTCGCCGCGCTGGCCAAGACGCTGACCGCCGGGTTCTTCCACGACGGCACGTACTCCGGCTTCCGCGGGCGGCGGCACGGGCGGCCGCTGGACCGCAGCCGGTTCGCGGCGCACAAGCTGCTGGGCTACTCCCAGACCCACGACCAGATCGGCAACCGCGCGCAGGGCGACCGGCTCTCGGCGACGCTGTCGCCGGGCCTGCTGGCCTGCGCGGCGACCCTCACGCTCACCTCGCCGTACACCCCGATGCTCTTCATGGGCGAGGAGTGGGGCGCCTCCACGCCCTGGCAGTTCTTCACCGACCACACCGACCCGGAGCTCGCGGAAGCGGTCCGGCGGGGGCGGCGGCGGGAGTTCGCGGCGCACGGGTGGGCCGAGGAGGACGTTCCCGACCCGCAGGACCCGGCGACGCGGGACGGGTCGTGCCTGGACTGGACGGAGCCGGCGAAGGAGCCGCACGCGCGGCTGCTGGCCTGGTACCGGATGCTGATCGCGCTGCGGCACGAGCAGGGGGACCTCACGGATCCCGACCTCGCGGACGTGCGGGTCGCGTACGACGCGGAGGCGCGGTGGTTCGCCTTCCGGCGTGGGGACCTGCGGGTGGTGCTCAACCTCGGCGAGGCCCCCGCGGAGATCCCTCTCGGCAGCCGCCCCGTCGAGGTCCTCGCCTCCTGGACCCCCCTCGAGACCCCCGCCCCCGACGGCCACCTCCACCTCCCCCCACAGTCCTGCGCCGTCCTCCGCCAGACCTGACCGTCCCTGGGCCCTCGAGGGCCCGGGCACCCTCGGCCGCCCCCTGCGGGCAATCGTGCCGCTGGGGCGGCCCGCCCGCCCGCAGGGGTTCAGGCGGCGCGGCCGGGCGGAGGCCGGCCCTGGCCGAGGCAGGGCCGGAAGTCGGGCCCCGTGGTGCGTGGGCGGGCCGAGGCCGTCGGTCAGTAGGCCTCGTCGCGAAGGTCGGAGAGGCGTTCGAGGAGGATGGGCTCCCAGGCCTGCGCGAGCTCCGTCCGCAGCAGCGTGTGCCGCTCCGACTCCCCCGGCCCGAACCGCTGCACCAGCGCCGCCAGCCGCAGCACCGCGTCGCACCGGGCCAGCCACAGCCCCCGCAGGCACGGCCGAGGGCCGTACCCGGCGAGCGTCGCCGCCCGGACCGCCGCCGGGGACCCGATGGCGCGGGCGAGGCCGGCGATGTCCTCCGCCGGGTCCCCGAGCACCGCGTCGGTCCAGTCGAGCACCCCCCGCACCCGTCCGTCCGCGCTGATCACCAGGTGTTCCGCGCTCAGCGCCCGGTGCACCAGGGCCGCCGTGCCGGGCCGCACCTCCAGCTGCGTCGCGCCCGCCTCGCTGAGCGGCCGCAGCCACCCCGCGTCGATCTCGTCGGCGGCGACCAGTTCCTTGGCGGCCTGCCGGGCCTCCCGCCGCAGCGTCTCGAGCGAACGGGGCGCGGCCTTGGGCACGCCCACCGCCTCCGCCTGCCGCAGCGGCACCGCGTGCAGCCCGGTGAGCAGCCCGGCGAGGTCCGCCTCGCCCAGGGCGGTCACCTTGTGCCGGGCTCCCGCGCCGCCCTGGAGGGCGGTGTCCAGGGTGTATACCAGGCCCGGCCGCCACTCGCCGTGCCCCCGGCTGACCGGGACCGGGACCCCCACGTGCGGCCTGACCAGGTCCCGCAGCCGCAGCTCCCGAAGCCGCCGCGCCGACTGCTCGCGGTCGTGGGCGAGCCGCAGCACGTGCCGGTCGCCGACCCACCAGGTGCTGTGGGCGCGCTCGGGCTCCGGCGTCTTCTCGTCCACCACGGGACGGATCGCGCTTTCGCCGGAGGATCCGTCGCCGGACTCGGACGGAAGAAGGGTGCGGACCAGCTCGCGCAGCTCGTCCTCGGAAGGCGGATTCGGTGCCTGATTCATGATGGTGGTGCCGTTTTGTTCGTGCCGGAGGGGGTTCGGGTGGGGGTGGGCCGGTCCGCGACGCGCATCAGCCGACCGTCACGATCTCACGAGGGGCGTCGTTGAGCCGCCGTCCCCCTCCCTCGGTGACCGTCACGATGTCCTCGATCCGGACGCCGAAGCGGCCCGGCAGGTAGATCCCGGGCTCCACGGAGAAGCACATGCCGGGCACCAGCGGCTGCCGCTCCCCCTCGATCATGTAGGGCGGCTCGTGGGTGGTGACGCCGATGCCGTGGCCGGTCCGGTGGATGAAGTACTCCCCGTACCCCGCCTCGGTGATCACGGCCCGGGCGGCCCGGTCGACGTCCTGGCAGGCGGCGCCGGGCCGCACCGCGCGGAAGCCGGCCTCCTGGGCCTCGCGGACGATGTCGTGGACGCGGCGCTCCTCGTCCGTCGGCTCGCCGACGTGGACGGTGCGCGAGATGTCGGAGCCGTAGCCGTGCATCAGGCCGCCGAAGTCGAGGACCACCATGTCGCCCTCCTCGACGACCCGCTCCCCGGCCTCGTGGTGCGGGTTCGCGCCGTTCGGGCCCGAGCCGACGACCGTGAAGTCCACCTGCTCGTGGCCGAAGCCGCGCAGCAGGCCGGCGAGGTCGGCGGCGATCTCCTCCTCGCGGCGGCCGGCGAAGCGGACCTGGCGGATCCCCGCGAAGGCCGCGTCCGCGGCGGCCCCGGCGGCGGCCATGCGCTCGAGCTCGACGGCGTCCTTGACCGCCCGCAGCATCGGCAGCGCCTCGCTGAGGGCGACGTGGGAGCTGTCGGGCAGGGCGCGCCGCATGCCGAGGAGGTGGAGCGCCCAGGTGTTGTCGCTGACGGCGTAGCGGCCGCGCTCGTCGAGGCCGAGGGAGGCGACGGCGTAGGGATCCTTGCCGTCCGTCCAGTCCCGCAGGGTGAGGGCGTCGGCGCCGGCCGCCTTCGCGGCGTCGGGCGCCTCCAGGGTGGGCACCACCAGGACCGGCTCCCGGCCGGGCGCCAGGGCCAGCAGGGTGAGCCGCTCGGTGGCGGCGGGCGGGGTGTAGCCGGTCAGCCAGACCATGTCGGGGCCCGGCGCGATCAGCAGACCGGCCAGTCCTGCGGCCTCGGCCGCCCGGACGGCGCGTTCCATCCGCACCCGGTGGTCGTCGGCGCTGAAGGGTTCGAACGGGCCGGTCATCCGGGGGCCTCCCTGGAAGGTGAAGGGCACGGTGGGGCATGAGCAGCGGGTGCGCCCCAGGCCTCAAGTGTCCCGCATCCGCACCTGCGGCGTTGCCTCATTGACGTGTTCCCGCCCGGCTTGCGCCGCTGGTGGGCCCGGTCGTGGCCCCCGCGGCAAGGCCGTGCCCGGGGACACAGGGAGCACACGGGGACACACGGGGCACACCGCCGGCCAGCCGTTGGCCGCGTGGCCGCCGACGGGGGTGCGCGGCACCCGTGGGGTCCACGG
>NZ_JBEOVU010000043.1:0-57407 GCF_040295685.1 Streptomyces sp. NPDC002734
GGGACTCCTTCTGCGGGCTGCTGACGCGGATGAACGACGCGCTGTCGGAACGGATGGCGGGGCGGGCGGCCGGTGCGTGCGGGGAGCGGGAGGGACCTGCGGGACCTGGCGGCTCTCCCCACCGGGCGGGGGTGCACCGTAGGGCGGAAGGCGTCAGGTTTGGTGAAGGGACGCAGGGGCAACTGTGGCTTCCGGACCCGGGACCTCCTGTCCTCCCGGGTCCCCCGCGACGCCCTGCGCCGTGCGGCCGTCCCTGCATCACGGAGGTCCGTCGGTGAGCCCCGCCCCGATACCCCAGCCCCCTGCCGGAGCCGCTGACGTGGCCGACGACCCGGAGATCACGCGCCTGCGGCGTCGACTGGAACGACTGCTCGGCGTGGCGGCGACAGAGGGGAACGAACTGGTCGCCCTGCGCAACGGCGACGAGATCTTCCCCTCGATGCTCGAGGCCATCCGCACCGCCGAGCACACCATCGACATGATGACCTTCGTCTACTGGCGGGGGCAGATCGCCCGCGACTTCGCCGCCGCGCTCAGCGAGCGGGCCCGCGCGGGCCTGCGCGTGCGGCTGCTCCTGGACGGCTTCGGCGCCAACCGGATCGAGAAGGATCTGCTGGACACCATGGACGACGCGGGCGTCGAGGTGGCCTGGTTCCGCAAGCCGCTGTGGCTGTCGCCGTTCAAGCAGAACCACCGCTGTCACCGCAAGGTGCTGCTCGTCGACGAGACCGTCGCGTTCAGCGGCGGCGTCGGCATCGCCGAGGAGTGGGCCGGGAACGCGAGCGGTCCCGAGGAGTGGCGCGACACCCATGTCCGGCTCCGCGGGGCCGCGGTGGACGGACTGGCCGCCGCGTTCGCCCAGAACTGGGCCGAGGCGCACGACGAGCTCTTCGACGACCGGGACCGCTTCCCCGCCCACGCCCAGCACGGCACCGCGGTGGTGCAGGTGGTCCGGGGGTCGGCGTCCATCGGCTGGCAGGACATGCAGACCCTGCTGCGGGTGATGCTCACCTCCTCCCAGCGCCGCTTCCGGCTGGCCACCGCGTACTTCGCCCCGGACGCGTACTTCGTGGAGCTGCTCTGCGCGACCGCCCGGCGCGGCGTGCAGGTGGAGATACTGCTGCCCGGCCCATACACCGACCAGCGGGCCTGCCAGCTCGCCGGCCAGGGCTTCTACACGCGGCTGCTGGACTGTGGCGTCTCGATCCACCAGTACCAGCCGACCATGCTGCACACCAAGATCGTGACCGTGGACGGGGTGGCGTCCCTGGTGGGCTCCACCAACTTCAACCGCCGTTCGCTGGAGCACGACGAGGAGGTCATGCTCGCGGTCCTCGACCGGGACTTCACGGCGACCCTCGACGCGGACTACGACGCCGACCTCGAACGCAGCGTCGCCATCGACCGCAAGCGGTGGCGCCGCCGGGCCGCGGTGCAGCGGCTGAAGGAGGCCTCGGTCACCCCGATCCGCCGCTTCCTCTGACAGGTTCGCCTCTCGCAGGGCCTCCCGTCCGCGCGACGGCTTCCGCCGCGCGCCTCGCCCGCGCCCCGACGCCTGACTCGCCCCGCCGCCCGCCCGCCCGGCCTCGACGCCCGCGTCCGCTCCCGGACCACGCGGGCGCCGAGGGCCGGGCCCGCTCCGGACCCGGCGCCTCCCCGCGCGCGAGTGACCAGGGCCGGGGGGCCCGAAACCCGGTCGGGCATGGGACCGCGTTCTCGGGGGACCCGGATGCTCCGGCGCAGCGGAGAAGACGGCGAGGCCATGAACACTGTCGAACAGTCGATCGATGTCGAGGTCCCGGTCCACGTGGCGTACAACCAGTGGACCCAGTTCAAGACCTTTCCGCGCTTCATGGACGGAGTGAAGCGCGTCGAGCAGACGCAGGCGGCGCTGACCCACTGGGTGATGCGCTTCGGCGGGCGGACCGTCGAGTTCGACGCGGAGATCGTCGAGCAGGTGCCCGACCGGCTGTTGCGCTGGGAGGCCCTGGACCCGCCGCGGCACACCGGCACGGTGTCCTTCGAGTCGCTGGGCGACGACCGGTGCCGGGTGACGCTGCGGCTGGAGGCCGAGGGCACGCCCCGGCTGAGGGACCGGCTGGGCTCGGCGCTCGGCCTGGTGACCCGCTGGGCGGAGGGCTCGCTGCGCTGCTTCAAGGAGTTCGTCGAGGGGCAGGGCCGCGAGACCGGCCACTGGCGCGGCGAGATCAGCGGAAGCCATGTGCGCCCGGGCACCCACCACCACAAGCCCCAGGTGCCGACCTGGCCGATCGGCTGACACCACCCAACCGAGGAGAGAACACGTGCAGAAGCCGTCGAGCGAGGAGAACAGCGGCGACCGCCTCGAGGTGACGCCCCCCAAGACCTGGGCGGCGGGCGTCCCGGCGGTGGTCCACGCGATGGAGTACTCCCTCTCCCAGACGTCGCCCCGCCGGACCGGCCTCACCCTGCTCAATCTGAACCAGGAGCCGGGCTTCGACTGCCCCGGCTGCGCGTGGCCCGACCCCGCTCCGGGGAAGCGCCCGATGAACGAGTACTGCGAGAACGGCGCCAAGCACACCAACGACGAGGCCACCTCGGCGCGGGTGACGCCCGAGTTCTTCGCCCGGTACTCCGTCGACGAGCTGGCCGCGAAGTCGGACCGGTGGCTCAACCAGCAGGGCCGGCTGACCCAGCCGATGGTGAAGCGGCCCGGCGCGAGCCACTACGAGCCGATCAGCTGGAGTTCCGCCCTGGAACTGCTCGCCGACGAGCTGAAGGCCCTGGACTCCCCCGACGAGGCCGTCTTCTACACCTCGGGCCGGGCGAGCAACGAGGCCGCCTTCGTGCTTCAGCTCTTCGCCCGCGCCTTCGGCACCAACAACCTGCCCGACTGCTCCAACATGTGCCACGAGTCGAGCGGTTCGGCGCTGAGCGAGACCCTGGGCACCGGCAAGGGCACCGTCAGCCTGTCCGACATCCACCACGCGGACCTCATCCTCACCGTCGGCCAGAACCCGGGCACCAACCATCCCCGGATGCTCACGGCGCTGGAGGAGACCAAGCGGCGGGGCGGTCGCATCGTCGCCGTCAACCCGCTGCCGGAGGCCGGGCTGGCCCGCTTCAAGAACCCGCAGAAGCCGCGCGGCGTGGTGGGGCGCGGCACGCAGATCGCCGACCGCTTCCTGCACATCAAGGTCGGCGGCGACCTGGCGCTGTTCCAAGCGCTCAACGTGCTGCTGCTGGAGGCGGAGGAGGCCGCCCCCGGCACCGTGCTGGCGCACGAGTTCATCGAGTCCCACACCACCGGATTCGACGAGTTCGCCGAGCACCTGCGCTCCTCCTTCTCCTGGCCTCGTGTCGAGGAGGCCACCGGGCTGACCCGTGCGGAGATCGAGGAGGTCCGCGACATGGTGCTGGAGAGCCGGCGGGTCATCGTCTGCTGGGCGATGGGCATCACCCAGCAGAAGCACGGCGTTCCCACCATCCGCGAGCTGGTCAACTTCCTCCTCCTGCGCGGGAACGTCGGCCGTCCCGGCGCGGGCGCCTGCCCGGTGCGCGGCCACTCCAACGTGCAGGGCGACCGCACGATGGGCATCTGGGAGCGCATGCCGGACGCCTTCCTCGACGCACTGCGCGAGGAGTTCGGCTTCGAGCCGCCGCGCGAGCACGGCCTGGACTCGGTGAACTCCATCCGCGCGATGCGGGACGGGAAGGTCAAGGTGTTCCTCGGCCTGGCGGGCAACTTCGTGCGCGCCACCCCGGACAGCGAGGTCACCGAGGCCGCGATGCGGCGCTGCCGTCTGACGGCGCACATCTCCACGAAGCTGAACCGCTCGCACGCCGTCTGCGGGGAGACCGCGCTGATCCTTCCGACGCTGGGCCGTACCGAAAGCGACACGCAGGCCGGCGGGGAGCAGTTCGTCACCGTCGAGGACTCGATGAGCCAGGTCCACGCCTCGCGGGGCGTGCTGGAGCCGGCGTCGAAGCACCTGCTGAGCGAGGTCGCCATCCTGAGCCGGCTGGCCCGCAACACGCTGGGCGACAAGGTGCCGGGCGCGCGCTGGGAGCGGTTCGAGGCGGACTACGGCTGCGTCCGCGACCACATCTCGCGGGTGGTCCCCGGCTTCGCGGACTTCAACACCCGCGTCTCGCGCCCCGGCGGCTTCGGACTGCCCAACCCCGTCAACCACGGCCACTTCCCGACGACGAGCGGCAAGGCCGTGTTCAGCCGCAACGAGTTCGAGGCGCTGAGCGCCCCGGAGGGTCACCTGATCCTTCAGACGCTGCGCTCCCACGACCAGTGGAACACCATCCCGTACACGAACAACGACCGGTACCGCGGCATCCACGGCTCGCGGCGGGTGGTCTTCGTCAACCCCTCGGACGTGCGCGACCTGGGGCTGGAGGAGGGCGCTGCCGTCGACCTGGTCGGCGTCTGGCGCGACGGCGTCGAGCGGCGCGCCGAGAACTTCCGCGTCGTCCCCTACCCCACCTCGCGGGGGTGCGCCGCGGCCTACTACCCGGAGACCAACGTCCTGGTCCCGCTGGACAGCGTGGCCGACGTCAGCAACACCCCGACCTCCAAGGGCATCGTGGTGCGCCTGGAGGCACGCGAACGCGCCGGCGCCGAGGTCCTGACGGGCGCCGCGGCCGAGGGCGACGGCGCCGCCTGAGAAACCGGTTGCTCCCTGGCGACGCCCGCTGAAGCATGGCGCCATGGAGAGCCGACCGAGCAGCACCGCCACCGCACCTCCGCCCGCCGCGGGGGTGCGGTGCTCGTGGTGGGACGTTCCGCGGGCCGTGCGCGACCGGGTGGAGGCCGGGCTCGGCTCCCCGGTGGAGGGCGCGGAGACCCAGACGGGCGGCTTCTCCCCCGGCGTGGCCGCCCGGGTCCGCCTCGCGGACGGCAGGCGGTTCTTCGTCAAGGCCGTGGGCCCCGAGCCGAACCCCGACGCCCCCGGGCTGCACCGGGCGGAGGCCCGGATCACCGCCGCCCTCCCGGCCGGGGCTCCCGTGCCGCAGCTTTTCCTGAGCCTGGACGTCGCCGGATGGGCCGTCCTGGTCCTGGAGGACGTCGACGGCAGGACCCCCGCCCAGCCGTGGCGGCCGGACGAACTCGCCCGGGTCCTCTCGGCGGCGGATGCCCTGTCGGCGCTCCTCGACCCGTCTCCCCTGCCGGTGCCGACCCTGGAGCAGGCCTGCGACGGGCAGTTCCGGGGGTTCCGCGCACTCGCCGGGGCCGCCGGGGACGAGGGCGAGGCCCTGCGGGCGCGGCTCGATCCGTGGGTGCGCCTGCGCCTGGAGCGCCTCGCCGACCGTGAGGCCGGGTGGGCGGCGGCCGCGGCCGGCACCGCCCTGGTCCACGGTGACCTGCGGGCGGACAACATCCTGCTGACCGCCCGACGCGTGATCTTCGTCGACTGGCCCTGGGCCGCGATCGGCGCGCCGTGGTTCGACGTGGTGGCCACGGGGCCGAGCGTCGTCATGCAGTCGGAGGATCCGGACGCCGCCGTGGTCCGCCTCGACCGGCATCTGGCCCCCCGGGGCGCCGATCCTGAGGACGTCACCACGGTGCTGGTCGCGGTCGCCGGCTACTTCCTGCACGCCTGCCTGCAGGCACCGCCGCCCGGGCTGCCGACCCTGCGGGCCTTCCAGCGGGCGCAGGGCGAGGCGGCGCTGCGGTGGCTGCGACGGCGTCCGGGCGGCTGGTAGACCACGGTCCCGTCGGGCGGGCGGGCGTCAGAAGGGGCCGGAGCGCAGCGGGGGCAGGACCAGCTGCCGCCGCACCGGGGCGGCCCGGGCGTCGTCGCGGGACTCGGTCTCCAGGACCAGTTCGTTGGTGGGCAGGATGAACGCCCGGACGGTGAGCCGCTGGTCGCGGGCCAGCCGGGCCTCGCGGATGGTCCCTCGGACCAGGGCGTCCAGCGCCTGGCTCGCGGTTTCGACGTCGCCGAACCAGGACGCGGCGGTCAGCCGCGTCCGCAGGCGCAGCCGGGCGCCCGGTCCGGCGCACGCGTTGGCGTGGAACTCCTCGGCCCACCGCCACGGCACGTGCTCGGGTTCGGGCAGCGGCAGGGCCGCGGGGCGGTGGACGCGGGTCTCCCGCTCCCCCGCCGGGGCGGCGGGGCCGGGCGCCTCGTCCGGGCTGTCCATGGTGCCTCCTTGGTCGCGGCCCGCGCACCGGGCCTTCCCCCATGCTCGGCGCGCGCCGCCCCGACTGCCTGAGTACACCTACTCAAACCGGGCGACCTGGGACCACCCGCCCGTAACACCCCCACCGGCCGTACCTCCTTCCCCCGCACGGCGGCACGGCGCGTCGGTGACCGGACGGCTCACGCGCGGGGTGACGGGACGACACCGGGCAGCGGCAGCCGGGGGAGAATCGGCCCATGGCTCCACGCATCGCGCCCGTCCCCGTCTCCTGGGACCGCATCGACAGGTGGCTGGCGGTCCACTCTCCGGACGGCCTGGCCGTCCTCGCGCCGCCGGTGAAGGAGGAGGAACTGCGGGAGGCCGCCCGGGTCCTCGGGCGTGAACTCCCCGCCGAGCTGGCCGAGTCGTTGCGCTGTCACGACGGGGCGACCCGCTGGACGACCGTGCTCCCCGAGCAGTCGCCGCTGTCGGCCGCCGAGGTGGCGCGCCATTGGCACATGTACGGCGGCATCGCGGCCGAGAACGACGGGCTCAGGCCCCTGCACGGGGACGACGAGCCCTGGTGGCATCCGCGGTGGATTCCCTGGGCGGAGGGGGCCGGCGGCGACGCGCAGGTGATCGACACCCGGCCCGGCCCGGACGCGGGGAGGCTCGGGTGGGCCGGGCACGGCGGCGGCGGGGACTTCGTCGACTCCTGGCCCGGCCTGGGCGCGCTGCTGCACGCGGTGGCGGAGGCACTCCATCACGGCGGCGGTGTACGGGACCTGCACCCGTTCCTGGGCGCGGACGGCGTCCTGCTGTGGGAGGAGGCGGGGAGCCGGGACGTGCACGGTTCCCCGCTCGTCCCGGCTCCCGTCGGGCTGCCCTGAGGCGTCGGGCCGGTGCGGTACAGCCGGTCCGTCAGGAGGTGACCGCGCGCAGGCGGATGCGGGTCACCAGGTCCTCGCCGCGCGGGCCCGCCGCGGACTTGTCGAGGACGTAGGCGGTGCCGCCTTCGATGCGGACGTGGTTGGGCAGCGGTCCGGTCGGCACCGTGGCGACGACCTCGGTGGTGCACGGGTCGACGACCGAGACGTCGCCGGCCAGCCGGTTCACCACCACGACCTGGCCCGAACGCGGGGAGACGTCCACGGACTTGGCGCCCGCGCCGGTGGGAACCGTCGCGGTGACGGCGCCGGAGCGCAGCGAGACGACGGTGAGCGTGCCGGTGGTCTGGTCGGCGGTGTAGGCGGTCCGCCCGTCCGGGGACAGCGCGATGCCCAGCGGGCCCGCGCCGGCCGGGAGCAGGCGGGGGTTCGCCTTCCCGGGGCGGACCTCGATGATCCGGCTGCCCAGGTGGTCGGCCGCGTAGACCGCTCCGGTGCGCTCGTTCACCGCCAGCCCGGTGGGCCCGCTGCCCTCGACGGCGACGCGGCGGACCTCCCGGTAGGTGCGGCTGTCGTAGGCGACGAGTTCGCCCGAGCCGTAGGCGCTGACCCACGCCAGGTCGCGCCGCTCGTCGACCACGACCTCCCGCGAGTGCTTCGCGCCGGCGAGGGTGGCGAGGTGACGGCCGTCGCGCTGGCTGTAGACGGCCACCGAGTCGTTGCGGGTGTTGGTCACCCAGAGGGTGTTGTGCTCGTCGTCGACGTCGATGCCGTAGACGGCCTCGGGGGTTCCCGCCTCCGACACGGGCACCGGGTAGGTCGCCTCGACCTCGAGGGTGTCCGGGTCGACCTTGACCAGCTGCGAGCCGGTGACGGGGGCCGGGGGCATGCCGACGGCGGCGGTGGCCCACAGCGCGTCGTTCCGCTCGGAGTAGGCGGACTGGTACAGGCCCGCGGCGAGGGGGGCGGCCGCGACGCCGGCCGGGGCGCCGGCCCGGACGCTCGCCGCCGGGGCGCTCGGGGCGGCGACGGCCGCGGAGACGGGCAGCGCGCCGGTCACGGCGAGGGCCACGGCCACGGCGGTGAGGGTGCGTGCGCGGAGGGACAGGGTCCCGGAGGAAGGCCGTGCGGACATGGGCGTCGGATCTCCATGAGGGCTCGGGAAAGGCCGACGCGGCGTCTCTCGGCCCGTCGGCCTGTCGTCCGCCGCAGCCTAACCCGGGCCTCCGGCGGCCCCGGTCACCGGGGCCGCCCCGCCCGGGACGCCCGCGCGCCCCAGGTCAGCGCCGTGCCGGACGCGGGATTCCCTCCAGCAGCCAGTGGGGACCCACCGTCCAGCCGAGGAACCGGCGTCCCCCGTGCGCCTCGACCGCCTCCCCGACCGCCGCGTTCAGCAGGCCGCGGACCGCCGGAGCGAGCCGGGCGGTGACCCGGGCGGGTCGGCGGCCGGGGCCGTCCGCCTCACCGGCGAGCCAGGCGAGGACGCCCTCCCGCTGCGGCGGGGAGCACAGCGAGAGGAAGAACACCGCCTGCCGCCAGGCGTAGGCCGCGTCCTTGACGGTGCCGAGCGGCCGCGGGTTGTTCTCGAGCCGCTCGACCAGCCGCCACACCGTCAGGAACGCGTCGCGGGCAGGGCCTTCCCAGCCGTCGCGGGGCGCGACCCGCGCCCTGGCCACCAGGGTGGCGAGGTTGTGGGTGGTGAGGATCTGGGCCTGTTCGATCACCATCCCGTCGGCCGCCACCGACCCGGACCCGCGGACCGCCCCACCCGCGGCGTCCCGTGCCCGCCGGGAACACAGGGCGGCGAAGTCCGCCGCGTCCAGGGCGCCTTCGTCGAGGCCGTAGTACCGCTCGTACGGCGTGCCGGCCAGGAGTTCGCCCGCGATCCGGGCGACCGCGGCGAACTTGGGGCTGAAGGAGCCCATGAAGATGTCCGCCGCCAGCTCCTCCACCATCGGCGCGTCCAGCCCCGACTGCCGTGCCAGTGTGCCGAGTTCGCGGACCAGCGGGTTGGGCAGGAGGGTGCCCGGGAAGGCCGTGAGGGCCAGTTCCCCCAGTTCGCGCAGCACCGCGGCGGGCCCCTCGCCGCCGTCCTCGGGACGGCGCAGCGGGACGACGGCACGGATCCAGGGCAGCTCCTCCACCCTGACCTGGGAGGCCAGGTTCAGCAGGAGCAGCGAGCGCCGGCCGCGGAACGCCCGGTAGACGGCTGCCGTGAGGGTGCGCAGCGAGGCGTCCTGCCAGCCTCGCGCCCAGACGGCGCCCACCAGTTGGGGCGTGAGCTGGGCCAGCACCTCCGCCGAGGGGACGACGCCGCGCTCGACCAGGGTGGCGACCGGCGCGCTGAGCGCCGCCTCGACCGGCCTGCGCACCGCGGGCGGAACGATCGTGCCCGCGGGCGGCCCGCCGGCGGCGGCCTCCCGCGCGGTGACCGGTCCGGTCGGGCCGGCGACGTCGGTGAGGCCGGTGTCCTGGGGCAGCTCGGCGAGACGGTCCGCCACCAGCCGGGCCATCCGGTGGTGCGAGGGGAGCGCCGCCTGAACGGCCTGGACGCGGCGCAGTTCGGCGTGGCGCGGTGAGCCGGGCACGCCCCGCTTGCGCACCATGCCGGTGACGGCGGCCCGCAGCAGCCCGAGCAGGCGGGCGTCCGGGGTGCGGCCGGCCACCGCCTCCTCCAGGGCGGCGCGCAGGACGCCGAGGTTCTGCCGCGGGTCGCGGTGCCTGGTGCAGTAGGTGTGGCGGGCGGCGAGGTCCTGGTAGCGGCGCAGCAGCGCCGCGCCGCGCTCACGCCAGGCGTCGTCGGGGACGCGGGCGAGCACCACGCCGTCCTCGGCGGTCTCCAGCCAGTGGGTCAGCAGGGCGTCGCCGAACGGGTGCCAGACGGCGAGGGCCTCCCGCTGGGCCTCGACGCCACGGTGGGGACCGCGGGCGTTCAGGGCGGCGCGGGCGTGGCCGACGGTGACGCGGTGCACGGTGTCGGGCCCGGGTGCGGGCCGCTCGGCGGGGCGCGGGAGGAAGCGCAGCCGGTCGGCGAACGGCTCGAGTTCGCCGACCAGGTCGACGGCCGCGTCCGTCTCGCCCGCCCGGCCCAGCCAGGCCACGGTGAGCAGGGCGGCCTCCTCGGGCACGGCCACCTCGTAGGCGCCGCTGTCGAGCAGTTCGCCGAGCCGGGACAGCCCTTCCTCGGTGAGGAAGTGGTCGAAGAGCGCGCGGCGGTCCGCGGGCAGGCCGGCCCGTCGGGCCGTTTCTCTCTCGTAGGGCTGCAGCGGGCCGCCCGCGCTCGGGGCGCCGGTGGCGAAGCCGCCGTGGGCGACCTCGAGGGTCACCCATGCGGGCAGGCCGGCGACCGGCGTGCGGGAGCCGACGGTCAGCCGTCCGTCCGTCATGGCGCTCAGCACGGCGCGCCACCGCTCCCCCGTGCGGCCCGCTCGTGCGCGGACCTCGGGGTCGTGATGGGTGCGGGCCGTGGTGAGCGCCTTGGCAAGCTGCCCGAGCGGGTAGCCGGTGCCGACGGTCGTCGCGGATCCGGTCGTGGTGCGCTGCTGCTCAGCGTTCTCGTTCATGGCCGACGTGGCGGGTTCCGCCCCCGCGCCCTCCAGGTCTCAAGCCTGGCGCTCCGACTGACTGAGCTACACGTCGTGGTGCCGCCGATTCTGTCGGCGTGACCGCCCGGCGTTCAACCGACTTTCGGTCACGGGGCCGCCCGCGCCGACTCCGTACGGGTGAATGGGGAATGCATGCAGTGCCTCGGTCGCTGGACCTTGGCGACGATGGCGTGCAGCTGACCGGAAAGGATGTACCCCATGGTGGACGTCGGACGCTTCGGCATCTGGAGCGGCAAGCTCCGGGAGGGCGGGGACGAGGCGGTGGAGGCCGTCGCCGAGCTGGACCGGCTGGGTTTCGGAGCCGTGTGGTTCGGCATGGCCTCGGTGCCGGCGGCGGGCGAGTTGCTGGCGGCGTCCTCGCGTATCGCGGTGGCGACCGGCATCCTGAGCATCTGGCAGTACGACGCGGCGATGGTCGCCGAGCAGGCGGCGGCGGTGGAGGACCGGCACCCGGGGCGTCTGCTGCTGGGGCTCGGCGTCAGCCACGCGCCGCTGGCCAAGGACTACCGCAAGCCGTACTCGGCGATGGTCGACTACCTCGACGCGCTGGACTCGGCCTCCGCGCCGTTGCCGAAGGAGTCGCGGGCCCTGGCGGCGCTGGGTCCCCGGATGCTGCGGCTGGCCGCCGAGCGCACCGCGGGCGCCCACCCCTACCTGGTGGACGCGCAGTTCGTGGCGCGGGCCAGGGAGACGCTCGGCGCGGGTCCGCTGCTGGCGCCGGAGGTGAAGGTGGTGCTGAGCGCGGACGCGGCCGAGGCGCGCCGGATCGGGCGGGAGACGGTCGACATGTACACCCGGCTCCCCAACTACACCGACAACTGGCTCCGGATGGGCTTCGAGGAGAAGGACTTCGCGGACGGCGGCAGCGACCGGCTGATCGACTCGGTGGTGGTCTGGGGCGACGACGACACGATCCGCTCGCGTCTCGCGGAGTTCCACGACGCGGGCGCCGACCACGTCGCGGTCCAGGTCCTCGACGGCTCCCCCGACCGGCACCCCCGCGAGGGCTGGCGTCGCCTGGCCGACCTGCTCGAGCTGCGCTGACCGCGCGGGTGGCCCCGGGGGCGGTTCCCCGGGGCCACCCGTGGTGCGGTGCCGACGGGCCGGGTGCTCGCGCCCCGGCCCGCCCGCGGCTCAGGCCGTGACGAGGGTGAGTCCGTACCGGCCGAGGATCTCGTTCACCGGCTGGAACCAGGTCTGGCCGCCGCTCGAGCAGTTGCCCCAGCCGCCGGAGGTGACGCCCTGCGCCTGGTCGCCGCTGATGAACGAGCCGCCGGAGTCGCCGCCTTCGGCGCACACGCTGGTCCTGGTCATCTGACGCACCGCGCCCTGGCTGTAGTTGACCGTCTCGTTCTTGGCCTGCACGGTGCCGCAGTGCCAGTGGGTGGTGGAGCCGGAGCGGCAGATCGACGCCCCGACCGGCGCCTCGTTGGAGCCGCGCACCAGTTGGTCGGAGACGGTGCCCCAGCCGAGCACCACCGGCACGGTCCACCAGCCGCTGCCGACGTTCACCCAGGCGTAGTCGTTCTCGGGGAACGACGAGCCCTGGATGTTGCCGATGTAGGTGCGGTCCCAGCCGCTGACCGACTGGCCGGCCCCGCCGCAGTGCCCGGCGGTGACGAAGCCTCCGACCACGGAGAAGCCTATGGAGCAGCGGACGTTGCCCGTGTAGAAGGGGTCACCGCCGACGGTGCCGGCCGCCAGGGTGCGCGGCGCGCCCGGAACGCTCTCGACGGTCACCGGACCGGCCGCGCGGGCCCGGTCCAGGAACCGCTCGACGGCGTCGTCGGAGCGGCTGCCGTCGGCGACGTTCACGACGACGGTGTTGGCCTGCGGGTCGACGTGCCAGCCGGTGACGCCTTCCGGGGCGTCGAGCCGGTCGACGCGTCGCTGCACGGCGGCCAGTTCCCGCGCGTCGTGCCGGACCGTGCGGACCTCCGCGCCGGTGGCCTTCACCGCGCGGCGGGTGCGGTCGGGGGCGTCCGCGGTGACGGCGACGGTGAGGCGGCCGGTCTTCGCGTCGAACCAGGAGCCGCCGTAGGAGTCGCCCGCGGCGCGGCGCGCCGTGGGCTCGAGCGCGGTCGCGCTCTTCTCGGCGGCGAGGCGTTCCTCGGCCTGTGCGGCGGTGAGGCCGAGGTCCTGCCGCATGGCCCGCAGCAGCCCGTCGGAGGCGGGCGCCTGCGAGGCGGCGGAGGACCGGCCGTCGTCGGCCGAGGCGGTGGGGGCGGCCGCGGTGGCCCATGTTCCGACGACGAACAGGGCGGCGAGTGCGCCGCGGGTGAGGGCGTTGCGTCTCATGGGGGGGTGCCTTTCGGTTCGTTCCGGCAGGGGGTCGGTGGAACCAGGGATCTCTGAGAGCGCTCTCCCGGCCGGCCGACGGGCGCGCGGCAGACAGGGAGACGGGAGGGGCGGAAAGGGAGGGAGAGGGGGTGGGGCGGAAAGGCGCGGCGGGGTCAGGCGCCCGCGCCGACCTCGATCGTCCAGGACGTCGGAGCACCGTCCTGGAGGTGACCGTCGACCGCGGGCGCACCCGTGGGGCCGACGTCGTCGTAGGGGAAGGCGTAGCCGATGGTGGCGTGCTCGTGGACCAGCCGGGCGTAGTGGTTGGTGATCGCGTGCCGGTAGTAGCGGTCGGCCGGCACGCCGTCGGGCTGGTTGTCGCCGCCGGACACCAGCAGCGAGCTGCGGTTGAGCGCCGCCGCCAGCCGGGCGGCCACCGCGCCGCGGGCGTCGCCGCCGGAGTTGTGGAGCGGGCCGCTGGCGCAGCCGAAGATGTCCACGGCGCTGGGCCTGGTGAACGGCACGCCGTTGTCGTTCAGCCCGGCGAAGGTCAGCACCCCGCCGGACACCCGTCCGGTGTACTTCCCGACGGAGCCCTGCCCGTTCACGGTCAGGTCGGTGGTCTCGTAGCGGCGCCAGACCTCGTCCAGGTAGGGCTGCCAGTAGTCGCCGAACCCGGTCGGTGAGTGGGCCGGCGCCATCACCCGGACGACCTTGCCCGCGTCGTCCGTGGCGACCAGCCGGCCCCAGGGGGCGCCGTCGGCGGCGTGCTGGGCCCGCAGGCCCTCCGCGATCCTGCCGAGCGCTCCGGCGGGCAGGGGCGGGACCGACTGCGAACCGGCCGCACCGGTGCTGGACATCGCGACGGGGAGCGCCACCATGTCCACGTAGCTGATGTTGGCGTACAGGTTGGCGCTGTTGTAGGTGAACTCGCAGAAGGTCCAGTTGGTGCGCCAGTTGGGGTCGCTCGCGGTGAGCGCGGGCTGGACCATGCCCGGTGCTCCCCCGCCGTTCGCGGGGTTCACGAAGAACTGGAGCTTCGCGCCCACCGAGAACCAGACCCGGCCGCTGATGACGTACTGGTTCAGCGGCACCCGCACCCCGGACGAGCCCGAGGGTCCCAGGGGTATGGAGTGGTCGGCCACGGGCGTGAGCACCGAGGACGGGCTCGGCAGCCGCCGGAAGACGCCGTCGGCGCCGACGAAGCCGGGCCATCCGGACTCGTCTGCGCCGCTGATGTAGGCGTACACGGTGTCGCTGCCGGAGGTGTTGCGCAGGGTGATCGGCAGCGACGCCGCCGCGGTCGAGGACTCGCCGGCCTTGGCGCGCTCCGGCCTGGCGAGCAGCCAGGCGGGCGCTCCGAGCGTGGCGGCCGCGCCCGCGACCATGAAGGATCGTCGGGAAACCACGTGTTCCTCCTGAGATCGTCCCGGCACGACGCGCCATGACGGCACGCGTCCGGGAAGGTGGGGGGTGTTCAGGCAGGTGGGCGGGGCCCGCACGACCTCGTGACCGTGTGCGGACCCGCCCCGGAGTGGCGTGTGCGGTTCCGATGAAATCCTGTTGCTTTTGGAACGTCAAGTAGTCTGAGAGCGCTCTCAGTTGAAAGTTTCGTTGTCCCTGGTGGCTGCCAGACTGTCCGCATGACGACGACCCCCGCCGACCCCAAGGCCGACCTCCACCGCTACCTCCAGGACGCGCGCGACGCCCTGCTGTGGAAGCTGGAGGGCCTCTCCGAGTACGACGTCCGCCGGCCCCTCACCCCGACCGGGACCAATCTGCTGGGACTGGTGAAGCACCTGGCGACCGTCGAACTCGGCTACCTGGGCGAGGTGTTCGGCCGCCCGTCGGACATCCCCCTGCCCTGGGTGGCGGAGGGCGCCGAGACGAACGCGGACATGTGGGCGACCGAGGAGGAGTCGCGCGAGTTCGTGGTCGGCATGTACCGGAAGGCCTGGGCGCACGCGGACGCGACCCTCGACGCGCTGCCCCTGGAGGCGGTGGGCACGGTGCCCTGGTGGCCGGCGGAGCGCGCGGCGATCACGCTGCACCATGCCGTGGTGCGGGTGATCGCCGACGCCCAGCGTCACGCGGGACACGCGGACATCGTCCGCGAGCTGATCGACGGGGCGGTGGGCATGCGCGAGGACAACACGGCGATGGCGCAGGCGGACGCGGCCTGGTGGCAGGCGCACCGCGACCGCCTGGAGCGGGTCGCCCGGGAGGCCTGACCCCCTGGGCGCGCTCCCACATAGGCGCGCCCCGCACCTATGTGCTGCCACTCCACTGGCAGGTGTCGGGCCCGTTCGTACGGTCGGGAGCGCGTGACCCCCACACGCGCCCCCGCACCGATCCCTTCCGGGAGGACCCCATGCCGGTTCCCGACCGCTCCCGACCCGGGGCACGCCCCCGCGCGTTCGGCCTGACCGCCGTACTCGCGTTGCTGCTGGCCCTGTTCGCCGCCCCGACGCCCGCCTCCGCCGCCTCGCTGACCCAGGTCACCGGGTTCGGCACCAATCCGGGCAACCTCCAGATGTACGCCTACGTGCCCGACGGCCTTCCGGCCGGCGCCCCGCTGGTCGTCGCCCTGCACGGCTGCACGCAGAGCGCCCCGGACTACCACTCCCACGCGGGGTGGGCCAAGTACGCGGACCTGTACCGGTTCGCCGTGGTGTACCCGCACACCTCGAGCGCCAACAACGCCAACTCCTGCTTCAACTGGTTCCAGTCCTCCGACACGGCCCGGGGCCAGGGCGAGGCGCTCTCGGTCAAGCAGATGGTCGACTCCGCGATCAGCCGGTACGGCAGTGACGTCGACCGGGTGTTCGTCACCGGGCTGTCGGCCGGCGGGGCGATGACCGCCGCGATGCTCGCCGCCTACCCGGACGTCTTCGCGGGCGGTTCCATCGCCTCCGGCATCCCCGCCGGCTGCGCCACCGGCGTCGCCAACGCCTACACCTGTATGTACAACGCGACGTCCAAGACCCCCAAGCAGTGGGGCGACGCGGTGCGTTCGGCGTCCGGCGGGTGGACCGGCCCCTGGCCGCGGGTCGCGATCTGGCACGGCACGTCCGACACCACCGTGGTGCCCGCCAACGCCACCCAGTCACGCGACCAGTGGACGAACGTCTGGGGCCTGAGCCAGACCCCCGCCTCCACCGCCTCGCTCCCCGGCAACACCACCCAGGCCGTCTACACCGACGCGCGGGGCGTTCCCGCGGTCACCACCTTCACCGTCTCCGGCATGGGCCACGGCACGGCCGTCGACCCGGGCACGGGCGCCTCGCAGTGCGGCACCGCCGGCGCCTACTACCTGGACACCATCTGCTCCAGCTACTACACCGCCCTCTTCTGGGGCCTGGACGGCGGAACCGTCGACCCGGGCGGCCCCGGCGCCCTGCCCGCACCCACCGGCCTCACGGCGGGCGCCGTCACCGACACCGGCGTGTCGCTGTCGTGGAACGCGGTGAGCGGGGCGGCGTCGTACGAGATCTACCGCGGCGGCTCCCGGGTCGGCACGACCACCGGCGCCTCGTACACCGACACCGGCCTGTCCCCGGGCACGGCCTACACCTACGCGGTGGCCGCCGTGGACTCCTCCGGCACGGCCGGCGCCCGCTCCGCGTCCGTCACCGCCACGACGAGCGGCGGCGACGGGGGCTTCGAGCACCGCTGCTTCACGGCCTCCAACTACGCGCACGTGCAGGCCGGCCGGGCCCGCCAGAGCGGCGGCTACGCCTACGCCCTGGGGTCGGGCCAGAACATGGGCCTCTACAACACCTTCTACAGCCACACGCTCGAGGAGACCTCGGCCGGTCACTTCGTGATCTCCGACTCCGGATGCCCGTCCTGACCCGGACCGCGCCTGAGGGGCCGTCACGCCACCGCGCGTGACGGCCCCATAATTATCTTGACGTCAAGAATTACGCGGCGAAGACTGCGCCTGGTCGAACCACAGGAGCCGTCGCATGCCCTCTCTGCTGTCCCGCCTTCTCCCCGAAGACCGCCTGACCCGGGCGATGTCGTACCAGTCGGCCCTCTCGGCGTTCGCCGAGGGCGCCTTCATCACCGGCGAGGCGGTGTACTTCACCCAGGTCGTCGGACTGAGCCCGGCCCAGGTGGGCCTGATGCTGACCCTGTCCCTCGCGGCCGCGTTCGTGTTCTCGGTGCCGTTGGGCCGCCTGGCCGACCGGGTGGGAACCCGGCGCAGCTGGATCGTGGGCTCCGCCCTGGAAGCGGTGTTCTTCGCCTCCTGGTTCCTCGCCGGCTCCTTCGTCACGGCGCTGGCCGTCCTGATCCCGCTCAGCCTGGCGAACACCTGGGTGCGCACCGGGCGCAGCGCCTACCAGATGCAGGTCTTCCCCCGGGAGAAGCGGGTGCACGCGCGGGCCTACCTGCGCGCCGCCCGTAACGCGGGGTACTCCGTGGGCGCCCTGGCCGGCGGTACGGCCCTCGCCCTGGACAGCCTCACCCTGGTCCACGCCGTGCCCCTGTTCACCTCGGTGGTGCTGCTGGCCAACTCCTACTGGGTCTCCCGGCTTCCGGAGCCTCCCCGGCCCGAACCGGTGGTGCCCGCCGTGGCCGTGGCGGAGGGCGCGGCCCGTCCGGGCCGCCGCCGCGATCCGCGCGCCGCGCTCCGCAACCGCCCCTTCGTGCTGACGACCTTCCTGAACGGTGTGCTGGGCACCCACCAGGTGCTGCTGATGACGGTGATCCCGCTGTGGCTGGTGGCCGAGACCGACGCGCCGAAGGTGGTGCTGGCCTGGCTGTACGGCACCAACACCGTGATGGCGGTGGCCCTCCAGGTGGCCGCCGCCCGGGGTGTCGCCACGGTGAGCGACTCGCTCCGCGCCCAGCGGCGCGGCGCGCTCTGTTTCCTGGTCTCCTGCGGCATCATCGCCGTCACCCACGACACCGTGGGCTGGGTGACGATCGTGCTGATGTGGGTCGGCCACGTCACGGTGACCGGCGCCGAGCTATACCAGTCGGCCGGACAGTGGGGGCTGGTCGCCGAGCTGGCCGACCCCGAGCGGCGTGGCGAGTACGAGGGCGTGGTGGGTCTCGGCTACAACCTGGGGTCGGTCTGGGCGCCGGCCGCGTACACCTACCTGGCCATGTCCTGGGGCGCCGTGGGCTGGGCGGTGATCGCCGCGGTCATCCTGGCGGCGGCCGTCGCGATCCACCCGGCGGCCCGCGCCGGCGAGCGGCACCTGCGGCGTCTGGGGATCGCGCCGGAGACGGAGCGCGGGACGGCCGACGACCCGGCCGACGACCCGGCCGGTGCACGGGACGGGTCGCAGGACGCGGCAGAGGACCCGGCCGAGGGGAAGCCGGTACTGCCGGAACCCCGTACGGAAGCCCGCGCGGAACCCCGCCAGGAACCCTCTTTGCATGACCATACGGGATGATGCATAATCTTCCTATGTCCAAGGTCCTCACCTCCCTCCCCGTCGGCGAACGCGTCGGCATCGCCTTCTCGGGCGGCCTCGACACCTCCGTCGCGGTCGCGTGGATGCGCGACAAGGGCGCCGTCCCGTGCACCTACACCGCCGACATCGGTCAGTACGACGAACCCGACATCGCCTCGGTGCCCGGCCGCGCCACGGCCTACGGCGCCGAGATCGCGCGCCTGGTCGACTGCCGTGCCGCGCTCGTCGAGGAGGGCCTGGCGGCGCTCACCTGCGGCGCGTTCCACATCCGCTCCGGCGGGCGGGCGTACTTCAACACCACGCCGCTGGGCCGTGCGGTCACCGGCACCCTTCTGGTGCGCGCCATGCTCGAGGACGACGTCCAGATCTGGGGCGACGGCTCGACGTACAAGGGCAACGACATCGAGCGGTTCTACCGCTACGGCCTGCTCGCCAACCCGAACCTGCGGATCTACAAGCCCTGGCTGGACGCGGACTTCGTGACCGAGCTCGGCGGCCGCAAGGAGATGTCGGAGTGGCTGGTCGCGCACGGCCTGCCGTACCGGGACAGCACGGAGAAGGCGTACTCCACCGACGCCAACATCTGGGGCGCCACGCACGAGGCGAAGACCCTCGAGCACCTCGACAACGGCATCGAGACGGTCGAGCCGATCATGGGCGTCAAGTTCTGGGACCCCACGATCGAGATCGCCGCCGAGGACGTCACCATCGGCTTCGAGCAGGGCCGCCCGGTGACGATCAACGGCAAGGACTTCGCGTCCGCCGTCGACCTGGTGATGGAGGCCAACGCCATCGGCGGCCGCCACGGCCTGGGCATGTCCGACCAGATCGAGAACCGGATCATCGAGGCCAAGAGCCGGGGCATCTACGAGGCCCCGGGCATGGCCCTGCTGCACGCGGCCTACGAGCGCCTGGTCAACGCGATCCACAACGAGGACACCCTCGCCCAGTACCACAGCGAGGGCCGCCGTCTGGGCCGCCTGATGTACGAGGGCCGCTGGCTGGACCCGCAGGCGCTGATGATCCGCGAGTCGCTCCAGCGCTGGGTCGGCGCGGCGGTCACCGGCGAGGTCACCCTGCGCCTGCGCCGGGGCGAGGACTACTCGGTCCTCGACACCACCGGCCCGGCGTTCAGCTACCACCCGGACAAGCTCTCCATGGAGCGCACCGAGGACTCGGCGTTCGGCCCGGTGGACCGCATCGGCCAGCTGACCATGCGCAACCTGGACATCGCCGACTCCCGCTCCAAGCTGGAGCAGTACGCCGGCCTCGGTCTGCTCGGCACCGGCGCGAGCCCGGTGCTCGGCGCGGCCCAGGTCACCGGCCTGATCGGCACCATGCCCGAGGGCGGCGCGGAGGCCATCGCCTCGCGCGGCGAGGTCAGCGAGGACGACGAGCTGCTCGACCGCGCGGCGATGGAGGCCGGCACCGACTGACCCGTCGCGGACGCGCGCACGGCGCGAGAGGCCGGCCCGGAGTGCTCCGGGCCGGCCTCTCGCGTCGGCGCACTTCCGGGGGCGCGCATCGGCTCACTTCCGGGGGTCGCGCCTCGGCCCCACTTCCGGGCGTCTCGCACCGGCTCATTTCCGGTTGTAGAGCCGCATCGTCACCGGACCGAAGACCAGCAGGAGCAGCCCCGCCCAGCCGAGGGTCCAGACGATCTCCATGCCGGGCCACCGCCCCGCCATCAGCCCGCGGACCGCGAAGACGCGTGCCTGGCCCGCGTCGGGGCGCAGGAGGGGGTGGCGAGCATCTTGACCACGGTGGTCTTCCCGGAGACCGGCGGGTCGGAGGGCGGGACCGGGCGGAAGAACGCACAGTGAGGCGCGCGGGGTGATCCGCGCGGGCCGGTCCGCGCCGGGTGCCGCACTCCGCCGCCCCAGGAGAAAGGACCCTTGATGGCGTTGCGGGAATCACGCCGGTCCGATGCCGCTGTCGCTTCGGACGCCGGGGCGGTCAGGCGCCACCGTGCCCTGTTCCGGGCCGCGGACCGGCGCCGGAACCCTCCGCTGCGGCGCACCGACATCACCGTGACGGACGAGGCGATGGTCCGCCGCGCGGTGAAGGCGGCCTCGCTGGGCAACGCGATGGAGTGGTTCGACTTCGGCATCTACAGCTATCTCGCGGTCACCATCGGCCACGTCTTCTTCCCGCCCGGGAACGAGACGGTGCAGCTGCTGTCGTCGTTCGCGACCTTCGCGGCGTCGTTCCTGGTGCGGCCGCTGGGCGGCCTGGTCTTCGGACCGATGGGCGACCGGATCGGCCGCAAGAAGGTCCTCGCGCTGACCATGATCCTGATGGCGGTGGGCACCTTCTGCATCGGTCTGATCCCGTCGTACGCCACGATCGGCTTCTGGGCTCCGGTGCTGCTGCTCCTGTTCCGGCTGGTGCAGGGCTTCTCGACGGGCGGCGAGTACGGCGGTGCGTCGACCTTCATCGCGGAGTACGCCCCGGACCGGCGCCGCGGCTTCTGGGGCAGCTTCCTGGAGCTGGGCACCCTGGCCGGTTACGTCGCCGCGGCGGGGCTGGTCACGGTGCTGACGGCGCTGCTGGGCGACCAGGGCATGGAGGACTGGGGCTGGCGGGTGCCGTTCCTGGTGGCCGGACCCATCGGCTTCGTCGGGCTGTACCTGCGGCTCAGGCTGGACGAGACGCCCGCGTTCAAGCGGCTGGAGGAGGAGTCCTCGCACCGCGCCACCGCGTCGCCGGCCCGTGTCGAGCCCGGCGCCACGGCCGACCTGAAGGACATCTTCCGCACGCAGTGGCCCACCCTGATCCTGTGCGTCTGTCTGGTCGGCGCGTACAACGTCACCGACTACATGCTGCTGTCGTACATGCCGACCTACCTCTCCGACGAGATGGGCTACTCCGAGACGCACGGCCTGCTGTTCCTGATCGGCACGATGGTGGTCCTGATGCTGGTCATCAACCAGGTCGGCCGGCTCAACGACCGCCGCGGCCGCAAGCCGCTGCTGATGGCCGGCATGCTCGGCTTCCTTGTGCTCTCCGCCCCGTCCTTCCTGCTGGTCAAGCAGGGCAGCTTCGTCGCCGTCGCGGCCGGGATGCTGATGCTGGGGCTGTCGCTGGTGTGCCTGCTGGGAACCATGTCGGCGGCGCTGCCGGCGCTGTTCCCGACGCCGGTGCGGTACGGGTCGCTGGCGGTGGGCTACAACCTGTCCGCCTCCCTCTTCGGCGGGACGACACCGCTGGTGATCACCGCGCTGATCTCGGTGACCGGCAGCGACATGATGCCCGCCTACTACTCCATGGCGGCCGCGCTGGTCGGGGTGGTCTCGGTGGCCTGCATGAAGGAGACGGCCCGCCGCCCGCTGGACGGCTCCCCGCCGTCCGTCGCCACCCCGCAGGAGGCCGCCCGCCTGGTCGAGAGCCGGGCCTCGAGCCCGCGCTTCTGACGCCGCCCGGCTGCCCGATGACACGGGCTCAGCCCTCGCGGAGCCAGGGGCGCAGTTTCTCCGGGTTGCGGACCACCCACACCCGGGTGACACGGCCGCCGGAGACGTCGAACGAGGCGACGGTCTCGACGACGCCGGCCCGCCGGGCCACCAGACCGGGCAGACCGCCGACGGACCGCTCGACGAGCTCGAGCCCCGGGGCCCGGCCGGCGATCGCCGCCATGTACCGGGCGATGCGCGCCCCGCCCTCCACCGGATGCGGCACGGTGCCGGCCAGGCCGCCACCGTCCGCGGTCATCACGGCGGCCGGGTCGAGCAGGGCGATCAGCGTCCCGATGTCCTTGCTCTCCCACGCCTCCTTGACGCGCCGCACCACGTCCGCCCTGCCGCCCGCCTCCGGAACGCCCGCGCCGTCCAGCCGCCGCCGGGCGGACGAGGCCAGCTGCTTGCAGGCGGCCGGGGTCCGGCCGAGCACCCCGGCGACCTCGGCGAACGGGTAGCGGAAGACGTCGTGCAGGACGAACGCCACCCGCTCGGCCGGCGTCATCGCCTCCAGCACCACGAGGAAGGCCATGGACACCGACTCGTCCAGGACGATCTGGTCGGCGGGGTCCGCGGGGAGGGAGGAACCGGCTCCGCCCGCGCGCTCCCACTCGGCCCGGTCGGGCAGCGGCTCGGGCAGCCACGCGCCGACGTAGCGCTCGCGGCGTGCCCGCGCGGAGCCGAGCAGGTCCAGGCAGATCCGGCCGGTCACCGTCGTCAGCCACGCGCCGGGGACACGGATCTCCTCCCGCCTGCCCGGCGGCAGCGCGAACCAGCGCGCGTACGCCTCCTGCACCGCGTCCTCGGCCTCGCCCACCGAACCGAGCAGCCGGTAGGCGACGTTGATCAGTCCGCGCCGCTCGCCGGTCACCCCGTCCGTCCCGGCGTCCCCTGTCCCCATGCCGCGTCCGCCCCCCGCCTTACCTTTCGCAGGCCCGTGTCGTCGAGCTGTCGAGACCATATCGACGCGCTGCCCGAGGGCGGAAAAGGGGACTGTGACATGGCCACTGAGGTGACGGCGACCGCGGGGCGCGGGTCCTCGTTCCTGCGGATCGCGATAGCGCTGCAGACGGCGACGATCTTCCTCCAGGCGGTGTCCGCCGGGCTGCTGCTGACCGAGCCGTACGGGGAGACGCTGCACGGCGTGGGGGCACGGGTGATGTACGGGGCGTCGATGCTGTACCTGCTCACGGCGGTGCTGGCGTGGAAGCCGGGGGGCGGTCCGCTGCGCCCGGTGGTGCACGCGACGGGTTTCCTGGTCCTCGCCTCGGTCCAGGTGGTGCTCGGCGTCGCCCACGTGCCGTCCGTCCATCTGCCCCTGGGCGTGGCCATGTTCGGCCTGAGCGTGTTGGCACTCGTCCGGCGCTGAACCGGCGTCTTCGGCATACTCGGCCAGGACCGGGCCGTCGGCGCCGGTGCCGGCGCCGTACCCGAACGAGCACGAGCACAGGGAGATCCGGATGTCGCTGATCCTGCCCGACTTCTCCTCGTCCGTGGTGGTCCGCGCCGCGGACGCCGAGGTCGTCGGCCGCCTGCCCACGGCGATCCGGCTGCTGGCCGACAGCAGCGCGACCGGCGGCGCGCTGTCCGTCGTGCGCGCCACCCTGACCGGCGGGGCCGACGGCGCCCGGCCGCACCGCCACGACAACTCGGCGGAGATGTTCTTCATGGTGTCGGGGACGGCCCGGCTGCTGTCCGGCGACGAGGTGGTCACCGCGGGGCCCGGCGACCTCGTGGTCGTCCCGCCCGGCATGCCGCACGCCTTCGCCGCGCCGCCCGGGCACGACGCCGACATCCTCGTCGTCATCACGCCCGGGGTGGAACGCTTCGACTACTTCCGCCATCTGCGGCGCATCGCCCTCGGCGAGGCCTCCCCCGAGAGCCTGCTGGACGCCCAGGAGCGGTACGACACCCATTTCCTGCGCAGCGAGGCCTGGGAGGCGGAGCGGTCCGACGCGCGGGAGCGGGAACGCTGAGGCGGCGGGAGGACCACCGGGCGGTGGAGCCGAAACCCCGAGCCGAAACCCCGTGGCGCCCCGGCGTCGCGGCCGTCCAACTGCGGCCCATGACGTTCCTGCACACCAATCCCCTCTTCGGCAGGCTCGACGGCGCGCAGCGGATCCTCGTCGCGGGCGCTGGCGGCGGTTTCGACGTCTACGCGGGGCTTCCCGTCGCGCTGTCCCTCCAGCACCAGGGCAAGGAGGTGCATCTCGCGAACCTCTCGTTCACCGAACTCACCGCGCTGCCCCTTGACGACTGGGTGGCGGAGAACCTCGCCGCGGTCACCCCGGGCTCCGTCCTGCCGGGCGACTACTTCCCCGAGCGGACCCTGGCCCGGTGGCTGGACCTGCACGGCCGTCCGTCCACGGTGTACGCCTTCCCCCGGACGGGGGTGCTGCCGCTGCGGGACGCCTACCGGGCGCTGATCGACCGGCACGACATCGACGCGGTGGTGCTGGTCGACGGCGGCACCGACATCCTGATGCGCGGCGACGAGGCCGGACTGGGCACCCCGGAGGAGGACATGACCTCCGTGGCGGCGCTCGCCGCGCTGGAGGAGGTGCGGGTGCGGCTGGTGGTCTCGGTCGGCTTCGGCGTGGACGCGTACCACGGCGTCAACCATGTGCAGGTGCTGGAGAACATCGCGGCGCTGGAGCGCGACGGCGGGTACCTGGGCGCGTTCTCGATCTCACGCGCGTCCCGGGAGGGCGCCCTCTACCTCGACGCGGTGGAGCACGCCCGGCGTCACACCCCGGACCACCCGAGCATCGTCAACGGGTCGATCGCCGCCGCGGTGCGCGGCGAGTTCGGCGACGTCCGGTTCACCGAGCGGACCAAGGGCAGCGAGCTCTTCGTCAACCCGCTGATGTCCCTCTGCTTCGTCGTCGAGCTCCCCGCCCTGGCGGCCCGCTGCCTGTACCTGGACCGCATCGAGGAGACCCATCTGATGCGGCAGGTCCACTCCCGCATCGCGGAGTTCCGGGACACGGTGATCACGCGGCCGCCCCGCCGCTTCCCGCACTGAGGCGTCGCCCGGTCCTCCGAAAAAGGCGCCGCCGGCCGGGTCCGTTCGGCCACGCGCTGGAAAGCCTCCCTGTGTTCCTTCCCGCCACCCGCCCTCCGAAAGGGACCGCATGCAGCCCGACGACCCGTTACTCGTCCTGGATCCCACCGGTTCGGACGCGCACGCCGAACACCGGGCGCTGCACGCCCGCGGCCCGGCCACACCCGTCGACCTCCTCGGCGTGCGGGCCTGGTCCGTCTCCGACCCCCGTCTGCTGAAGAGGCTTCTGGTGGGCGGGGACGTCTCGAAGGACGCCCGCGCCCACTGGCCCGACTTCGCCGCCGTCGCGCCGACCTGGCCGCTGGCCCTGTGGGTGTCGGTGCGGAACATGTTCACGGCCTACGGCGGCGATCACCGGCGCCTGCGCCGCCTGGTCTCGTCCGCCTTCGGCGCCCGCCCTGTCGGCGCGCTCGCCCCCACCGTCGAGACCCTCGTCACGCGTCTCCTGGACGACATCGCGGACAGCGGTGACGACGTCGTCGACCTGCGGGAGAGGCTGGCCTTCCCGCTGCCGATCGCGGTGATCGCCCAGCTCATGGGCGTCCCCGAGGATCAGCGCGCCGGGTTCCGCAGCCTCGTCGACGGCGTGTTCACCACCACGCTCAGCCGCGAGGAGGCGACCGCGAACACCGTCGCGCTCTACCGGTCGCTCGACGAACTGATCGCCAGGAAGCGCGTCGCCCCGGCCGACGACATGACCTCCTTCCTGATCGCCGCCCGCGACGAGGAGGGCGACGACCGGGGCCTCAGCGACGTGGAACTGCGCGACACGCTCCTGCTGATGATCAGCGCCGGGTACGAGACCACCGGCAACGCCGTCGACCAGGCGGTCACCCTGCTGCTCACCCACCCCGACCAGCTCGCCCACGTCCGCGAGGGCCGCGTCGGCTGGACGGACGTGGTCGAGGAGTCCCTGCGCCTCGAACCGGCGGTGAAGCATCTGCCGCTCCGTTACGCCGTCGTCGACGTCCCCCTCCCCGACGGGCGGGTGATCCCCAAGGGGGCTCCGGTCCTCGCCTCCTACGCCGCTGCCAACCGCCACCCGTCCTGGCATCCCGACCCGGACGCGTTCGACGTCACCCGGGCCGCCAAGGAGCACCTTGCCTTCGGTCACGGCGTGCACTTCTGCCTGGGCGCTCCCCTGGCCCGGCTGGAGGTCGCGACCGCGCTGAGGCTGTTGTTCGCACGGTTCCCGGACATGGCCCTGGCCGTCCCTGCCGAGGAGTTGCGTCCGGTGCCCTCCCTCATCAGCAACGGCCACGAGCGCCTGCCCGTACGTCTGCACGGCCCGGGGTAAGGGCCCCGGGCGGCCGGCCGGGGACGCCTCACGCGGCCCCGGTCGACGCCCGCACCGCGTGCGGCTCCGGCGCCTCTACGCCAGGGACTCCTCCGGCGACGGCGGCGGAGTCGCGTCCGCGGCGGGGACGCCGTCGGCGGCCCGGATGACGTCCTCCCAGGCGGACAGGCCGTCGAGCCGACGCCTCCCGGCCTCCGCGGCCGCGCGGAGGGCGAAGCTCCCCAGCGGGAGCCGTCGGGGCGGGTCCGCACTGTCCACCAGGGCGAGGACGGCGGGCACGGTCGCCTCGGGAGGCGGCAGGGCCTCCGGGGTCAGGGTCGGATCGAGCAGGTCGTGCAGGGGACCGTACGCGGGGTGCGGGGCGGAGCGCGGCGCGGCGGAGAACCAGTCGGTCGCGTATCCGCCCGGTTCGAGCACGGTGACCTTGACGCCGAACGGCGCGACCTCGTCGGCGAGCGCCTCCGCCATGCCCTCCACGGCCCACTTCGTGGCGCAGTACACGCCCATGCCCGGGTACGCCTCGATCCCGCCGCTGCTCGAAACCTGGATCAGGTGGCCGCCTCCCTGACCGCGCAGCAGCGGGAGCGCGGCCTGGGTGACGGCCAGGGTGCCGAGGATGTTGACCTCGACGACGGCTCGGACCTCGTCCTCCGTGACCTCCTCCACGCAGCCGATGAGGCCGACACCCGCGTTGTTCACGACGACGTCGAGACGCCCGAAGTGGGCGTGGGCGTGTCGCACGGCGGCGAACACGGCGGCCCGGTCGGTGATGTCCAGCGGGAGGGGCAGCACGGCGTCGCCGCTCCCGTCCGCGAACGCCCGCAGGTCCGCCTCGCTCCGGGCGGCCACGGCGACCCGGTCGCCGCGGGCCACCGCGGCCTGTGCCCAGCATCGTCCGAACCCGCGTGACGCCCCGGTGATGAACCAGACCTTGCCCACGTGTCCTCCGCGCAGTGATCGTCCGGTCGGCCCGTTCGTCAGCGTGGCAGACCCGTCGACCGGTCGTCCAGACCGCCTGGGCCGGTGGCCGGCGCGGTTCGTCGCGGCTCCCGACCCCTCCCACCTCGCACGTCCCACTCACTACCTAAAGCTTTTAGTTTTTTGCATAATGGATGTCGCCAGCCGCAGCCGACGCACAGGAGGAGCCGGGAATGGCACGTGCCGGAGTGACCCCGCAGCGCCTGACCGAGGCCGGGGCCGAGCTCGCCGACGAGGTGGGGTTCGACCAGGTCACCGTCTCGGAGCTCGCCCGTCGTTTCGGCGTGAAGGTCGCCAGCCTTTATTCGCACGTCAGGAGCTCGCACGACCTGAAGACCCGTATCGCCCTGCTCGCCCTGGAGGAGATGGCCGACGGGGCGGCCGACGCGCTCGCCGGCCGTTCCGGCAGGGAGGCCCTGGCCGCCTTCGCGGACGCCTACCGCGCCTACGCCCGCGCCCACCCCGGCCGCTACGCCGCCGCCCGGTACCGGCTGGACGCGGAGACCGCGGCGGCGAGCGCCGGCGTGCGCCACGCGCGGATGATGCGGGCCGTCCTGCGCGGCTACGACCTGGCGGAGCCGGAACAGACCCACGCCGTGCGGATGCTCGGCGGGATCTTCCACGGCTACGTCGAGCTGGAGCTGAGCGGCGGCTTCGCCCACACCCCCGTCGACCCGGAGGAGTCGTGGAGCTGGATCGTCGACTCCCTCGACGCCCTCCTGCGCACCCGCCCCGCGTCCGCGGCTCCCACGGAATGACCCCGCCCCCGGACCCGCCCACCCCCTACCGCAACAGGATCAGGTCGCACCCCATGAGCAGCCTCACCCCCGACGACGCCCCGACCACCGCCTCCCCCGCCGTGCCGGCCGCCACCACGGTCACCACTCCCGTCACCGCCGGGCTGCTGCGCGGCGCCCTGGAGGTGGAGCGCACCGCGCACGGCCTGCTGCCGCACCGGCTGCCGGCCCGCGCGCGGCGGCAGATACCCGACGACACCCTGGCGCAGGTCGAGGCCCAGACCTCGGGCGTGCGGCTGGCCTTCCGCACCCGGGCGACCCGGGTCGAACTGGACACCCTGCCCACCCGGCGGGCCTACCGTGGCGCCCCGGCTCCGGCGGACGGTTCCTACGACCTGCTGGTCGACGGCGTCCTCGCGGGCCGGACCGGCGTGCCGGGCGGCCGGGTGCGCACCGTGGACATGACCGACGGCTCCGTCGAGGTGCGCGAAGGCACCCCGGGCACCGCGGTCTTCGACGGCCTGCCCGCGCGGGACAAGGACGTCGAGATCTGGCTGCCGCACAACGAGGTCACCGAGCTGATCGCCCTGCGCACCGACGCCCCGGTGGAGCCGGCCCCCGACAGCGGCCGCCGCGTGTGGCTGCACCACGGCAGCTCCATCAGCCACGGCTCCAACGCGACCCACCCGACGGAGATCTGGCCGGCGCTGGCCGCCGCGGCGGGCGGCGTGGAGCTGGTCAACCTCGGCTTCGGCGGCAGCGCCATGCTCGACCCGTTCACCGCGCGCGCGATGCGGGACACCCCGGCGGACCTGATCAGCGTCAAGGTCGGCATCAACATCGTCAACGCGGACGCCATGCGTCTGCGGGCCTTCGGCCCCGCGGTGCACGGCTTCCTGGACACCGTCCGCGAGGGGCACCCCGACACCCCGCTGCTGGTCGTGTCGCCGATCCTGTGCCCCACGCACGAGGACACCCCCGGCCCGCTGATGCCGGACTTCGCCGACGGGTCGGTGCGTTTCCGGGCCACCGGTGACCCGGCCGAGGTGCCCGCCGGCCGGCTGACGCTGACCGTGATCCGTGAGGTCCTGGCACGGATCGTGAAGGAGCGCGCGGCGGAGGACGCGAACCTGCACCTGCTCGACGGCCTCGCGCTGTTCGGCGAGGAGGACCAGGCCGAGCTCCCCCTGCCGGACGACATCCACCCCTCCCCCGAGGGCCACCGCCGCATCGCCGACAACTTCGCCCGCCTGGCCTTCGTCCCCGACGGCCCGTTCGGACGCTGACACGGCCGCCGAGGGAGTGGTGACGGCGGCGGTCGCCACGGTCACCACTCCCCCGGGAGCAGGGCCGGCCGTCAGCGGCCGAGCCCCTCGGTTCCCGGTCAGCCCGTCGTTCCGGTCAGCCCGTCGTCGCGCGTCAGCCCGTCGTCGCGGTCAGGACGCCGGCTGGACGTCCGGGATGCCGTTCGCCGGCGGGGCGTCCTTCGCCGCCGAGTCGTCCTCCTTGATCGGCGCGTCGCCGATGTCGGTGACCAGGACGGGGGTCAGCGACTCGCCCTTGCCGTCCTTGAGGCGGACCACCTCCATGCCGGAGATGCCGAGGTGACTGTCCTTCGAGTAGCGGAACGGCGCCAGTCCGGGTCCTTCCAGGCTGCCGCCGACCTTCTCCAGCGCCTTGACCACGCCCTCGCGGCTGGGGTCGTCCCCGGCGGCCTGAAGCGCCTGGACGAAGGTGTACGCCTGGGACATGCCGTAGATCTTGTAGTTGGTGAGCTCGCCCTCACCGCCGTGCTCGTCCCACACCTTCTGCCACAGCTTCAGCCACTCGCTGTCGGCGGCGTCCGTGCCGGGGATGTACTCGGTGGTCATCACCCCGTCCAGCAGGCCCGCGCTGCCCTTGACCTTGCCCTCGGAGAAGCGGGCGAGCAGCGAGCCGACCAGGGACGGGTCGGAGCCAACGTTGCTGTAGAACCACTTCGGCTTGAAATTGATCTTCATGGCGGTGAGCTGGCTCAGCGCCGTGTACGAGGGCACGTTGAAGCCGAGGACCAGGTCGACCTTCGCCGCCTGGAGCTTGGCCAGCTGCGGGGCGACGTCGGTGTTGCCGGGGGTGTACTTGACCGTCTCGACGATCTGCTCGTCGAGGTACTTGCGGACGCCCGCCTCGCCGTCGCGGCCGAAGTCGTCGTCCTGGAGGAACAGGCCGACCTTCGCGTCGGGCATGTTCTCCTTGACCCACTGACCGATGATCTTGCCCTCGATCATGTAGTCCGGCTGCCAGCCGAACGTCCACGGCCGCTTCGTGGGGTCGTCGCCCCACATCAGGGAGCCGCTGGAGACCATCAGGTCGGGCACCTTCTCCGCGTTCAGGAAGTCGACCACGGCGGTGTGGGTGGGCGTGCCGAGGCCGGCCACCATGCCGAAGATCTCCTCCTTCAGCACGAGTTCGTTGGTGACGCTGCTGGTGTTGGTCGGGTTGTAGGCGTCGTCCTTGACCACGTACTCGATCTTGCGGCCGTCGATCCCGCCGTTGGCGTTGACGTAGTCGTAGTAGGCCTTGTGGCCGCTGGGGATCTCGCTGTAGCCGGGGGCGGCGACACCGGTCAGCGGGAAGTGCGCGCCGATCTTGATGGTGTCCTCGGTGATCCCGACGTCGGGCGTGGTCTTCCCCTCGCCGTCGTCGGGCCGTCCGCCGGCGCCGCAGGCGGCGAGCAGGGCGGCCGCGGTGAGCAGGCCGACGAGTTCCGTCGCCCGACGGTACCTTCGCGTTCGTTGCACGGTGGTGCCTCCTTCGGTGGGATGCGGCCCGGGGTGCCGCCGCGTGGGTGCGCCGGCGGGCCTCACGCGGCGCCCCGGCGCCGGCGCAGGAGGCCGCGGACGGTGCCGGTGATGCCGGCGGGGGCGACGAGGATCACCGCGATCATCGTCAGTCCGTAGACCGCGGGGGCGAGTTCGGCCGCCCGGACGTCGGTGAGGCCGGCGTCCACGCCGAGGTCGGTGACGAGGTGCGGCAGGAAGGTCAGCAGGGCCGAGCCGATCAGCGCCCCGGTCAGGCTGCCCAGTCCGCCCAGCACCACGGCGCTGAGCAGGGTCAGGGAGAGGGTGAGCGAGAAGCCGCTGGGGGCGGTGATCCGCACGGCCATCGCCATCACGCCGCCCGCCAGTCCGGCGCAGGCGGTGCTGACCACGAACGCGAGCACCCGGGCCCGGCCCAGGTGGACGCCGGCGATCTCGGCGGCCACCTCGTCGTCGCGCACGGCCCGCCAGGTGCGGCCGACCCGGCTGCGCATCAGGTTGGCGAGCAGGACGTAGGTGACGACCAGCGCCGTCCAGCCGATGTAGGCCACGTACTTGGTGGGGTGGAGTTCGCTGCCGGTCACGAAGTAGGCGGCGTCGAGCACCCAGGCGGGGATCTCGGGTATCCGCACGCCGAGCCCCTGCTCGCCGCCGAGGCTCGCGAAGTGCAGGACCACGCCGGGGACCGCGACCGCGAGCGCCAGGGTGGCGCCGGCGATGTAGGGGCCGTGCAGCCGGGCCGCCGCGACGCCGACCGCGGCGCCGACGGCCAGGGTCACCAGGGTGGCCGCCGCCAGGACGACCGGGAGCGGGAGCGCGGGCGTCTCCCCGTCCAGGAACAGCGCCGTGGTGTAGGCGCCGACGGCCATGAACGCGCCGTGGCCGAGCGAGAGTTGCCCGTTGAGACCGGTGAGGACGGTCAGGCCGCCGGCCGCGATGCCGAGGTAGGCCATCGACGCCAGCTGGGAGTTGGCGAAGGAGCCGGTCGTCTCCATCAGCAGGGTGACGACGAGCAGGCCGAGCAGGCCGAGGGCGAGGTGGCGCAGGAGCGCCGAGTGCTCCCAGCGGCGCCTGAGCGCACCCGCGTCCCTGGCGGCGGGGGCCTTCGCCGCGGTGTCGGTGGTGGTGGGCATGGTCGTCAGACCCTCCGTTCCGCGTGGTGCGAGAAGAGGCCGCCGGGCCGCAGCAGCAGCACGGCCATCAGGATCAGGAGGGCGGCGAGCGGCACGAGTTCGGAGCCGAGGTAGCCGCTGACGGCGCTGAGCGACAGGCCGAGCAGCATGCCTCCGATCACCGAGCCGACGGGGCTGTCGAGGCCGCCCAGCACGGCGGCGACGAAGCCGTAGACCACCACCGAGTCCATGTAGCCGGGGTGGACCAGGCTGCCGCCGGCGATGAGCAGCCCGGAGAGCGAGCCGACGAGCGCGGCGAGCGCCCAGCCCAGGGTGAGCATCCGGCCGACCTTGACGCCCAGGATCCGGGCGACCTCCTGGTTGAAGGCGGCGGCCCGCATGCGCAGGCCCACCTCGGTGTACCGGAAGAGCAGCACCAGCAGCGCCATCACCACCATGACGGCGACGACGGTGAAGACGCCGAACCCGGTGAGCGCGACGGAGGTGTCCCCGACGGTGAGACCGCGGACCCCGAACGGCGCGGGGAAGGAGCGGTAGCGGGAGCCGAAGAGGATTCCGGCGAGCGCGTGGAGCAGGATGAACAGGCCGAGGGTGAGGATCACGGCGTTGATCTCGGCCTTGCCCTCGACGGGCCGCACCACCACCCGTTCGACGACCGCGCCGAGCAGCAGGCCGGCGAGCAGGGCCGCGGCGAAGCCGATCCAGTAGGAGTGGCCCGCGTCGATGATCACCAGGGCGACGTAGGTGGTGATCATGGCCATCGGGGCCTGGGCGAAGTTGACGATCCGGGTGGACCGCCAGATCAGGCAGAGCGCCAGCGCGAACGCCGCGTAGACCGCTCCGAGGGTGAGTCCGCCGAGCGCGGTGGTCAGGAGCTGCTGCACGAGGTCTCCCGTGGGTCAGAAACCGAGGTAGGCATGGCGGAGCTTCTCGTCGGCGGCCAGGACCGCGGCCTCGGCCTCGACGACGACCTTGCCGAGGTTGAGCACCACTCCGGCGTCCGCGATGGACAGGGCGCTGCGGGCGTTCTGTTCGACCAGCACCACGGTCAGGCCCTCGCTCGCCACCAGGGAGCGCAGCAGGTCGAAGATCTGCGCCACGATGCGCGGCGCGAGGCCCAGCGAGGGCTCGTCGAGGAGCAGGACCTTGGGCGCGGCCATCAGCGCGCGGCCGATGACCAGCATCTGCCGCTCGCCCCCGGACAGGACGTGGGCGGTGGCGTCGTAGCGTTCGCCGAGCACCGGGAAGAGGCGGCAGATCCGCTCGACGTCGGCGGCGCGGGAGCGGGACGGGCGGTGCAGGCCGCCCAGCCGGAGGTTCTCCTCCACGGTGAGCTCGGTGATCACGCCCCGGCCCTCGGGGACGTGGGCCAGGCCGAGCCGGGCCATGTCCTCGGCGGGCGTGCGGGTGATGTCGCGGCCGGCCAGCAGGACCTGTCCGCGCTCGGCCCGCACCAGGCCGGAGACGGTGCGCAGCAGGGTGGTCTTGCCGGCCCCGTTGGCTCCGAGCACGGCGGTGACCTTGCCCTCGCGGGCGGTGAAGGACACCCCGTCCAGGGCGCGGACCGGTCCGTAGCCGGCCGTCAGGTCGCGTACTTCGAACATGTCACTCCCCCGTCCGGGGCTGCCGGTCGCCGGCCTCGCCGTCGGCCTCGCCGGCCCCGACGCCGACCTCTTCGCCGAGGTAGGCGGCGACGACGGCGGGGTCGCGGCGCACCTCCTCGGGTCCGCCGCGGGCGATGACGCGGCCGAAGTCCAGGACGGTGATGTCGTCGCACACACTCATCACCAGGTCCATGTGGTGCTCGACCAGCATCACGGCCATCCGGTCGGTCAGGCCGCGGATGAGCTCCCCGAGTTCGGCCATCTCGTCGCCGCCGAGTCCGGCGGCCGGTTCGTCCAGCAGCAGGAGCTCCGGTTCGCCGACCAGGGCGCGGGCGAGGGCGACCCGTTTGCGGACCGGGTACGGCAGGCTGCCGGGGAGGCGGTCGGCGTGGCGCTCCACGCCGAGCCGGGCCAGCGTCTCGCGGGCCCGTGCGGCGAGGGCGGCCTCGTCCCGGGCGCCGCGGCCGAGGCCGAACAGGGCGGAGGCGAAGCCGGACCGGGCGTGCCGGTCGGCGCCGACCATGACGTTCTCCAGCACGGTCATCCGGTCGAAGAGGCCGAGGCCCTGCAGGGTCCGGCCGATGCCGAGGGAGGCGAGCCGGTGCGGGCGCAGCCCGGTGAGTTCCTCGCCCTTCCAGAGCAGCCGGCCGCCGTCGGGGCGCACGAAGCCGCAGGCCACGTTGAACAGGGTCGTCTTGCCCGCGCCGTTGGGCCCGATGACGCCGAGCACCTGACGGGGCGCCACGTCGAGCGACACCTCCGACAGCGCCCGGACACCACCGAAGCGGACCGACACGTCGGTGACGGAGAAGAGGGCGCGGGGCCCGCCGGGGCGGTCCGTGGCGGTGGTGGACGCGGTCGTGGGTGGGCTCAAAGCGCACTCCCTGTCTGCCCCTGCCGGGCCGGCCGCCCGGGGCGGCGCACCCGGCTGTTCGGCTGCGGCGATCCCCTACCGTGGGCGCTGTGCACAGATTCCGACATGGGCGGAGCGCACAAAGCTGCTGGTGCGCAGCGCCCTGGGGAGGACGCCCCTCTGGCGTGGCTGTGCGCCGCGTGCCATCCTCCGGGGGCATGGGCGATGGCATGGGCCTGACGACCGGCCGGTCGACGGAGACGTCGGGGTTCCCCGAGGGCGAGGGACTCGACGAGGACCTGCGTCACGCCGTCGAGAGCGCCTGGGCGTCCCTGCTGCCCTCCGCGGACGCGATCGCCGACGACATCACCCTCACGCTGCTGGCCAAGGACTGGCACGGGGATCCGGGCGCCGAGCTGCGGGCGGACATCCGCTCGAGCGTCCGCGCGCACATCCACCGCGGCATCCGCACCATGGCGGGTCTGGCCCGCACCGGGGAGAGCACTGTGTACCTGTGGCGGGAGACCGGCCGTCGCCGGGCCCGCCAGGGGGTGCGCATGGAACATGTGCTGAACGCCTACAGTCTGGGCTCACGGGTGCTCTGGGAGGCGTTGCTGGAGCGGCACGGCCGGCCGGGCGAGCAGGTCGACGACCGGGTCCTGGTGCTGGCCGGCCGGCAGATCTGGGCGGCGCTCGACGTGCAGAACGCGACGCTGGTGGAGTCCTACCGCCGCGAGGAGGCCCGGCTCCACAACCGGGACCTCCAGCGCCGCCAGCGCCTGCTGGACGGGCTGGTGGAGGGGCGCGGCGCGGACCCGGTCTTCGCCACGGAGGCCCGTGAGGTGCTGGGCCTGGGCGCGGGCGAGCCGGTGGCCTGTGTGGTGGCCCCCTTCGACGGGCTGCCCGACGGTCCGGTGCGCGGCGCGGAGGACCGCCTGGAACGCCTCGGGGTGACCTCCTGCTGGCACGTCCGCGGCGACATCTGCTTCGCTCTGGTCGCCACCGGCGGTACCGGCGGTACCGACCTGACCCCTCTGGTGCGCGCGCTGGAGCCGGTGGTCGTCGGCCGCGCCGGGGTGGCCGCCTCGCCCGACGGCCTGGCCGGCTTCGCCACGGCCTACCGGCTCGCCGCGCAGGCGGCCGACTCCGTCCCGCGGGGCACGACCGGGGTGGTTCCGGTGACCGACCGCCTGCCGGAGGTGCTGCTGCGCGCCTGCCCCGAGGCGACCGCCGTCCTGGTGGAGCAGACGGTGAGCCCGCTACTCGCCCAGCCGCCCCACCAGGCGGCCGTCCTGCTCGACACGCTGCGCGCGCTGCTGGCGCACGACGGGTCGCCGACCCATGCCGCCAAGCAGCTGTTCTGCCACCGCAACACCGTCATCTACCGGATGCGGCAGATCGAGCAGCTCACCGGCCGGAGCCTGCGCGACCCCCGGGACCGCCTCCTGCTCGCCCTCGGCGAGATGGCCGCGCCTCCTTCAGCGGCCTAGACCTCTGCCGGTTCGCAGCGCCCGGCCGTGCCCTTCTCCGCCGCCGCGGCGGGGTGTTGACAGGCCCTCACCCGGCCGTCAGTCTCTCCCTGCCCGGCCGTTCAACGCGCATAGCGCGCCGCTCCGTCTTGTCATGCGCCCGCCATACTGACGGGCCATCCCCACCCCCACCCGACAAGGAGTGCCCGATGTCCCCCCAGCCCTCCCCCCACCCTCGTTCCCCCCGCCGAAGACTCCGCTCGGCCACCGCGCTGCTGGCGGTGCTCGGCGGTCTCGGCGCCTCCTTCCTGAGCGCCCCGGCGCAGGCCTCCGAGGTCCGGGACGCCGCGGCCGGCTCCCGCACCGTCGCCTACCACGGTTACCGGCTGGACGTGCCCGCCGACTGGCAGGTCGTCGACCTGACCGAGAACCCGCGCGCCTGCGTCCGCTTCGACCGTCCGGCCGTGTACCTGGGCGCCCCCGGCGAGCAGAACGACTGCCCGGCCCATCTGGTCGGCCGCACCGCCGGCATCGTGGTGGAGCCGATCACCGCCCGCTCGGCCGGGCAGGTGACCGCCGCGACGGCCCGCGCCCAGCGCGGCAGGGCCACCGTGCCGTCGGCGGTCTCCAGCGACGACACCGTCAGGGTCGCCGTGGAGGACGCGGGCGTCCTGGTGACCGCGGCCCACACCCCGGCCACCGAGGACCTGGTGCGCGAGGTCCTCGCCACGGCGGAGCTCACCTCCGCCGCCCGGCGCACCGAACTCCCGCGCTCCGCCGGGCAGCCGGCCACGGTGGCGCCCCTGGCGGCGGCCGGCCCGCAGCCGGGCTCCTACCTCGGCAAGGGCTTCGACGCCTGCGCCGCGCCCTCGACGGCCGCCATGAACGCCTGGCAGACGAGCTCCCCGTACAGCGCCGTCGGCGTGTACATCAGCGGCTCCTTCCGCGGCTGTTCGCAGCCCAACCTGACCGCGAGCTGGGTGACCTCCCAGACCTCCAACGGCTGGCGCCTCTTCCCCATCGACGTCGGCCGCCAGGCCCCTTGCACCAGTTTCTCGCTGAAGATGTCCGCCGACCCGGCCACCGCCAAGTCGCAGGGCGTCAGCGCGGCGGCCACCGCGATCACCGCGGCCTCCAACCTGGGCATCCCGGCGGGCAGCACCATCTACAGCGACATCGAGGCGTACACCTCGACCGCCTCCTGCAAGGCGGCGGTGCTGTCCTACCTCTCCGGCTGGACCGAGCGCCTGCACAGCGGCGGCTACCTCTCGGGCTTCTACTCGAGCGCCGCCTCCGGCATCAAGGACGCCGCCGCGGAGTACGACAACTCCGCCTACACCCGCGTCGACCACCTCTTCTACGCCTGGTGGAACAGCGCGGCCGACACCAACACCGGCTCCTACGTGCCCTCCACGTACTGGGCGAACCACCAGCGGATCCACCAGTACGTCGGCGAGGTCACCGAGTCCTACGGCGGCTACTCGATCAACATCGACCGCGACTACCTGGACGTCGGCGCCGGCGGCACCTCGCCGACGCCCACCTGCTCCGGTGCCAACCTGAACTTCTCCGCCTACGCCACGGTGCAGAGCGGCTCGAGCGGTGAGCTGGTCAAGGCCGCCCAGTGCCTGCTGACCGCCGCGGGGTACAGCGCGGGCACCCCCGACGGCGTCTTCGGCACGGCCACGGCGACCGCGGCCCGCAACTTCCAGAGCGCCAAGGGCCTCACCGCCGACGGCGTGGTCGGCCCGAAGACGTGGACGGCGCTACTCTCCCGCGGAGCCGCCACCGTCGTGCAGAGCGGTTCGTCCGGCGAGCCGGTGACCCGGCTGCAGCGGGCGCTGACCGCGGCGCTGGGACGGACGGTGGGCATCGACGGCAGCTTCGGCCCCGCCACCGACCAGGCCGTGCGCGACTACCAGTCCTCGCGCGGGCTGACCGTCGACGGCATCGTCGGCGCCGGCACCTGGGGCGCGCTCCAGGCGGGGCGGTGACGTGAACCCATGAGACCCGAAGGACCCATGAGACGTGGGAAAGGGGAATCCATGCGGCGACTGCGTCACCTCGCCGTCCTGTCCGTCGCCCTCACCGGACTGCTGCTCGGCACGGCCGTCCCCGCCCAGGCGTTCGCCCAGGCCGCCTTCCCGTCGGCCGCGAGCGGCAGCCGGGGCACCGACGTCCTCGCGCTCCAGCACCTGCTGACCGCGCACGGGCGTTCGGTGGCCACCGACGGCGTCTTCGGCTCGGGCACCCAGAGCGCCGTCGTCGCCTTCCAGCAGTCCAAGGGCCTCACCGCGGACGGCATGGTCGGCGCCGCCACCTGGGGCGCGCTGGTCCTCACCGTCCGCGAGGGCGACAACGGGCCCGCGGTGAAGGCCCTCCAGGCCGCGCTGAACGCCAAGCGGGGCGCCGGGCTCACGGTGGACGGGGACTTCGGCCCGGCCACCGCCTCCGCGGTGCGCACCTTCCAGTCGCACGCCGGGCTGGGCGTGGACGGCATCGTCGGCCCGGCCACCTGGAAGAACCTGCTCTGGCACTACGAGAAGATCGACTTCGGCCCCGGCACGATGTGCGCCCAGAGCCCGGACGGCAACGCCAACGCGCACTGGGCGACCTCCGGCGCCGTCGCCCAGCTGGAGGCGGCCGCCGCCGCCTTCGCCGCAACCGGCAACGGCAAGCTGCCGGTCGGTGACGCGGGCTTCGAGCACGGCGGCGACATCCCGGGCCACGCCAGCCACGAGGTGGGCATGGACATCGACGTGTGGCCGGCCCGCACCGACTCCGCCCAGTGCACCGCCGGCCGCATCACCTGGCAGTCCTCCACCTACGACCGGGCGGCCACCCGCCGCCTGGTCCAGGAGATCCGCGCCAAGGCGCCCGGCCGGGTGGAGCTCATCTTCTTCAACGACCCCCAGCTCATCGCCGAGGGCCTGACGACGAGCTACGCCAACCACGACAACCACCTGCACATCCGGTACCGGTAGTTCCGGCCACGGACCGGGACCGGGGCCTCGGCGCCTCGGTCCCGGGTCCGGTTCCGGTTCCGGTTCCGGGCCTGCGTCCGCGCGTGTCGTACGCGTCACGGAAATTTCCTTTGCGTCCACGGCAGGTCGCCGCTTATCGTCGCTGAGACGAAAAGAGGCTTCATGGACCTGCTGAACGCGCTACGCGAACCACTCTTCACCTGGCTGGGCACCCCCGTCAGCTGGACGGAGCTGCTCGGCTTCGGCAGCGGCGCCCTGTGCGTCTGGCTCGTCGCCCGGCAGCACATCGCCAACTGGCCCATCGGCATCGCCAACAACCTGCTGTTCATCCTCCTGTTCACCGACTCCGGCCTGTACGCCGACGCCGCGCTCCAGGTGGTCTTCATCGCCCTGGCCTGTTACGGCTGGTGGGCCTGGATCAACGGCGGCGGCGGCGAACGGCTGCGGGTGCAGCGCACCGGCAGCCGTGAGTGGGCCTGGCTGCTGTCCGCCGGCGCGGTCGGTTTCGTCGGGCTCTGGCTGCTGCTGGACCACGGCACCGACTCGACGGTGCCGCAGTGGGACGCGCTGACCACCGCCCTGTCGTTGATGGCGACCTACGGGCAGTGCCGCAAGCGGGTGGAGTCGTGGTGGATCTGGATCACCGCGGACCTCGTCTACATCCCGCTGTACGCGCACAAGGACCTCTATCTGACGTCCCTGCTGTACGCCGGTTTCCTGGTGCTGTGCGTGCAGGGTCTGCGCTCCTGGCGTCGCGCGCTGCGCCACGAGGTGGTGGCGGCGGCATGAGGTACGGACACGGGCTGGTGCTCGGCAAGTTCTATCCCCCGCACGCCGGGCACCACCATCTGGTGCGGACCGCCGCCGAGCGGTGCGACCGGCTGACGGTGCTGGTGTGCGCCTCCACGGTGGAGTCGGTGTCCCTCGCGGACCGCGTGGCGTGGATGCGCCAGGAGCATCCGGAGTGCGAGGTCGTGGGCACGATGGACGAGGTCCCGGTCGACCTCACGGATCCGGACGTCTGGGCGGCGCACGTGGAGATCTTCCGCGCCGCCGTCCCCGGGCGGATCGACGCGGTCTTCACCTCCGAGTCGTACGGCGAGGAGCTGGGCCGCCGGATGGGCGCCGCCTCCGTCCTGGTGGACCCGGACCGCACCGCCTACCCCGTCTCCGGCACCGCCGTCCGCGAGGACCCGGTCGGGTGCTGGCAGTTCCTCGCGCCGGCGGTGCGGGGTGCGCTCGCCCGGCGCGTCGTCGTCCTCGGCGCGGAGTCGACGGGCACCACCACGCTGGCACGGGCGCTCGCCGCGCACTACCGCGAACGCGGCGGGGTGTGGGCGGACACCCGCTGGGTTCCGGAGTACGGGAGGGAGTTCAGCGAGCGCAAGCTGGACGAGCTGGGCCCCGGCGGGAGTTGGGCCGACGTCTCGTTCACCTCGGAGGAGTTCCCGCTGATCGCCGCCGAGCAGCTGGCCCGTGAGGACCGGGCGGCGGGGGAGGGCTCGCCCGTGCTGTTCTGCGACACGGACGCGTTCGCGACGACGATCTGGCACGAGCGGTACATGGGGTCCGCGAACCCGGCGGTGGCCCGCGTCGCGCAGGAGGGCCGCCGCCAGCACCTGTGGCTGCTCACGGACCACACCGACGTCCCCTTCGAGGACGACGGCCTGCGTGACGGCGAGCACCTGCGCCCGTGGATGACCTCCCGCTTCGAGGCCGAACTGACGCGCACGGGGCGCCCCTTCCGCGTCCTGCGCGGCTCCCCCGCCGACCGCCTGTCGGCGGCGGTGGCAGCGGTGGAGGAACTGCTCGCGGAGGGCTGGGGGTTCACGGACCCGCTGCCGGAGCGGCGGGGCGGACCGGAGGGCGCGGCAGGGCCCGTGTTCCCGGCTCCGTCGGCGCCCCGGGACGCGGCTCAAGAGGTCTCGTCGAGGGCTACGGAAGGCCGGTCGGCGGTTCCGGCCGAAGGGTGAGAGCGGGGGTGAGCCCCGGGGGCGAGAGCCGTCCGTCCGGATAAGTCGTGGCCCACGCCCCGCAGCGGTGCCAGGATCAGGATGTTCGGAGCCCGAGGACAGGAGAATCGATGCCCGCGTACGCCATCGCCCACCTGCAGGACGCTGCTCCCCACCCGGAGATCGCCGAGTACATCGAGCGCGTCTCGGCCACTTTCGAGCCCTTCGGCGGCCGCTTCCTGGTGCACGCCACCCCGCACGAGGTGAAGGAGGGGAGCTGGCCCGGGGGCGTGGTGGTGGTCGGCTTCCCGGGGATCGAGGAGGCGCGGGCCTGGTGGGACTCCCCCGCCTACCGGGAGATCGCCCCGCTGCGCTCGCGCCACATCGACGGCGACATCATCCTCGTCGAGGGCGTGCCCGAGGGGTACGACCCGGCCGTGACCGCCAAGGCGCTCCGGGACACTCTGACCGGGGCCTGACCCGCGCACCCGTACGGCCCGCCGTCCCCCGCGGGGCACGGCGGGCCGCCGCACGGAATAGCGGGCTGCGCCCATAGGGTTGTGTCTCCCTGACAGACGTATGCATGCGCATTCGACGAAGGGTCGGACATGAAGATCGGCATCATCGGCGCGGGCAACATCGGCGGCAACCTCACCCGGCGGCTCACCGCCCTCGGGCACGACGTCGCGGTCTCCAACTCGCGCGGTCCCGGGACCCTGACCGCGCTGGCCGAGGAGACCGGCGCGACGCCGGTCCGGGTCGAGGAGGCGGCGCGGGGCGCGGAGATCGTCGTCGTCGCCGTCCCGCTCAAGGCGGTCCCGGAGCTGCCCACCGGGCTGCTGGAGGGGGCCGCCGAGGGGGTCGCGGTGATCGACACCGGCAACTACTACCCCCGCGAGCGCGACGGCCGGATCGCGGAGATCGAGGACGGGGGCGTCACCGAGAGCCGCTGGACCGAGCGCCGCATCGGCCACCCCGTGATCAAGGCCTTCAACGGCACCTACGCCCAGGACATCCTCGACCGTCCCCGCCCGGCCGGCGACCCGGACCGTATCGCCCTGCCGGTCGCCGGCGACGACGAGGCCGCCAAGGCCAAGGTGCGGGCGCTCATCGACGAACTGGGCTTCGACACGGTCGACGCGGGCGGCATCGACGACAGCTGGCGCCAGCAGCCGGCCACGCCGGTGTACGGGCTTCGCGAGGGCGTGGACAGCGTGACCAAGGCGCTGGCGGAGGCGTCCCGGGAGCGCACGCCGGAGTTCCGCGGCTGACCGGCCGCGGTCCCACCGGATCCGCCGGGCACGCGGAGGCCGGCCCGCCGACAGGGGGCGGGCCGGCCTCGGCTGGGCGTCACTTCTTCGCGGTGAGCCCTTTCGGGTTCAGGTGCCCGATGTTGCCGCTCTCCGAGCCGTCCGCCGGGTCGATCACGCAGTCGATCAGCGCGGGCCCGCCCGCCGCCAACGCCTCCCGCAGCATGGCGGCCACCTCCTCCGGCGTGGTGGCCCGGTAGCCCTTGCCGCCGAACGCCTCGATCATCAGGTCGTGGCGTGCCTTCAGGAAGGTCGGCGCCGGGTCGCCGTTGGGGGATGCCTCGTCCCCGCGGTACACACCGCTGTTGTTGAGGACCACGGTGACGATCGGCAGGCCGTAACGGCAGACGGCCTCGATCTCCATGCCGCTGAAGCCGAAGGCGCTGTCGCCCTCGAGGGCGACGACCGGCTCGCCCGTTTCGACGGCGGCGGCGATCGCGTAGCCCATGCCGATGCCCATGACGCCCCAGGTGCCGCTGTCCAGACGGTGGCGCGGGACCCGCATGCCGATGGTGTTCCGGGCGAGGTCGAGCGCGTTGGCGCCCTCGTTGACCAGGTAGACGCGCGGGTTCTCGGCCAGCACGTCCCGGACCGCCTGCAGCGCCCCGAGGAACCGCATCGGGCGCGCCGCCTTCGCGGCCTCGAGGCGCTGGGACATCTTCGCCACGTTCTGCGCCGACCGGTCGGCGAGTTCGTCCCGCCACGCGGTGGGGGCGCAGATCCGGCCGGGCTTGCTCCGCTCGGCCAGTGCCTCCATCACGGAGCCGATGTCACCGACCAGCGGGGCGGCGATGGGCTGGTTGCTGTCCATCTCGCCCGCGGCGATGTCGACCTGCACGAACCGGGCGTCGGGGTTCCACTGGGGCGCGTCGCCGTGTCCCAGCAGCCAGTTGAGCCGCGCGCCGACCAGCATGACGACGTCGGCCCGCTTCAGGGCCAGCGACCGCGCGGTGGCCGCGGACTGCGGGTGGTCGTCGGGCAGCAGGCCCTTCGCCATCGACATGGGGACGTAGGGGATGCCGGTGGACTCCACGAAGGCGCGGATCGACTCGTCGGCGCGCGCGTAGGCGGCGCCCTTGCCGAGGACGATCAAGGGCCGTTCGGCCCGCGCCAGCAGGTCGATCGCCCGGTCCACGGCGGCCGGCTGGGGCAGTTGCCGCGGCGCGGGGTCGACCAGCCGCCACAACGAGGCCGCGCCCTTGTCCGCGTCGACGATCTCCCCGAGCACGGCGGCGGGGATGTCCAGGTAGACGCCGCCGGGGCGGCCGGAGACCGCCGTGCGCAGGGCCCGGGCGATGCCGCGGCCGATGTCCTCGGCACGGGAGACGCGGAAGGCCGCCTTGGCGAACTGCTTGGCGGCGGAGAGTTGGTCCATCTCCTCGTAGTCGCCGCGCTGGAGGTCCACCAGGTGGCGTTCGCTGGAGCCGGAGATCTGGACCATGGGGAAGCAGTTGGTGGTCGCGTTGGTCAGCGCCACCAGCCCGTTGAGGAAGCCGGGCGCGGACACCGTCAGGCAGATGCCGGGCCGCTGGGTGAGGAAACCGGCCGCGGCCGCCGCGTGTCCGGCGTCGCTCTCGTGCCGGAAGCCGATGTAGCGGATGCCCGACTTCTGGGCGAGTCGCGCCAGGTCGGTGACGGGGATGCCGACGACCCCGTAGATCGTCTCGACCCCGTTGAGCTTCAGCGCGTCGACGACCAGATGGATCCCGTCGGTGAGGGCGGCGGGGGCTTCGGCGCCTCCCGTCCCGGTGTCCTGCGCGACCGTGTGCGTCATCGTCCGGTTCCTCCGTCTCTCGCGGTGCTCCGCCTCGACGGCTGCTCGCCCGGGGCGAATTCGACATTGTATGCAGTATCCACGTGCACTGTATGCAGTATTCCCGGGGTGGACGGAGGACGCCATACCGCGTGCGCCACCAATCCGCGTCGATGCGGCAGCACGAAGGCCCCGGCCGTGAACGGCCGGGGCCTTGCGGTGGTGGGGGCGAGAGTCAGGTGCTCGCGAGCGAGAGCTTCGCGGCGAAGCCGAGGAAGAGCGCGCCCGCCGCGGAGGAGGCTCCGGCGGACAGCCGCCTGCGGCGCCGGAAGGCCGCGGCGAGCCGGGTGCCGCCGAAGATCAGCGCGCTCAGGTACAGGACGCTGCCGATCTGCGCGAAGGCGCCCAGGACCAGGAAGGAGAGCGCCGGGTAGGCGTAGTTCGGGTCGACGAACTGCACGAAGAAGGAGATGAAGAAGAGGATCGCCTTGGGGTTGAGGAGGCTGACCACGAAGGCGCGCCGGAAGGGGCGTTCGACCTTGCCGCCCGACTCCCCCGCCGCCGCGGCCGCGACCGTCTCGGCCGTGCCGCCCGCCTCGTGCCGGGTGCGCCACATCTCCCAGCCCGACCGCAGCATGCCGATCGCCACCCACGCCAGGTAGGCCGCGCCCACGTACTTCACGATGCCGAAGAGCATGGCGTTGGTCTGGAACAGCGAGGCCACGCCCGCCGCCGACAGCGTCATCAGCACCGTGTCGCCGCAGAACACGCCGGCCGCCCCGGCATAGCCGGCGCGTACGCCGCGCCTGGCGGCGACGGAGAGCACGTAGAGGGAGTTGGGACCCGGCAGCAGGACGATCAGCAGGACGCCCGCCAGGTAGGTCGGGAGATTGACGACACCGAACGACGAGAACATGACCGGAGTGTCACACGAAAGGGCGGTTATGGCGATCATCCGCCCGCTATCCGGACGGAGCCGTTCCGCAAGGCGCGACCGCCTCGCGGAACGGCTCCGGACCTCGTCGCTCTCAGTCGGTGAGCAGCGGCACGTCGAGGCGCTGGGCGAGCTCCTCGACGGTGGTGCCGAAGGTCGCGGTTGCCCTCACGCCCTCGGGGGTGATGTCGAAGACCGCGAGGTCGGTGTAGACGCGGTCGACGCAGCCCAGCCCGGTGAGCGGGTAGGTGCACTCGGGCACCAGCTTCGCCGAGCCGTCCTTGGCGAAGAGCGTCATCATCACGAACACCTTCTTGGCGCCGATGGCGAGGTCCATCGCCCCGCCGACGGCGGGGATGGCGTCGGGCGCGCCGGTGTGCCAGTTGGCCAGGTCGCCCCGGCCGGAGACCTGGAAGGCGCCGAGGACGCAGATGTCCAGGTGCCCGCCGCGCATCATGGCGAAGGAGTCCGCGTGGTGGAAGTAGGCGGCGCCGGGCAGCTCGGTGACCGCCACCTTGCCGGCGTTGGTCAGATCGGGGTCGATCTCGCCCTCCTGGGCGGCCGGCCCCATGTTGAGCATGCCGTTCTCGGTGTGGAGGACCACCCCGGAGCCGGCGGGCAGGTGGTCGGCGACCAGGGTCGGCTGACCGATGCCCAGGTTGACGAAGGCGCCCTGCGGGATGTCGCGGGCCACCAGGGCCGCCATCTCGTGCTTGCCGAGCGGGGCGCCGTCGCCGGTCCCCGTGCCCCTGCCGTTCCTGTCGTTCGTGACGTCGGCGTTCATGCGCGCTGAGCCTCCTGCACCACGCGGTCGACGTAGATGCTCGGGGTGACGACGGCCTCGGGGTCGAGGCTGCCGGTCTCGACGATCTCGCGGACCTGCGCGATCACCGTGGTGGCGGCCGTGGCCATCACCGGCCCGAAGTTGCGGGCGGTCTTCCGGTAGACCAGGTTGCCCATGCGGTCGGCGCGGTACGCGCCGATCAACGCGACGTCGCCCCTGATCGGGTACTCCAGGACGTAGGTGCGGCCGTCGATCTCCCGGGTCTCCTTGCCCTCGGCGAGGAGGGTCCCGGCACCGGTGGGGCAGTAGAACGCGCCGATGCCCGCTCCGGCGGCCCGCATCCGCTCGGCGAGGTTGCCCTGCGGGACGACCTCGAGCTCGATCCGGCCGGACCGGTAGAGGTCGTCGAAGACCCAGGAGTCGGCCTGGCGCGGGAAGGAGCAGATCACCTTGCGGACGCGGCCCTTGGCGAGCAGCGCCGCGAGTCCGGTGTCGCCGTTGCCGGCGTTGTTGGAGACCACGGTGAGGTCCTTGGCGCCCTGGCGTATCAGGGCGTCGATCAGCTCGACCGGCATGCCGGCCATGCCGAAGCCTCCGACGAGCACGGTCGAGCCGTCCTCGACCCCGGCCACCGCCTCGTCGGCGTGTTCACACAGCTGGACGGTCATCGGGTGCCTCCGGTGACGTTCTCGAGGACGACGGCGAGCGCCTGGCCGACGCCGATGCAGATGGCCGCGACCCCCCAGCGCTCGCCCGACTCCTCGAGCCGGCGGGCCAGGGTGCCGAGGATGCGGCCGCCGGACGCGCCCAGCGGGTGGCCGAGGGCGATCGCGCCGCCCTTGGTGTTGACGATCTCCGGGTCGATCCCCCAGGCGTCCACGCAGGCCAGCGACTGCACGGCGAAGGCCTCGTTGAGCTCGACGGCGGCGACGTCCGACCAGGAGATGCCCGCGCGCCGGAGCGCACGGTTCGCGGCCTCGACGGGGGCGAAGCCGAACTCCTGCGGGTCGAGGGCGAAGACGCCGCGTCCGGCGACGCGGGCGAGAGGGTCCGAGCCGATGCGACCGGCGGCCTCGCCGGAGCCGAGCAGCACCGCCGAGGCCCCGTCGCTGAGCGGCGAGGCGTTGCCGGCGGTGATGGCGCCGTCGGGGCGGAAGGAGGGCTTGAGGCCGGCGAGCTTCTCGGCCGAGGAGCCGGGGCGGATGCCCTCGTCCCGGGTGAGCTCGCCGCCCTTGCGGTCGACGACGACGGGGATCACCTGGTCGTCGTAGAAGCCCTCGTTCCATGCCGCGTCGGCGAGGAGATGGGAGCGGGCGGCGAACTCGTCCTGCCGCTCGCGGGAGATCGAGAAGCGGTCGGCCAGCTGCTCGTTGGCCTCGCCGAGGGAGACGGTCCATTCCTTGGGCATGCGCTCGTTGACCAGCCGCCAGCCGAGGGTGGTGGACACCGCGGTGACGTTGCCGGCGGGGAAGGCGCGCCCGGGCTTGGGCATGACCCAGGGGGCACGGGTCATGGACTCCACGCCGCCGGTGAGCACGATGTCCGCGTCGCCCGTCTCGATGGCGCGGGAGCCCATGATCGCGGCGTCCAGCGAGGAGCCGCAGAGCCGGTTGACCGTGGTGGCGGGCACCGACGTGGGCAGGCCGGCCAGCAGGACGGCCATCCTGCCGACGTTGCGGTTGTCCTCCCCCGCGCCGTTGGCGTTGCCCCACACGACGTCGCCGATCTGGGCCGGGTCGAGGTCGGGGGCCTTGGCCAGGACGCCCTTGACTACCGCCGCGGCGAGGTCGTCGGGCCGGACGTCGGCGAGGGCCCCGGAGAACTTCCCGAAGGGCGTGCGGGCTGCTGCGTACAGATAGCTCTCGGTCACCTACTCACCGTACGAGCCGCCACTTGTTCGCGTCCAAGACACAGTGTGCATGGATTGATAACCCGTTCTTATCAGTGGCTCTACAGTGGAGGCATGGAACTCCGCCAGCTCCGCCACTTCCTCGCCCTGGCCGAGGAGTGCCATTTCGGCCGGGCGGCGGCCCGCCTGCACGTGGCGCAGCCCGCCCTGTCCCAGCTGGTCAAGCAGCTGGAGCGGGAGCTGGGGGTGTCCCTCTTCCACCGCTCCACGCGGCATGTGGAGCTGACGGAGGCGGGCCACCACCTGGTCGGTCACGCCCGCGCGCTGGTGGCCGAGGAGGAGCGCGCGCTGGCCCACATGCGGGAGCTGGCCACCGGCCACGCCGGGCGGGTGTCGGTCGGCTTCATCGGCACCGCCACCTACGACGTGCTGCCCCGGGTCGCCCGGACGGTCCGGGCGCGGCTGCCCCGGGTCACCCTGGAGCTGCGGGGCGAGACCCTCACCCCGCAGCTGGTCGAGGGTCTGCGCTCGGGCGCCTTCGACCTGGCCGTCCTGCGGGGCGCCGTCGACGCGGAGGACATCAGCACCCTCCCGCTGCGCTCGGAGCCGCTGGTGGCGGTGCTGCCCGCCCACCACCGGCTGGCCGGCCGGCGCAGTGTGCCGCTGGCGGACCTGGCCGAGGAGCCGTTCGTCATCCACCCCTCGCAGCACCGGTCGTCGATGTACGACCTGGTGCTCGCGGCCTGCCGGCGGGCGGGTTTCGAGCCGTCGCAGGTCCTCGAGGTCGGCGAGACGGCGACCCTGGTGGTGCTGGTCGCCGCCGGGCACGGCGTGGCCCTGGTGCCCGCCTCGGTCCAGAGCCTGCACGTCGAGGGGGTGACCTATGTGCCGCTCACCGGCGGCGAGTCGGTCGACCTGCTCCTGGCGCGCCGGGCCCGGCGCGACCCGGCGGCCGTCGACCAGGTCGCCGCGGTCGTCGTGGACTGCGCGGGCGGCTGACCTCGGCGGATATCGGGTGGAGGACGTGCAGCGGGCTCTGTTAGCGTCCCCGTGTCGGCCGCGGGACTCCGGTGCGACTTCCGGAACCTGCCTTTGAAGCAATGATTCGCAGCTCGTGCCCCCATTCCCCGGCCGGCCTTCGCACATCCGGTCGCACATCGGGGGGGACGGATCATGGAGACCTTCGGCGACCTCGTCGCCGCCGACGACGTGCTGCTCTTCGTCAACGCGGCGATCACCGCGACCGGGCAGCGGGAGTTCCACGCCTCGGCGGGCGAGCAAAGCCTGTCGCTGGACTTCCTGCACGCCTACATGGCGGGCAACTACCGCGACCTGTACGCGGGTGTCCTGGCGCTCGACATCAACGACCACAACGTGGTGCTGATCGTGCGCCGCCTGCTGGAGACCTCCGGCGAGGCCACCGCCGAGCAGCGCCGCCGTGAGGGCCGCCTGATCGCGGCACGGCTGGCGTCGCTGCCCCCGCAGCGGGTGTACAGGCTGTTCGGCGCGCTGCGCCGGGCCCGGGTGAACAACCGCCGTACCCGGGCGATCATGCGCGACTGGCTGGCCGCCCGTCCGGATCCGACGCTCGACGCGGTCAAGTACCGGGGCGCCTTCAAGGCGGCGCTACGCCACGCCCATCTGCCGCCCGCCGGGGCCGAGTTGTCCGACTTCCTCTTCGTCCCCCACGCGCGTGCCCACTACGCCGCGCCACTGCTGGAGACCTGGCGCCGCGCCCACCACGAGAAGGCGGCCCTGTACGACCTCCCGTACACGGTGGCCGAGGGGTTCGCCGCCCGGCAGGGGGTCCCCCGGGCCGTTTTCCTGGAGCGCATCGCGCCGCGGATGACCCGCACGGAGACGCTGCGGCTTCAGGAGTCCGCCCTGCGGCACGGCGCCGCCGACGTGCGGGCCGACCTGACGCGGATGCCGCTGACCCGGCTCGCCTCGTACGTGCTGTCGCTGCCCGTCGAGGACCGCGTCCGCCGTCGCGCGGAGCTCACCGGCGCCCTGGAGTCAGCGGCCCGCCGGGCAGCCGGGCCGCTGAGGGGGCGCTGGGGCAAGGTCACCGCCGTCCTCGACGACAGTTTCTCCGCCTACGGTTCGGGGGTGAAGCGGCGCCGTCCGCTGGCCGTCGCCCTGGCCTGCCACCACCTGCTGGGGGCGCTGGCCGAGGACTACACCGCCCTGTGGACGTCCGGCCGTGACGACGCCCTGCTCGCCTTCCCGCACGGGCCGACCCCGCTCGGCCGGCGGATCATCGACGCCCTGGACACCGCCCCGTCGCGGCTGGTGATCGTCTCGGACGGCTGGGACAACGCGCCGCCCGGACTGGCCGCCGAGGTGCTGCGCGTGTGGCGGACCCGGCTGGACCCGGCCCGGCGCACCAGCGTCGTGCACCTCAACCCGGTGTACGACTCCGGCGGCTTCGACGTACGCCGCCTCTCCCCCACGGTGCCCACCGCGGGCATCCGCGACGCGGAGGACCTGGCCGCCCTGGTGGAACTCGCCCAGTTCGCGGAGGGCCGCACCGGTCTGGCCGAGCTGACCGCGTACCTGGAGGAGCGCGCGGCCCGGCTGCTGGCCCGCACCGCCGACGACCGCAGCACCGACGACCCCACCGCCCACAGCGGGAGGACCCGATGAGCGCTCCCGCGCCGTCCGCACTCGACCTGACGGGTCTGCGCACCCTGCCCGCCCAGGTGTGGGGCGCCGTACGCCTGGTCCCGCTCGTCCGCGACGCGCCCGTCGAGGACCTGCGGCTCGGCGCACGGGCCTACGACGCGACGGCCGGCCTGGTGCGGACCGGTCCGCGCGACGCCTACTTCTCGTACGTGCCGCACGGCTTCGTCGCCACCTGGACGAAGGACGGCTCCCCGGCCGCCGCGTACGGCACCCGGCTGTCCGCCGACAGCGACCTCACGCCCACGGAGGCGATGCCGCTGCGCATCCACCGCCGGCTGGCCCGCCGCGAGGCCAAGGACCGGCTCCGCTTCCTGCCGCTGCACCTGGCGCTGGAGGGCTATCTGGCGCTGCACTTCAACGGCCCGTCGATCGCCTGGGAGGAGTGGTCGCAGCGGGCGATCCGCAACGGCCTGTCCCCTCGTGCGGAGCAGGCCTACGCGGGGGCCGCCGTGGACGGACTGGCCGAGGCCCTGCGGGTGTTCGAGATCCACCCCGGCCAGTGCGGGGTCCTGCTGTACGCCGCCGACGCCTTGGCCGCCGCCTTCGTGGTCCCTCACCCCGACGACTACCGCGCCCTGCACGCGACGCTGCTGCAGGACCTGTACGGCGACCTGGTGTACCACTACGCCATGCTGATGCCGCCGGTGCCGGAGTTCCGGGCCGACCTCCGCGGGGCGCGGATCCGTTCCCTGGCCGACCTGCGCGCCGCCGCGTCGCGGCAGGAGGCCGAGTGGGCGGAGTTCCACGACGGGACGATGGCCGCGGGGCTGCTCCAGGAGGCGTACGCCTGGCAGTCGGTGTACCGCCTCGGGCGCTTCACCCTCTCGCGCTTCCTGCCCGCCTTCCGCCCCCATGCGGAGAACCACATCGGCGAGGCGATCACCGACGAGCGGGGCCGGATCGCCTATCTCAAGACGTTCCGCCTCTCCGAGAGCCAGATCCGCCGCGGCCACCTGCTCGCCCGGCTCGCCGCCCACGACTGGCATCCGGCGGACACGGCCGCGGACTTCGGCATCACCGAGGCGGCCCTGGCGCTGCGCCTGGAGAACGCCGGCTTCGGCAACCTGCTGCGCCAGGACGTCCTCGACCGCTACCGGCGGCAGCGGCGCGTGGGCCAGGGCTGACCGTCCGCCGCCGGGGGACGTCTACCGCCCGGCGGAGAGGGCGGGCGAGGTCTCCTGGGCGAAGAAGGTCTTGGCGCGCCTCAGTGCCCGCGCGTCGTCCAGGACCTGCCCGGGGCCGGAGCCGTTGCCCAGCAGCAGGCCCCCGTCACGCATCCGCAGGTAGGCGGCGGTGTTGCCCAGCATGAGCCGCAGCGGCTCGGCGACCGTCTCCTCCCGGTCCCCCATGGCCGCGACGCCCCAGAGGGTGCCCCCGGCCATCCGGGCCCGGAAGTCCAGGTCGGGGACGCTCAGCCACTTGGACCAGTGGTCCAGGTACGCCTTGGTCCACGACGAGACCGAGTACCAGTACAGCGGCGAGGCGATCACGATGTCGGTGGCCGCGAGGGTGGCTTCCCGCAGCAGCGCCTCGTTCTCCGCCTCCGGCCCGCTCGCCTCCGGCCAGGGCTCGCCGGAGTGGCGTGCGTCGGCGTAGCCGGCCAGGGGAAGCCGCTTCAGGTCCAGCCACCGCCGCTCGACGCCGTCGGGAAGGTGCTCGGCCGCGGCGCGCGCCAGCGTCTCGGTGTTGCCGCCCTGCCGGGCGCTGCCGAGGAGGAAGAGGAACGAACGGTTCACAGGTGCTCCCGGTGCCGGGGTCGATGCGTCGATGCGTCGATGCGTCGATGCGTCGATGCCGTGAACGACCCCAACTCCCTTGCGCGCGCAATTATTTCCGGCGCGCGGTATCAGGGTGCGGTGTCGGTCTCCCGCCGGGACGCGGGCGGTGCGGTCGTGAGGACGGTCCGCACCGCCGTGCGGATCTGCCGGTCGGTGAGGTCGGCGCGGGCAGTCAGCCGCAGCCGTGAGACGCCGTCGGGGACGGAGGGGGGCCGGAAGCACCCGACCAGCAGGCCGGCCGCCCGGCAGTCGGCGGCCCAGCGCAGGGCCGCCTCCGGCGAAGGCGCCCGCACGGAGACCACCGCCGCGTCCGGCCGTGCCGCGGTGAGGCCCGCCGCCGTGAGCCCCTCGTGCAGCGCGGACGCCACCTCCCGGGCGCGTGCCGCGCGCTCCGGTTCCTGCTCCAGGAGGCCCAGCGCGGCCAGGGCCGCTCCGGCGGCGGCCGGGGCGAGGCCGGTGTCGAAGATGAACGTCCGCGCGGTGTTGACCAGGTGCTCGACCACCCTGGCCGGGCCGAGCACGGCGCCGCCCTGGCTGCCGAGGGACTTGGAGAGGGTCACCGTCGCCACCGTGTCGGGCGCGCCCGCGAGCCCGGCGGCGTGCACCGCCCCGCGGCCGCCGTCCCCGAGCACGCCCAGGCCGTGGGCGTCGTCGACCAGCAGCGCGGCGCCCGCCGCGCGGCAGACGTCCGCCAGGGGGCCGAGCGGCGCGGCGTCGCCGTCGACGGAGAAGACGGAGTCGGTGACGACCAGGGACCGGCGGCCCGGGTGGGCGGCCAGGGTCTTGCGCACGGCCTCGGGATCGGCGTGCGGCACCACCGCGGTCTCGGCCCGCCCGAGGCGGCAACCGTCCACGATCGAGGCGTGGTTGCCCGCGTCGGAGACGACCAGACCGTCCTGGTGGCCGCCGAGCGCGGTGAGCGCGGCGAGGTTGGCGGCGTACCCGGAGGAGAACACCAGGGCCGCCTCGAATCCGCAGAACCGGGCCAGCGCGGCCTCGAGTTCGGTGTGCAGCGCGGTCGTTCCCGTGACCAGCCGGGAGCCGGTCGCCCCCGCGCCCCAACGGAGGGCCGCGGCGCCCGCGGCGGCCGTGACCTCGGGGTGGCGGGTGAGGCCGAGGTAGTCGTTTCCGGCCAGATCCAACGGCGCGTCCTCACCGGCCGTCTCCTCCGCCCCGCGGGGGCGCAGGGCCCGCACCAGGCCCGCCCGTTCGCGACGGCGGGCCTCCTCGTCGATCCAGTCGAAGGCGTCCTGGCAGGCCAGCGGCATGGCGGTCCGGTCCTCGTCTCGGTGGTGCGGGCGCAACGGACCGACCCTAGCCGCAGTCGGCCGGTCACGACGTGTGGTCATCCACACACGCCATCCCGCGCCTTGTTGTCCGTTTCCTCCTTTGCCTGGTCCGCCGCGTGAGCAAGGATCAAGGCCATGGATCTGCTTGCCGCTCTGGTGGAGAAGGGGCTCCGACGTGAGTCGCCCTCCCGTGAAGAAGCCCTCGCCGTGCTGGCGACCTCCGACGACGACCTGCTCGATGTGGTGGCCGCGGCGGGCCGGGTGCGCCGCCACTGGTTCGGCCGCCGGGTGAAGCTCAACTACCTCGTCAACCTCAAGTCGGGCCTGTGCCCCGAGGACTGCTCGTACTGCTCGCAGCGGCTCGGCTCGAAGGCCGAGATCCTCAAGTACACGTGGCTGAAGCCGGAGGAGGCGGCCGAGGCGGCCGCGGCCGGTGTGGCCGGCGGTGCGAAGCGGGTCTGCCTGGTGGCCAGCGGCCGCGGTCCCACGGACCGGGATCTCGACCGGGTGTCGCGCACCATCGAGGCCGTCAAGGAGCAGAACGAGGGCGTGGAGGTGTGCGCCTGTCTGGGTCTGCTGTCCGACGGGCAGGCCGAGCGACTGCGGGACGCGGGCGCCGACGCCTACAACCACAACCTGAACACCTCGGAGAGCACCTACGGCGAGATCACCACGACGCACACCTACGCCGACCGCGTCGACACCGTCGGCAAGGCGCACGCCGCGGGGTTGTCCGCCTGCTCCGGCCTGATCGCCGGCATGGGCGAGAGCGACGAGGACCTGGTGGACGTCGTGTTCGCCCTGCGCGCCCTGGATCCCGACTCGGTGCCGGTCAACTTCCTGATCCCCTTCGAGGGCACGCCGCTGGCCGAGGAATGGAACCTCACGCCGCAGCGCGCGCTGCGGATCCTGGCGATGGTGCGGTTCGTCTGCCCGGACGTCGAGGTGCGCCTGGCGGGCGGCCGTGAGGTCCACCTGCGGACGCTCCAGCCGCTGGCGCTGCACCTGGCCAACTCGATCTTCCTGGGCGACTACCTGACCAGCGAGGGCCAGGCCGGCCGGGCCGACCTGGAGATGATCGCCGATGCCGGCTTCGAGGTGGAGGGGGCGGGGACGCCCACGCTGCCGCGGCACCGGGTGGCCGGGGGCGGCTGCGGGTCGGTGTGCGGCGGGGACGCGGCGGCCGACGGGGGCGGCGAGGGCGTGCGGGCCGGCTGCGGCGAGGCCGCGTCGGCCGGCGGCGAGGCCACGACGGCCGGCTGTGGCGGGGCGTGCGGTCACACGGAGCCGGGGGCCGAGGCTGCGGCAGCCTCCGAGAGCGGTCGTGGGACGGGCGGTTCGGCGGGTGACGCGGCACGCCCCGACCTGGTCGCCGTGCGCCGTCGCGGTGCCGGAACCGACCTCGCGCCCAATGCCTGAGCTCGGCCCGGACGCCCTGCTCGCCCTGGACCGGGCGCACGTCTGGCACCCGTACGGCCCGATGCCGGGCCGTACCGACCCGCTGCTCGTCGAGTCCGCCTCCGGGGTGCGCCTGCGCCTCGCCCAGGAGGTGCACGGGCAGCGGGAGTTGATCGACGGGATGGCGTCCTGGTGGTCGGCGGTGCACGGCTACAACCACCCCGTGCTCAACGAGGCGGCGACCGCGCAACTGGGCCGGATGAGCCACGTGATGTTCGGCGGCCTCACCCACGAACCCGCGGTGCGGCTGGCGGCGCGCCTGGTGGAGATCACGCCGGAACCGCTGCGGCACGTCTTCCTCGCCGACTCCGGCTCGGTCTCGGTCGAGGTGGCGTTCAAGATGTGCCTTCAGTACTGGCGTTCGCTGGGCCGGCCCGGCAAGCGGCGCCTGCTGACCTGGCGCGGCGGCTACCACGGCGACACCTGGCAGCCGATGTCGGTGTGCGACCCGGAGGGCGGGATGCACGAGCTGTGGCAGGGCGTGCTCCCCCGTCAGATCTTCGCGGACGCGCCACCCGCGGAATTCGACGAGGCGTACGCGCGCGGTCTGGCCGACCTGATCGCCGCGCACGCCGACGAGACCGCCGCGGTGGTCGTGGAGCCCGTCGTGCAGGGTGCCGGCGGCATGACCTTCCACTCCCCCGCCTACCTGCGGGTGCTGCGCGAGGCGTGCGACGCGCATGACGTGCTCCTCGTGTTCGACGAGATCGCGACCGGCTTCGGGCGGACCGGCGAGCTCTTCGCGGCCGACCACGCCCGGGTCGCCCCGGACGTGATGTGCCTGGGCAAGGCCCTGACCGGCGGGTACCTCACGATGGCGGCCACCCTGTGCACCTCGCGGGTCGCGGACGGCATCTCGCGCGGCGAGGTCCCTGTCCTGGCCCACGGCCCGACGTTCATGGGCAACCCGCTGGCGGCCGCGGTCGCCGGCGCCTCCGTCGACCTGCTGCTCGGACAGGACTGGCGGCAGGAGGTCAAGCGGCTGGAGGCCGGCCTGCGCGAGGGTCTGGCGGAGGCCCGGGAGCTTCCGGGTGTGGCCGACGTCCGGGTGCTGGGCGCCATCGGCGTCGTCCAACTGGACCATCCGGTCGACATGGCCGCGGCAACGGCGGCGGCGGTCCGCGAGGGGGTCTGGCTGCGCCCCTTCCGTGACCTGGTGTACGTGATGCCGCCGTACGTCACCGAGGACGAGGACCTGGCCCGGATCTGCCGCGCGGTGTGCGCCGCGGCCTCGGCCGGCTGAACGAAGTGGGCAGGAGCGCGAGGAGCGACATGTCAGTGATCGTCGTATCGGGTACGGGCACCGAGATCGGCAAGACCATGGTCACAGCGGCGATGGCCGCGCTGGCGGTGGCGGCGGGCCGTTCGGTGGCCGTGCTGAAGCCGGCCCAGACGGGGCTCGTCGCGGGCGAGCACGGGGACGCGGCCGAGGCGGCGCGTCTGGCCGGGGAGGCGGGGGTCGTCACCGCGGTCGAACTGGCCCGCTATCCGGACCCGTTGGCGCCGGCGACCGCCGCCCAGCGGGCGGGGCTGCCGCCCGTGCGGGCGCACCGGGTGGCGGAGGCCGCCGAGGACCTGGCCCAGGAGCACGACCTCGTGCTCGTCGAGGGCGCGGGCGGTCTGCTGGTCCGCCTCGACGACCGCGACGCCACGCTGGCGGACGCCGCGAAGCTGCTCCGGGCGCCGGTGCTGGTGGTGGCTCCGGCGACCCTGGGCACGCTCAACAGCACGGCGCTGACCGCGGAGGCGCTGCACGCCCGCGGGCTCGAGCAGCTGGGCGTGGTGATCGGCAGCTGGCCCCGGCGCCCGGACCTCGCCGCCCGCTGCAACCTGGCGGACCTGCCCCGGGTGGCGGGCGCCCCGCTGCTGGGCGCGGTCCCGGAGGGCGTGGGCGCCCTCTCCCCCCGGGCCTTCCGCCGGGCCGCACCGGACTGGCTCTCCCCCCGTCTCGGCGGCAGCTGGGACCCTTCCGCCTTCGTCGCCACCCACGGGACGCTGCCGGGCGGGAGGCCGGAGGAGGGGTGAGGGCGGTCCGCCCCCCTTGCGGAGGGGGCTGCCCTGCAGCCCCGTGTGTCAGGTCGAGCCACACGGCCAGTAGGTTCATGCGGTCCGGGGCAGGCTGAGCGGTTGGAGGATGCATGGGTGACGGCCAGGTCGTGATCAAGCTCACCGGTGACGAGGCATTGGTGCTGTCGCACTGAACGTCTTTCATCCTGAGTAGTCGCAGGTCAGCAGGGTGTGGACGGCTTGGACGATCGTGCCGATGCGGCGTGTGGAGCATCTGGCCCGGCGCAGGATCTGCCAGGTCTTGAGTTGGGCGAAGGCGCGTTCGCCGGGAGCTCGGAGTCGGGCGTGGTCGCGGTTGAACTGCTGGTAGTGCTCTGGTTGCTCGCGATGGTGGAAGTAGGGGGTGCGGAAGGTGGCGCCGGCGCCCTGGTAGGCGCGGTCGGCGAGGACGAGGATCTGTCGGGTGAGGCAGGCTTGGACGATGCCGTGGGCGCGGGCCGCGGTGAGATCGTGGGTCCGGCCTGGAGTCGCGCGGGAGAACCAGAGCGGGGTGCCGTCCGGACGTGCGATGACCTGGACGTTCATGCCGTGCTTGCGGTGCTTCTGGGAGTAGTACGGCTGGTCCGCGGCGATGCGGTCGATGGGAATGAGCGTGCCGTCAACGATGACGAAATCTCCTTCGCCCAGGCCGACGAGGGCCTCGTGCAGGCCGGGCGCCCAGGCGGCCAGGACCTCGACGGTCTCGTCCACGTACCGCCAGGCGGTCGCTTCGGAGACACCGAACCCGGCTCCGATCCGGGCGAAGGTCTCGTTCTTGCGCAGGTGGGCCAGCGTCAGAAGGGCCTGCTTGAAGCAGCTCAACCGTCGCCAGGGCGAACGCAGTTCACGCCTTCGGGCGTAGATGAGCCACGAGACGTGCTC
>NZ_JBEOVU010000044.1:0-56662 GCF_040295685.1 Streptomyces sp. NPDC002734
TATTCTATTAATCTTTACTGGAGTTATGACGTGTTCAATTCCGACAGGCCCGTTACCCCGGCCGGGGTAACGGGCCCCACGTCGTTCGTTCACACCCTCGCGGGGGTTCCTGGCCCCGGCGGCGCGGGGCTCACGGCGGTCAGTCGATGGTGGGCTTCTCGAGGCGGTCGCTGCCGTTGCCCGCCGGCTTGGGCACGGAGCCGGGAGGATTGCCGTTCTGCGGGGCGAAGTTGCCGAAGGCGCCGCCGAGGCCCTTGAGGGCGTCGCCGATCTCGCTGGGGACGATCCAGAGCTTGTTGGCGTCGCCCTGGGCGATCTCCGGGAGCATCTTCAGGTACTGGTAGGCGAGGAGCTTCTGGTCCGCGTCTCCGGCGTGGATGGACTCGAAGACCGTGCGGATCGCCTGGGCCTCGCCCTCCGCGCGCAGGGCGGCGGCCTTGGCCTCACCTTCGGCGCGCAGGATCTGCGACTGCTTCTCGCCTTCCGCTCGCAGGATCTCGGACTGCCGGACACCCTCGGCCTGGAGGATCGCGGCGCGCTTGTCGCGGTCGGCGCGCATCTGCTTCTCCATCGAGTCCTGGATGGAGGTGGGCGGTTCGATCGCCTTGAGCTCGACGCGGTTGACGCGGATGCCCCACTTGCCGGTTGCCTCGTCGAGGACGCCTCGCAGGGCGGCGTTGATCTCCTCGCGGGAGGTGAGGGTGCGCTCGAGGTCCATGCCGCCGATGATGTTGCGCAGCGTGGTGACGGTGAGCTGCTCGATGGCCTGGATGTAGCTGGCCACCTCGTAGGTCGCGGCGCGGGCGTCGGTGACCTGGTAGTAGATCACCGTGTCGATGTTCACGACCAGGTTGTCCTGGGTGATGACCGGCTGCGGCGGGAAGGGCACGACCTGTTCGCGCAGGTCGATGCGGTTGCGGATGGTGTCGATGAACGGCACCACGATGTTGAGGCCCGCGTTGAGGGTGCGGGTGTAGCGGCCGAAGCGCTCGACGATCGCGGCGCTTGCCTGCGGAATGACCTGGATGGTCTTGATCAGGGCGATGAAGACCAACACCACCAGAATGACCAGGACGATGATGACCGGTTCCATCGTGGCTCCCCGAACCCCTCTCGGCCGCGTCGTGCGCGGCGGATGCCGTGACTGTCGATGATCTTCTGGCTCGAGTCTCCCAGACCCCGGTGACCTTCGGGGCGGGTTCCGGCCACTTGTCCGGACCTGCTGGGACGGACGGCCGGTGCGGCCCGCGAACTCCCGCGCTGTTCAGGGCGGTTGCGGGCCGCGGGTCGGGTCGTCACATGACGACGGCGGTGGCTCCGTCGATGTCGACGACGTCCACCTCCTCCCCCGTCTCGAAGGTGCGGCCGGGTTCCAGGGCGCGCGCCGACCAGACCTCGCCGGCGAGTTTGACGCGTCCGCCCCGGGAGTCGACCCGTTCGAGCACGACGGCCTGGCGGCCGCGCAAGGCGTCGATCCCGGTGGAGAGTTGGGGTCGTTCCTTGTTCCGGGCGGCGATGGGGCGCACCACCGCGATCAGGGCGACGGAGACGACCACGAAGGCGCCCACCTGAAGCACGATGCCGCCGCCGAGGCTCCAGGCGACCGCCGCGGCGACCGCGCCGAGGGCGAGCATCCCGAGTTCGGGCATCGCTGTGATCACCAGGGCGATGCCGAGCACCGCCGCCGCCACCAGCCACCAGACCCACGCGTCGATGTCCACAGGTGCATGGTAGGACCGCGCCCCCGTCGCGGACAGGGCGCGAACGGGGGCGTGGGAAAGGGCCTGTTGGGCGGGGCCGGCCGGAGCCCGGGCCGAGCGGCCCGGGCGGGGGTGCTAGGCGAGGGGCAGGCCGTGGGCGGTCCAGCGGTCGCCGACCTGCTCGACGACCAGGGGGAGGCCGAAGCAGTGGGAGAGGTTGCGGGAGGTGAGCTCGAGCTCGATGGGGCCGGCGGTCAGGACCTCGCCCTGGCGGATCATCAGGACGTGGGTGAAGCCGGGGGCGATCTCCTCGACGTGGTGGGTCACCATGATCATGGAGGGCGCGATCGGGTCGCGGGCCAGGCGGCCGAGGCGGCGCACCAGGTCCTCGCGGCCGCCGAGGTCGAGGCCGGCGGCGGGCTCGTCGAGGAGGAGCAGCTCGGGGTCGGTCATCAGGGCGCGGGCGATCAGGGTGCGCTTGCGCTCGCCCTCGGAGAGGGTGCCGAACTTGCGGTCGGCGTAGTCGCTCATGCCGAGGCGGTCGAGGAAGGCGACGGCGCGCTCCTTGTCGACGTCCTCGTACTCCTCCTGCCAGGCGGCGGTCATGCCGTAGGCGGCGGTGAGGACGGTCTGCAGGACCGTCTGGCGCTTGGGGAGCTTCTCCGCCATGCCGATGCCGGCCACGCCGATGCGGGGGCGCAGCTCGAAGACGTCCGTGCCGGGCCGGCCGAGGGTCTCGCCGAGGATCGTGGCGGTTCCCTTGCTCGGGTAGAGGTAGCTGGACGCGATGTTGAGCAGGGTGGTCTTGCCCGCGCCGTTGGGGCCGAGGATGACCCAGCGCTCGCCCTCCTTCACCGACCAGGAGACCCGGTCCACCAGAGCCCGGCCCTCGCGGACCACGGATACGTCCTCCAGCTCCAGAACATCGCTCATCAGCGCGCTGTCTCCCATTGCGTTCTCGGCCCGCCCCGTGGTGGCGGCGTCGGCCGGTGTGGCTGTCGTGTGCGCCGGCGGGCGCAGCCCTTTCGGAAAAATCTACGCCACCCGGTGTCCTGGGGAATCCAGTGGGACGGTCCTTAGGCTGGGCGCATGCTCACGGAACCACGTGCCGGGCGCCTGGCCGCCTGGGGAAACGCCCTTCTTGCCCATCTTGTCCCGCCTGATGACGCGGTGGCCGCGATTGTCGGGGACGACGCGCTGCACCGGGTGCGCGGGCTGCCCGGGGAGGACGGGGCGGTAGGTCTGTCGCTCGCCCTCGGGCGGCTGCGCGCGCTGGGGGCCACCGGTCTGCGGGTGGCGTTGCCCGCGCCGGGGCATCCGCTGGGGCTGAGCGGGCCGGCGGAGTTCAACGCGGCGGCGCTGGAGGCGGAGGAGGCGGTCGTCTGCCACGGGGTGGCGCTGGGGCTGGTGCCGGAGGTGCACGAGGCCGGGCCTGCGGGCGGTGCGGGGGGCGCCGAGGACGTGCACGTGGAGGTGGTCTGGCACTGCCTGCCGGTGCGGGAGGCGCCGCCGGCCGACGTTCCCTCGCTCGGCGAGGCGGAGCGGGAGCTGGCGGAGGCGCTGCGGGAGGCGACGGAGGTGCTGACGCGGCTGGACGTGGCGGCGTCGGGGCCGGTGGCCGAGGCGGCGCTGGACGCGTACCGGGCGCGGGCGGAGCGGTCGCAGGGGCAGGACGCGCTGGCGCCGGGCTATCCGCCGCGGGCGGCGCGGGTGCTGCGGCTGGCCGAGCGGGTGGGGCTGCTGGTCTCACTGGCGTACGAGAGGGGGCACGGGGGTGCGGTGAGCGCCGGAGAGATGGCGGCGCGGCGGGAGGCGCTGCGGCCGGTGGAGCGGACGGCCCGGCGGGCGATGGTCGCCGCGTACAACGCGGCGGTGGAGGAACGCCACCGGGGGTGACGTCTCGCGCCGCGGTGCGCCCGGCGGCGGGGGCGTGAGGGACACCCGCGGGCCGGGGCGCGGGCAGGACCCCCGGGTGCGTGGAGCGCCGACCCCTCACGGAACCGAGGGCAGGCGCGGCCCCGATGCCTCGTGCACCCCGTGCACCGGTCACGTCACCGCGTCCCGGCAAGCGGGCGGCCCTCTGACACGTCACATCACGAGCTCCGCCGAGGCCCATGGCCCCGTGTGGGTGGGGTGGCCGTGCGCCGCGGCGTGGGCTCGTCTCGGGAGGGCGTCGGCGCCTCTCCCCCGGTCGGCCGGTGGAGGCCGGGGTCGGCATGGCCGTGGGGTGGGCGGCTCGGAGCCGTTCCCGCCCCACGTCCGTCGCGGTGCCCGTGCCGCGGGTCGCCCGAAGGTCCGGCGGCGTCGGCGGGTGCCGGGTCAGGTGGTGTCGTGGCGGACGGCCCAGAGGGCGGCCTGGGTGCGGTCGGAGACGTCGAGTTTCATCAGGATGTTGGAGACGTGGGTCTTCACCGTCTTCTCGCTCAGATAGAGGGAGCGGGCGATCTCCCGGTTGGAGCGGCCGTCGGCGATCAGGCCGAGGACGTCCCGCTCGCGGTCGGTGAGGGTGCCGCCGCGGCCCTCACCGGAGCCGTTCTCCTGGGAGAGGAGCACCTCGGCGACCTCCGGCTGGAGGACGGTGTGGCCGGCGTGGACGGAGCGGATGGCCGCGGCGAGGGCGTCGGGGTCCACGTCCTTGTAGAGGTATCCGGTCGCGCCCGCCCGCAGCGCGGGGACCACGGTGCGGCGCTCGGTGAAGCTGGTGACCACCAGGACGCGGGCCGGGTTGCCCAGCGAGCGCAGGCGGCGCAGGGCCTCGATGCCGTCGGAGCCGGGCATCCGGATGTCCATCAGGACGACGTCGGGCCGCAGCTCCTCCGCGCGGGCGACGCCCTCCTCGCCGTCGCCGGCCTCGCCGACGACCTCGATGTCGTCCTGCACCTCGAGGAAGGTGCGCAGCCCCCGGCGGACCACCTGGTGGTCGTCGACGAGCAGGACCTTGACCGGCTCAGCCACCGGGAACCTCCATCTCGACGACGGCGCCCTTCCCGGGCGCCGAGCTGACCGTGAGCGTGCCGCCCACGCCGGTGGCGCGGTCGCGCATGGACACCAGGCCCAGGTGGCGGCCGGCCCTCAGGACGCCTTCCGGCTCGAAGCCGCGGCCGTCGTCGCTGATCCGGAGTACGGCGCGGGGGCCCTCGCGTTCCAGGACGACGTCGACGTGGCGCGGGTCGCCGTGGCGCAGCGCGTTGTGCAGGGCCTCCTGGGCGACGCGCAGCAGTGCGGCCTCCTGCGGGGCGGGGAGGGCACGCACGTCGTGGCTGGTGAAGGTGACGCGGGCGCTGTGGGCGCGGTCGAGGACCTGGACCTGGCTGCGCAGGGTGGCGACGAGTCCGTCCTCGTCGAGGGCGGCGGGGCGGAGCTCGATCACGGCGGCGCGCAGTTCCTCGGCGGCCTCGGCGGCCAGCGCCGCGACCTCCCCCATGGCGTCCCTGGCGCGGGAGGGGGCCCGGTCGACCAGGGTGGCGGCGGCCTGGGCGGTGAGGCGGAGGGAGAAGAGCTTCTGGCTGACGGCGTCGTGCAGCTCGTGGGCGAGCCGGGAGCGTTCCTCGGCGATGGTCAGCTCGCGGCTGCGTTCGTAGAGGCGTGCGTTGGTGAGGGCGATGGCCGCGTGCTGGGCGAAGAGGGAGAGGAGTTCCTCGTCCTCCTCGGTGAAGCCGCACCGGGAGGCCGGGGCGGGCGGGCCGCCGCTCTGCTGCCCCGCGCTCTCCTTGTTCGCGAGGTAGAGGGCGCCGAGGATCTCGTCGCCGTCGCGGATCGGCATGCCGAGGAAGTCGGTCATCTCCGGGTGGGCGTCGGGCCAGCCCTCGAAGCGGGGGTCGGCGCGGACGTCGTCGAGGCGCTGCGGGCCCTCGTGGAGCATGGCGGCGAGGATGCCGTGCTGGCGCGGGAGCGGGCCGATGGCCTTCCAGGTCTGCTCGTCGACGCCGTCGACCACGAAGCGGGCGAAGCCTCCGCAGTGGTCGGGCACGCCGAGGGCCGCGTAGCGGGCGCCGAGCAGTTCCCTGGCGCGGGACACGATCGTCTTGAGGACGTCCCCCACCTCCAGGCGCCGGCTCATGGCCAGCAGTGCGTCGCTGACGGCGGCCAGGCCGGCGGGTGAGCGGGGGGCGGTCCCTTGGTCCATGGCGGTCACGCTACCGGCGGGCGGGAGGGGCGGGGATCGGTCCCGGGGACCGGTTCCGGGTCGGTCGCGGGTCCCGGGCCGCCCCGCTTTTCGCTGACACAACGCATTGCGCGAGCAACTCTGCGTGAGTCGGCACGGGGTGCCGTGTGAGGCCGTCCACGAGACCCCCGTCACTTACGAAGGACGATAGGAGACAAGTGGGACATTCCTCTGCCCACTGAGCAGGCCTTACATCACCGTCTGTACCGTTTTGCCGGATACGTTCTCCTATCCGGGATCGTAGATCACATGATTGCCAGGCCATTTTGCGATCGCTAAGAATTGCTCATGTCGCTCACCGCGGCGGATTCGTCCGCAGCGAAGAGACGCCCCTCGGGTGCACTTCCGTCCGGCCAGTCCGGACAGTCCGAACCCCCGGACGCCGAGCGACCTCCGCGCAACGAATGAGGTTCCATGCCGAAGTTCAACCTTTCCGCTTATCGCACCGCCGTCACCAAGAAGCAGATGCAGAAGATCGGCATCGCCGGTGCCGGCGCCCTGAGCGCCGCGGCTCTCGCCTTCACCGTCGTTCCGGCCGACGCCGAGACGACCACCAACGAGGCCGGCCAGGCCACCTCCGTGGTCTACAGCGCCGACCAGATCAAGAACGTGAAGGCCAACGTCGCCGACCAGGCCGCGGGTGCGAGCGTGAAGGCCGAGGCCGTCGCCGCCAAGCAGGCGGAGCAGAAGGCCGAGGAGAAGAAGGCCGCCGACGAGGCCGCTGCCAAGAAGGCCGCTGCCGACCAGGCTGCCAAGGAGCGCGAGGCCAAGGAGGCCGCCAGCCGTTCCGCCGCCCGTCCGGTCGCCAAGCCGGTCGAGGCGAAGAAGGTCTACGCGAACAACCTGGACGGTTGGATCCGTGAGGCCCTCGACATCATGGACAAGAACGACATCCCGGGTTCGTACCACGGGCTGTACAAGAACATCATCCGTGAGTCCTCGGGCAACCCGAAGGCGATCAACCTCTGGGACATCAACGCCCAGAACGGCATCCCGTCCAAGGGCCTGCTGCAGGTCATCCCGCCGACCTTCGAGACGTACCACGTCAAGGGCACGCCCGACGACATCTACCACCCGGTGGCCAACATCGTGGCCGCGGCCAACTACGCCGCCGACCGCTACGGCACCATCGACAACGTCAACAGCGCGTACTGAGGCAGGCGCGGACCTCTGAGCGAGCATCGCTGACACGTTGAAAGGGCGGCACCCCCACGGGGGTGCCGCCCTTGCGTCATGTCCGGGCCCGCCTCCGCGGCGGCTCCGGCCGGGTCACTTGCGCATGACCTCCGGCTCGTGGCGGCGCAGGAAGCGCGCCACGAAGAAGCCGCAGATCACGCCGAGACCGATCAGCGCGATCATGTCCAGCGACCAGGTGCCGAGGGTGTTCTCCCACAGCGGGTCGTTGTCCGCGCCGGCCTCCGGCGGGGCGATCCGGTTGAAGTCCAGCGTGGCGCCCGCGGCCGCGACCGCCCAGCGGGACGGCATCAGGTACGAGAACTCGTTGACGCCGAGCGTGCCGTGCAGGGCGAAGAGGCAGCCCGTGAACACGACCTGGATGATCGCGAACATCACCAGCAGCGGCATGGTCTTCTCGGCGGTCTTCACCAGCGCCGAGATGATCAGGCCGAACATCATCGAGGTGAAGCCCAGACCCATGATCGGCAGCGAGAGCTCGATCAGCGTCGAGTCGCCGAGCAGCAGGCCCTCGGCGGGGATGTCGCGGCTCGCGAAGCCGATCACGCCGACCAGCAGGCCCTGGAACACGGTGATCATGCCGAGCACGAAGACCTTGGACATCAGGTACGCCGACCGGGACAGGCCGGTGGCCCGTTCCCGCTCGTAGATCACCCGCTCCTTGATCAGCTCGCGCACCGAGTTGGCGGCGCCCGCGAAGCAGGCGCCGACCGCCAGGATCAGCAGGACCGTGGTGGCGGTGCCGTTGGGCACGATCCGCCCGGTCTGCGGGTGCAGCGGGTTGGGCAGCAGGCCGCGGTCCGGGTTGATGAGCAGGCTCACCGCGCCGATGACGGCCGGCAGCAGCACCATCAGCGCCAGGAAGCCGCGGTCCGAGACGATCACCGAGGTGTAGCGGCGCACCAGGGTCACGAACTGGGAGAACCAGCTCTGCGGCTTGGGCGGCCGGATCGCCTGCGGCGGCGGCATGTGCACCGGCTGCGGGGCGACGGCGTCGATGTCCGCGGCGTACGTCTGGTAGTGCTGCGAGCCCTTCCAGCGGCCCGCCCAGTCGTAGTCGCGGTAGTTCTCGAACGCGGAGAAGACGTCGGCCCAGGTCGTGTAGCCGAAGAAGTTGAGCGCCTCGTCCGGCGGCCCGAAGTAGGCCACCGCGCCGCCGGGCGCCATCACCAGGAGCTTGTCGCAGATGGCCAGCTCGGCCACCGAGTGGGTGACCACCAGCACGGTGCGGCCGTCGTCGGCGAGGCCGCGCAGCAGCTGCATCACGTCGCGGTCCATGCCCGGGTCGAGGCCGGAGGTCGGCTCGTCCAGGAAGATCAGCGACGGCTTGGTCAGCAGCTCCAGCGCCACCGACACGCGCTTGCGCTGGCCGCCGGAGAGCGAGGTGACCTTCTTGTCCTTGTGGATGTCGAGCTTCAGCTCGCGCAGCACCTCGTCGATCCGGGCGGCGCGCTCGGCGGACGTGGTGTCCGCGGGGAAGCGCAGCTTGGCCGCGTAGCCGAGGGCCTTCTTGACGGTGAGCTCCTTGTGCAGGATGTCGTCCTGCGGCACCAGACCGATGCGCTGGCGGAGCTCGGCGAACTGCTTGTACAGGTTCCGGTTGTCGTAGAGCACGTCGCCCTGGTCGGCGGGCCGGTAGCCGGTCAGCGCCTTGAGCAGGGTGGACTTTCCGGAGCCGGAGGGGCCGATCACGGCGATCAGCGACTTCTCCGGGACGGCGAACGAGACGTCCTTGAGGATCTGCTTGCCGCCGTCGACGGTGACGGTCAGGTGGCGGGCCGAGAAGCTGACCTCGCCGGTGTCGACGAACTCCTCCAGCCGGTCGCCGACCAGGCGGAACGTCGAGTGGCCGACGCCGACGACGTCCATCGGGCCGAGCAGCCGGTTGCCGCCCTTGGGTATGGGCTGGCCGTTGACGTAGGTGCCGTTGTGCGAGCCGAGGTCGCGGATCTCGAAGCGGCCGTCGGGGGTGGCGTGGAACTCGGCGTGGTGCCGGGAGACCTGAAGGTCGGAGACGACCAGTTCGTTCTCCAGGGCGCGGCCGATGCGCATCACCCGGCCGAGGGAGAACTCGTGGAACGTGGTCGGGCTGCGCTCCGCGTAGATCGGCTGGGCGCCGCCGGGGCCGGCCTGGGGCACGGCCTGCGGGGGCACGGCGGGGCCCCCGCCCTGCTGGGGGAACGGCGCGGGCGCCTGGTGGGGCACGGGGGGCTGCTGGGGACCCCAGCCTCCGCCCTGCGCGGGCTGGGCCTGCGGGGCCTGGCCCGGGAAGAGCTGGGCGTGCGGCGCGGCCTGCGGTGCGTGGGCCTGCGGGGCCTGTGCGTGCGGCGCGTGCGCCTGGGCCTGATGGGCCGCGGGGGCGGGCGCGGCGGACGGGGTCAGCCGCGGGCCGTCGGTCGCGTTGCCGAGGTGCACCGGGGCGCCGGGTTCCAGACGTGTCTGCTGGACGCGCTGCCCCTGCACCCAGGTGCCGTTGGTGGACCCGTGGTCCTCCAGCACCCAGCCGCCGTCGGCGTGACGGACCGTCGCGTGGCGCCAGGAGACCCTGGCGTCCTCGAGCACCACGTCCCCCTGCGGGTCCCGGCCGATCGTGTAGGACCTGGACGAATCGAGCGTCCAGGTCCGTCCGTTGATTTCGAGTACGAGTTCTGGCACTCCATGCCCCACTGAGTTGTCCCCCGATTTGGCCCCCGACGCAGGGAGTCCAGGGATGTCTGACGTCCGGGGGCACTATCCCAGGCCGTGCGGGGCTATCGGAAGCCGGACCCCTGGACAGGTACGGAATCGGCACGGTTCCGGGGCGGGCCGACGGTGCGAAACCGGGTCCAACCACGCGCACGGGACGCTTCGCCCCCTCCCGCCCCCGCGGGCGGCCGGGGCTTCCCGTCCTCTCCCGGGGCGTCCGGGTGGCGGACCGGTGGGGCGGCGGGGGCGGAGGGGCGGATACGGTGGGAGGACCATGAGCGCTGCGCAGAACTCCGACGCCCCCACTCTCCTCGTCAAGATCTTCGGCAAGGACCGCCCCGGGACCACCGCCGGTCTGTTCGAGACCCTCACCGCCTACCGGGTCGACGTCGTCGACATCGAGCAGGTCGTCATCCGCGGCCGGATGGTGCTCTGCGCCCTGGTCACCCAGCCGCCCGCCGGGCAGGAGGGCGACCTGCGGGCCGCCGTCCACAGCTGGGCGGGGGCGGTGAAGATGGAGGCCGAGATCCTCTCCGGCACCGGCGACAACCGCCCCCGCGGCAGCGGCCGCTCCATCGTCACCGTGCTGGGCAACCCGCTGACCGCCGAGCAGACCGCCGCCATCGCCTCCCGGACCACCGCCGCGGGCGGCAACATCGACCGCATCTTCCGCCTGGCCAAGTACCCGGTCACCGCTGTCGAGTTCGCGGTCTCCGGCGTCGCGACGGAATTCCTGCGCACCGCGCTGGCGACCGAGGCCGCCGCGCTCGGCGTGGACATCGCCGTGGTCTCCGCGGGCCTGCACCGCCGCGCGCAGCGGCTGGTGGTGATGGACGTGGACTCCACGCTCATCCAGGACGAGGTGATCGAGCTGTTCGCGGCCCACGCCGGCTGCGAGGAGAAGGTCGCCGAGGTGACGGCGGCCGCGATGCGCGGCGAGCTGGACTTCGAGCAGTCGCTGCACGCCCGGGTCGCCCTGCTGGAGGGCCTGGACGCCTCGGTGGTGGACAAGGTACGCAGCGAGGTGCGGCTGACGCCGGGCGCGCGCACCCTGGTGCGCACCCTGAAGCGGCTGGGCTACCAGGTGGGCGTGGTGTCGGGCGGCTTCACCCAGGTCACCGACGACCTGAAGGAGCGCCTGGGCCTGGACTTCGCGCAGGCCAACACGCTGGAGATCGTTGACGGGCGGCTGACCGGCCGGGTGATCGGCGAGGTCGTCGACCGGGCGGGCAAGGCGCGGCTGCTGCGCCGGTTCGCGGCCGAGGCGGGCGTGCCGTTGGCCCAGACGGTCGCGATCGGCGACGGGGCGAACGACCTGGACATGCTGAACACGGCGGGTCTGGGCGTCGCCTTCAACGCCAAGCCGGTGGTCCGCGAGGCCGCCCACACGGCGGTGAACGTGCCCTTCCTCGACACGGTGCTGTACCTGCTGGGGATCAGCCGCGAGGAGGTCGAGGCGGCCGACGGCGGCGGCCTCGTCGAGCACTGAGGGCCGCGGCCCTCGGGAGACGTAGCGGCGCGCCGCGCCGGGCAGGTGCCCCGCGCGGCGCGCCGTCGCTCACTCGGAGGGCGCCCAGTAGTCGCTGAGCGTGCACACGCCGGGCTCCAGGGTCTTCCAGGAGCCGTTGAAGGTGAGGACCGCGTAGGCGGCCGTGGGGAAGCCGCGCCGGACCATGCGCTCCCGGGCGTCGCCCTCGGCGGAGCCGGCGAGCACCTCGGCGAGCCCGTGCATGCCCGGGTTGTGGCCGATCATGAGGACGTTGCGCACGTCGTCGGGCGTCTCGTTCAGCACCGCGACGAGCTGGCCGGGCGTCGCCTCGTAGATCCGCTCCTCGTAGACCGTGCGGGGCCGCCGGGGGAACTCGTGGACGGCGAGCTTCCACGTCTCACGGGTGCGGGCGGCGGTGGAGCACAGGGCCAGGTCGAGGGGGACGCCGGAGTCGGCGAGCTTGCGCCCGGCGACCGGGGCGTCCATGCGCCCCCGCTCGGCGAGCGGCCGTTCGTGGTCGGCGACCTCGGGCCAGTCGGCCTTGGCATGCCGGAAGAGGACGATCGTGCGGGGTTCTGCGACGCTCATGGATCCCAGCTTGGCATGAAAAAGGCGGCACGTCGCAGGGAGTTGGCAGGCGTCACCGCACCGGGTCGGAGGAGGGCCTCAGCGGCCCGCGAATTGCGCCAGCCGGGTGAACAGCTCGGCGGGGCCCGGACCCGCGGCCGGGTCGGAGACCAGCAGGAGCAGCGACACGAAGGCGAGGACCGGCAGGACCACACCCCACCAGGGCAGCCTCGTGGCCGCGCCGTCGCCCGGCGCCGGAGCGGGGCAGGAGGTCGTCGTTCGGACCGGCATGATGCCTCCGGATGCTGTAGGGCGCGTCCCGGCCCTCGTCGGGCCGTTGGCCTTCCCAGGGCCACGTCCTCGACGCTACGCACCGGGGGCCCCGCGTCACATCCGGTGATCCACCCATTCGACCCTGAGGACCGTCCCCTAGGGGAGGGTGGGGACAGCCCCACCCCCGGCCGCGCGAGGGCGACGGCGGGACCGGTCGGGGCAGGTCACGGCCACACGGGCGGCCCGGAGGCCGTGGTCGCCCGGGCAGCCCGGTCGGGGCAGCTCGGTCAGGGCGGTCCGGTCAGGGGGCGGCGATCGTGGCGATGACGCCGATGATCACCATGATGAGCAGGAACGAGCCGAGGACGAGCAGCAGCTTCTTCTGGCCGTTCTGGGGGTTCGGGTCGAGCACCATGGCCCCAGTCTCCCATCTGGGCGGAGCCCGCCTCCGACCGGGGCGTCAGCGGCTCGCGGCGGGCGCGGCGGGCGAGGGCTCCTCGCGGGGGGCGAGTTCGTCCTCGATCGTGCTGTTCCGGCCGGCCAGGACGCCGAAGAGCATCTGCGGGATCATCAGCGCGGCCATCAGCGAGAGCGGCAGGCCCCAGCCGCCGCTGTGCTGGTAGAGGACGCCGACCAGCACCGGGCCGGGGATGGAGATCAGGTAGCCCGTGCTCTGCGCGAACGCGGAGAGGCGGCCCACGCCCTCGCCGGTCCGGGCGCGCATGCCGACCATGGTGAGGGCGAGTGGGAAAGCGCAGTTGGCGATGCCCAGCAGGAGCGCCCAGAGCCAGGCTCCGGCCGCCGGGGCGATGATCAGACCGGCGTAGCCGGCGAGCCCGCTGATGCCCAGGGCGACGACCATCGGGCCCTGGTGGGGCAGCCGGGCGGCCAGCCGGGGGATGACGAAGGACAACGGGACGCCCATCACCATGCTGACGGCGAGCAGCACCCCGGCCGTCCCGGCGGAGACGCCGGCGTCGCGGAAGATCTGGGCGAGCCAGCCCATCGTGACGTAGGCGCAGGTGCCCTGGAGGCCGAAGAAGACGGCGAGGGCCCAGGCGGTGCGGCTGCGGGTGATGCTGCGCATCGGCGGGCGGGCCGCGGCGGGCGTCGCCGCACCGGCGTGGCCCCGCGCCGCGGGAACACCGCGGGTTCCGCCCGAACGACCGCGGAGGCCGGGACGGCCGGTGCCGGGACGGCCGGTGCCGGGACGGCCGGTGCCGGGACGGCCGGTGCCGGCGGCCCGGTCGCGCACCAGCGGGAGCCAGGCGAGGACGGCGGCCACGGCGAGCAGCGACCAGGCGGCCAGGCCCAGGCGCCAGTCGCCGCCGAGGGCGCCGGTCAGCGGCACGGTGAACGCGGCGGCCGAGGAGGTGCCGAGGGCCAGTGCCATCGAGTAGAGGCCGGTCATGGGCCCGACGCGGTCGGGGAACCGTTCCTTGACGATGACCGGCATCAGGATGTTGCCGACCGCGATGCCCATCAACGCCAGCGCGGTGGCGGCGAGCAGCCCGGCGGTGGAGCCCGCCCAGGGGCGGATCAGCAGTCCGGCCGCGACGGCGGCCATGCCGGCGCAGACCACCGCGGCGGCGCCGAAACGGCGGGCCAGGCGGGGCGCGGCGACACCGAAGACGGCGAAGCAGAGGGAGGGCACGGAGGTGAGCAGTCCGGCCACCGAGCCGCTCATGCCGAAGCCGTCGCGGACCTCCTCGAGCAGGGCGCCGAGGCTGGTGACGGCGGGCCGCAGGTTGAGCGCCGCCAGCACGACGGCGGCCACCAGCAGCTGGGTGCGCCAGGCCGGGACCGCGGCGGGAGCGTCGCCGCTCGGGGTGACCGGCCGCCGGGCCGGGATCTCGGTCGCCTCGCGTGAGGCAGTGCGCCCATCAGACATACGACCATCATAGAATCATGGGATGATTGGCTGTCCAGTCCGTCCGGCTCCCGGCCGGCCCGCCTCGTGCGAAGGTGTGCCATGCCTTTGACCCATCCCCGTCGCTCGGCGCTGTCCGAACAGGTCATCGCGGCCCTGCGGACGCAGATCACCTCCGGCGAGTGGCCCGTCGGCTCACGGATCCCCACCGAGCCCGAGCTGGTCGAGCAGCTGGGCGTGGCCCGCAACACCGTCCGCGAGGCGGTGCGGGCGCTCGCGCACAACGGTCTGCTGGACATCCGGCAGGGGTCGGGCACCTACGTGGTGGCCACCAGCGAGCTGGCGGGCGTGATGCACCGCCGTTTCGCTGACGCCGATCCACGGCACGTCGCCGAGCTGCGTTCCTCCCTGGAGGCGAGCGCCGCGTCGCTGGCCGCCGAGCGCCGCACCGAGCGGGACCTGCGCCAGCTGGAGGCGCTGCTGGCGCGCCGGGAGGAGGCGTGGCGGTCCGGGGAGATCGAGGCGTTCGTGACGGCCGACACGGGCTTCCACATGGCGGTGGTGGCGGCCTCCCACAACGACGTGATGACCGCGCTGTACGCGGACCTCGGCGAGGTGCTGCGGGAGTGGCTGCGCGGGGACGTCGGGGCCGCCCTCACGCCGGAGACGTACATGGACCACGCCCCGCTGGTGGAGGCGATCCGGGACGGCGACGCGCAGACGGCGGCGCGGGAGGCGGCGAGCTATCCGCTGTCCTGCCGTCCGGGGCGCGCGGACTGACCGACCGACCTGGCTGCGGAAGCGGCCGAGCGCCGAGCGGCAGGGGCGGCGGGGGCGGCCGGCGGGTTCTACGGTCGAGGCATGGCACTTTCCAAGGACGAACGTGAGGCGTTCCTGTCGGAGCCGTTGACGGCGACGCTGGGTGTGGCGGCGGGACCGGGGAGGGGGCCGCTGCTGGTGCCGCTCTGGTACGGGTACGAGCCGGGCGGACTGCCGTGGATCCTGACCGGGCGCGACTCGCGCAAGGCGGCGCTGATCGCCGAGACGGGGCGGTTCTCGCTGCTGGTGCAGCGGCTGACGCCGACGGTGCGGTACGTGTCGGTGGAGGGCCCGGTCGTCGAGTCGCTCACCGCGACGGCGGAGCACGTGCGGGAGATCGCGGGGCGGTATCTGTCCGGGGCGGCGCTAGAGGGGTACCTGGCGTCGCCGGCGGCGGTGGAGGAGTCGGTGGTGCTGCGGATCCGCCCGCAGCGGTGGACGTCGTCGGACCTCGGCTCCTGGTAGCGAGCGGTACAGTCCTGCCGGCAGGGCCGGGTCGACGTTCGACGTTCGCCGTCAGAGCGCGCGGTGGCTCACCCAGGCCGAGGTGACCTCCTTCCAGCAGCGGCCCGTGAGGTCGGCGGAGCGGGCCGGAGTGACGTCGGCGGGGGCGCCGTCGGTGTCGACGTCCCACCAGCGGGCGCACTCGACGTGGAGGCGGACGCGGTCCGTGCGGGAGTTGGGGTTGTGGCAGTGGGCGGCCACCGTCGAGCCGGTGACCTTCACGGTGCAGTCGGCGCCCGCCTCCGCGGAGGCGGGGGTCGGGGCGGCGGGGGCGAGCACGGCGAGGGCGGCGGCGGTCAGGGCCGCGGGGGTGGTGCGGCGGGGGGTCATCGCGCCTCCCGGGGGTGGAGTACGTCCCCAGGCTGCCGCGTGCGGGAGTGCGCGGCCCTTCCGGTTCCGCCGCACGGGTGACGGTTCGCCCGGGGGCCGGGGCCGGACCTTGCGGGACGCACCGTGCCGGGCGTGCGGGCGGCCTGGACCTCTCCCCGGTTCGGCGGCACGCAGGTGCGTGCGGCCCGTGGATGCCCTGCCGACCCCCTGCGGAGCGAGCCGCCCCGTCCGTACGCACCGCCCTGCGCCCGCCCTCCCCCAAGCTCTCGGCTTCGCTCGAGCAGGGGGCGCCCCCATCGCCCCCTGGGCGGCCCAGCCGCCCGCAGGGGGAACAGGCACGGCCGCCCGCCGGGGCGGGAAGCCCGGGCACCCGCGGTAGGGGCCGGCACGGCCGCCCCCCGGGTAAGGCAGACCCGGGCACCCCCGGGAGGGCGCAACCCCGGGAACGCCGCTGCCCCGCGTGGGAGGCGCGGGGCAGCGGCGGTCAGGGCACGGGGCGGTTACGCGCCGATGGCGTGGAGGCCGCCGTCGACGTGGACGATCTCGCCCGTCGTCTTCGGGAACCAGTCGCTCAGCAGCGCGACGACGCCCTTCGCGGCCGGCTCCGGGTCCGTCAGGTCCCACTCCAGCGGCGCGCGCGTGTCCCACACGGCCGCGAGGTCGCTGAAGCCGGGGATGGACTTCGCGGCCATGGAGCCGAGCGGGCCCGCGGAGACCAGGTTGGACCGCACGTTCTGCTTGCCCAGGTCACGCGCCAGGTACCGGCTCGTGGCCTCCAGCGCGGCCTTCGCCGGGCCCATCCAGTCGTACTGCGGCCAGGCGTACTGGGCGTCGAAGGTGAGGCCGACCACCGAGCCGCCGTTCTGCATCAGCGGCAGGCAGGCCATGGTCAGCGACTTCAGCGAGAACGCCGAGACGTGCATGGCCGTGGCCACCGACTCGAACGGCGTGTTGAGGAAGTTGCCGCCCAGCGCGTCCTGCGGGGCGAAGCCGATGGAGTGGACCACGCCGTCCAGCGTGCCGAGCTCCTCGGCGACCACGTCGGCCAGGCGGCCGAGGTGCTCGTCGTTGGTGACGTCCAGCTCGAGCACCTTGGTCGGCTTCGGCAGCTTCTTGGCGATCCGCTCGGTGAGCGTCGGCCGGGGGAAGGCGGTGAGGATGATCTCCGCGCCCTGCTCCTGGGCCAGCTTCGCCACGTGGAAGGCGATGGAGGACTCCAGCAGCACGCCGGTGATCAGGATCCGCTTGCCCTCGAGAATTCCGCTCATGTCGATCAGTGACCCATGCCCAATCCGCCGTCAACGGGGATGACGGCTCCAGTGATGTACGACGCCTCGTCCGAGGAGAGGAAGCGCACGACGCCGGCGATCTCCTCGACCTCCGCGTACCTCCCCAGCGGGACCCGGGTGAGGAACTCCTTGCGCGTCTCCTCGGGGAGTTCGCGCGTCATGTCGGTGTCCACGAAGCCGGGGGCGACGACGTTGAAGGTGATGTTGCGCGAGCCCAGCTCGCGGGCGAGGGAGCGCGCGAAGCCGACCAGCGCGGCCTTGGAGGCCGCGTAGTTGGCCTGGCCCGCCTGGCCCATCAGCCCGACCACGGAGGAGATCAGGACGACGCGGCCCTTGCGGGCCCGCAGCATGCCCTTGTTGGCGCGCTTGACCACGCGGAAGGTGCCGGTGAGGTTGGTGTCGATGACGGAGGTGAAGTCCTCCTCCGACATGCGCATCAGCAGCCGGTCCTTGGTGACGCCGGCGTTGGCCACCAGCACCTCGACCGGACCGTGCCGCTCCTCGACCTCCTTGTAGGCCTGCTCGACCTGCTCGGAGTCGGTGATGTCGCAGCGGACGGCGAGGCAGCCGAGGTCGGCGAGCTCGGCCGGCGGCTCGCCGGAGCGGTAGGTGTACGCGACCTTGTCGCCGGCCTGGGCGAACGCGCGGGCGATGGCGAGGCCGATGCCCCTGTTGCCTCCGGTGACGAGAACCGAGCGGCTCATCCGTCCCCCTTCGTGCTTCCTTAGGTCTCCCCGCCCGGCCGCGCTCGCGCGCCGACCGGCGGCTTCCCCGAAAACCTATCGGTCCGCCCGCCGTCCGGGGCCTTCGGGCACGAACAGCAGCGCACCCCCGCCCGCTGTGGGATCCCTACAGTCGGCCGCCACGGCCCACCGCCGTCCCGGGCCCGGAACGTGCGCCGGGGCCGACGCCGCGCGGACCCCCGTTGTGGCGGCCCGCCAGCCACGGCCCCGTCGCCTCAGTGCCCCGGCGCGGGCAGGCAGCCGCCGTCGAGGATCATGCCGGTGACCTCCGACGTCACCTCGCCGGCCTGATCCACCGTGGCCTTGGTGCAGACCGGCCCCCGGGCCACGGACACCACGGTGTTCCGCAGGGGGCGAAGGCGCCCCACCCGCATGTCGACCGCACCGGCTTCGACGTCGAGCTCCTCGGCCACGGCCTCCCGGAGGGCGGCCTCGTCGGTCGCGGGCCCGTCGCCCGCGATCCGGGCCAGCAGCCGGGCGAGGGCCTGGGCCCCCGGCTCCCCTGCGGCCCGTTGCTCGGCGGTGATCTCCCTCTCCTCGCGGTAGCGGTGGTTCTCGGCGAGCCGCCGGTTCCATTCCTCCCCCATGTCACCGGGTTCCGGCGCGTCCTGCGCCACGCAGCCGGCCAGCGGCGGCACCGAGGCGCCCGTCGGGTCGTCGACGGCGGGCGAGCAGGTGCTCGCGGCGTCGGCAGCCCTCTCCCTCGGATCGGTGAGCACCGAACCGCAGGCGGCCAGAAGGGGGATGAGCACCAGCAGCGGAAGCCTGTTCCTCAACATGCCCCGGATGATGTCCCCTTGGCGGGTGACCGGGCGAACCGGCCCGTGTTCGCCCCGGACAAACACGCGCGCACGGGCCCTCCCGCCGTGGTTCACTGCCCTGTTGTCAGCGCAGTGACCGCCTGAAGGGATGCCCTCCGTGCCCCATGAAATCGATCCGTCGTTCCTGGCACTGCCGTTGAGGGCCCTGGCCGACGCCGCGCTGGCGCGGGCCAGGGCGCTGGGTTCGGAGCACGCCGACTTCCGGTTCGAGCGCGTGCGCAGCGCGTCCTGGCGGCTGCGGGACGCCCGGCCGGCCGGGTCCTCGGACACCACCGACCTGGGGTACGCGGTCCGCGTGGTGCACGGCGGCGCGTGGGGCTTCGCCTCCGGCGTGGACCTCACCATGGACGCCGCCGCCAAGGTCGCCTCGCAGGCGGTGGCGATGGCGAAGCTCACCGCGAAGGTGATCGCGGCGGCCGGGTCGGACGAGCGGGTGGAGCTGGCGGACGAGCCGGTGCACGCCGAGCGGACCTGGGTCTCCGCGTACGAGATCGACCCGTTCGAGGTTCCGGACGAGGAGAAGTCGGGGCTGCTGGCCGACTGGAGCGCGCGGTTGCTCGCCGCGGACGGCGTCGACCATGTGGACGCCTCGCTGCGCACCGTCCACGAGAACAAGTTCTACGCCGACACCGCCGGCACGGTCACCACCCAGCAGCGCGTCCGCCTCCAGTCGCAGTTCAACGCGGTCTCGGTGGACGAGTCGACCGGGGAGTTCGACTCGATGCGCACCCTCGCCCCGCCGGTGGGGCGCGGCTGGGAGTACCTGACCGGCACCGGCTGGGACTGGGACCGGGAGCTCGACGAGATCCCGGAGCTGCTGCGGGAGAAGATGCGCGCCCCCAGCGTGAAGGCCGGGGTGTACGACCTGGTGGTCGACCCGTCGAACCTGTGGCTGACCATCCACGAGTCGGTCGGCCACGCCACCGAGCTGGACCGCGCGCTGGGCTACGAGGCCGCGTACGCGGGCACCTCCTTCGCCACCTTCGACCAGCTCGGCAAGCTGCGGTACGGCTCCGAGAAGATGAACGTGACCGGCGACCGCACCGCCGAGCACGGCCTGGCGACCATCGGCTACGACGACGAGGGCGTGGCCGGCCAGTCCTGGGACCTGGTGAAGGACGGCGTGCTCACCGGCTACCAGCTGGACCGCCGGATGGCGCGGCTGACCGGGTTCCAGCGGTCCAACGGCTGCGCGTTCGCCGACTCCCCGTCGCGGGTGCCGGTCCAGCGGATGGCCAACGTGTCGCTGCTGCCCGACCCGGCGGGGATGTCCACCGAGGACCTGATCGGCAGCGTCGACAACGGCGTCTACGTGGTGGGCGACCGGTCGTGGTCCATCGACATGCAGCGCTACAACTTCCAGTTCACCGGGCAGCGCGCCTACCGGATCAAGGACGGGCGGCTCGACGGGCAGGTGCGGGACTTCGCCTACCAGGGCATCACCCCGCAGTTCTGGGGCTCCATGGAGGCGGTCGGCGGCCCGCAGACCTACGTGCTGGGCGGCGCGTTCAACTGCGGCAAGGCCCAGCCGGGGCAGATCGCCGCCGTCTCGCACGGCTGCCCGTCCGCCCTGTTCCGCGGCGTCAACATCCTCAACACCACGCAGGAGGCCGGTCGATGAGCCCGCGTACCAACAAGCCGCACGAGATCGTCGAGCGCGCCCTGGAGCTGTCGCAGGCCGACGGCTGCGTCGTGATCGCGGCGGAGACCTCGAGCGCCAACCTCCGCTGGGCGGGGAACGCGCTCACCACCAACGGCGTCACCCGGGGCCGGCACCTCACCGTGATCGCCACGGTGGACGGCAAGGAGGGGACCGCGGCGGGCGTGGTGAGCCGCGGCGCGGTCACCGCCGACGACCTGGAGCCGCTGGTGCGGGCCGCCGAGGCCGCCGCCCGCGGGGCCGCCCCCGCGGAGGACGCGACCGAGCTGGTCCGCGACATGCCGCACTCCCCCGGCTTCACCGAGGCGCCCACCGAGACCTCCTCGGCGGTGTTCGACGCCTTCGCCCCCGCGCTGGGCGAGGCGTTCGCGCGCGCCCGGGACGGCGGGCGCGAGCTGTACGGCTTCGCCAACCACGAGATGGTCACCAGCTACCTCGGCACGTCCACCGGGCTGCGGCTGCGCCACGACCAGCCCAACGGGACGCTGGAGGTCAACGCCAAGTCCCCCGACCGGCTCCGCTCGGCCTGGGCGGGCCGCTCCACCCGGGACTTCACCGACGTGGACCCCGCGGCGCTGGACGCGGAGCTGGCCCAGCGGCTGGTGTGGGCCGAGCGGCAGGTCGACCTGCCCGCCGGGCGTTACGAGACGCTGCTGCCGCCCTCCGCGGTGGCGGACCTGCTGGTCTACCAGCTGTGGTCGTCCTCGGCGCGGGACGCCGCCGAGGGGCGGACGGTGTTCAGCAAGCCGGGCGGCGGGACCCGGGTCGGCGAGAAGCTGACGAACCTGCCGCTGACCCTGCGCAGCGACCCGCGGGAGCCGGGCCTGGAGTGCGCCCCGTTCGTCCTGGCGCACTCCTCGGGGGACGACGCCTCGGTCTTCGACAACGGGCTGCCGGTGTCGGCGACGGAGTGGGTCTCCGACGGCGAGCTGCGCCACCTCACGTCCACCCGGCACAGCGCGGCGCTCACCGGCATGCCGGTGACGCCGTCCATCGGCAACCTGGTGCTCGAGGGCGGCGAGGACCGCTCGCTGGAGGAGATGGTGGCGTCCACGCAGCGAGGGCTGCTGCTGACCTGCCTCTGGTACATCCGGGAGGTCGACCCGGCGACGCTGCTGCTGACCGGGCTCACCCGTGACGGCGTCTACCTGGTGGAGAACGGGGAGGTCACCGGGGCGGTGAACAACTTCCGGTTCAACGAGTCGCCGGTGGACGTGCTGGGGCGGGCGGTCGAGGCGGGGCGGACGGAGCGCACGCTGCCGCGCGAGTGGAGCGACTGGTTCACGCGGGCCGCGATGCCGGCGCTGCGGGTGCCGGACTTCAACATGAGCTCGGTGAGCCAGGGCGTCTGAGCGGAGCCGGGCGGTGGGGGCCGGGCCGCGGGGCCGCCCGGAAAGGGGCTGCGTCCCCCACCGCCCGGGGCGTATAACCTCGTAGAGACTGCCGGGACGGCGGTCGAAGATCGTTTCGAGGAGACACGAGAACCGTGACGGACATCGTCGACGACCTGAAGTGGCGCGGGCTGTTCGCCCAGTCCACCGACGAGGACGCCCTGCGCAAGGCTCTGGCGAACGGTCCTGTCACCTTCTATTGCGGCTTCGACCCGACGGCCCCCTCGCTCCACGTCGGCCACCTGGTGCAGGTGCTCACGATGCGCCGGCTCCAGCAGGCCGGCCACCGCCCGCTCGCCCTGGTGGGCGGCGCGACGGGGCAGATCGGCGACCCCCGGCCGACGGCCGAGCGCACGCTGAACCCGCCGGAGACGGTCGCCGCCTGGGTGGACCGGCTGCGGGGGCAGATCGAGCCGTTCCTCTCCTTCGAGGGCGACAACGCGGCCACCATGGTCAACAACCTGGACTGGACCGCCGGCCTGTCGGCGATCGAGTTCCTGCGGGACGTCGGCAAGCACTTCCGCGTCAACAAGATGCTGACCAAGGACTCGGTGGCCCGTCGCCTGGAGTCGCAGGAGGGCATCAGCTACACCGAGTTCAGCTACCAGCTGCTCCAGGGCATGGACTTCCTCGAGCTGTACCGCCGCCACGGCTGCACGCTGCAGCAGGGCGGCAGCGACCAGTGGGGCAACCTCACGGCGGGTATGGACCTGATCCACCGCCTGGAGCCCGAGGCCCACGTCCACTGCCTGGCGACGCCGCTGATGGTGAAGGCGGACGGCACCAAGTTCGGCAAGACCGAGGGCGGCGCCGTCTGGCTGGACCCGGAGATGACCACGCCGTACGCGTTCTACCAGTTCTGGCTGAACACGGACGACCGGGACGTCACCCGGTACCTGCGCATCCTGTCCTTCCGCTCCCGCGTGGAGCTGGAGGAGCTGGAGCGGCAGACCGAGGAGCGCCCGCAGGCCCGTGCCGCCCAGCGTGCGCTGGCCGAGGAGCTGACCACCCTGGTGCACGGCGCGGACCAGACCGCCGCCGTGATGAACGCCTCCCGGGCGCTGTTCGGCCAGGGCGAGCTGGCGGAGCTGGACGAGCGGACGCTGACCGCGGCGCTGTCCGAGGTCCCGCACGTGCGGGTGGCCGAGCTCGGCCCGGTGGTGGACCTGTTCGCCGAGGTCGGCCTGGTGGCCAGCAAGTCGGCGGCGCGGCGGACGGTGAAGGAGGGCGGCGCCTACGTGAACAACGTCAAGGTGACCGCCGAGGATGCCGTGCCGGCCTCCGGGGACCTGCTGCACGGCCGCTGGCTGGTGCTGCGCCGGGGCAAGAAGAACCTGGCGGCGGTCGAGGTCACCGGGGCCTGAGGTCCCGGGGCCTGGCGGGCCGCCGCACGCGACCGGCGGGCCGGGAAGGGCGCAGAGCCCTTCCCGGCCCGCCGTCGTGCGTGGTCGGGCGTGTGCGGTCGGGTGTGCGCGGGAGCCGCATGAGGCGGGGCCTCAGGCGACGGTGCGGGTCGAGGTCGTCCCGTGCCTCTTGGACATGATCGCCCTCCACACCGCGGCTCCGGCCGCCACCAGGACGATCGCCGCCACCAGCTGCAGGATGTGGCGGCCCCAGTCGATGCCCGGCGTCGCGGCGATGCCGAGACCGCGCGCGATCGCGTTGCCGGCGATCGCGCCGCCGATACCGAGCAGGGTCGTCAGCCACAACGGAATGTTCTGCTTGCCCGGCAGGATCGCCTTGGCCAGCAGGCCGAGCACGAAACCGATGATGATCGCCCACAACCAGCCCATGGATGCCTCCTCGTACGGATCGACGTGAGCATTACGCCCAGTCTCCGCCTGTCCCCCGTACGGCGCATGTCGGACAAGTCCGTACCCACCACGGCGCAGCTCGGCCCCCTCCCCGGACGGCCCCGGTCTCCACGGCCGGGGCCCCTGGGCGTACCGTGGTGGATGCCGGTTCGGACCGATGCTGGTGGATGGTGGAATGTGATGCGGAAGCGGCGGAGCGACTCGACGGGCCAGGTCTTCCGGATCACCGGCGCCCGGCAGAGCCTCGCGGACGACGTACGCGGACGGCAGCGGCGCTATGTGATCTCCATGCTGGTCCGCACCCTCTCGGTGATCCTGGCCGCCACCCTGTGGAACGTCTCGCGCCCGGTGGCCGTGGTGGCGCTGGTGCTCGGCGCCCTGCTCCCCTATGTGGCGGTGGTGATCGCCAACGCGGGGCGGGAGAACACCCCCTCGCTGCCCTCGACCTTCCTCGCCGCCCCGGTCCGCCCCATGATCGCGCCGCCCCGTGCGGACGCGGTCGCGGAGCCGCGGGAGGACCCGGCCCACCGGGCCCCGCAAGGGGTCGGCGACCGCGAGTGACCGGCCGGCGCGGGCCGTCCGCCCGGCGCGGGTAGCGCCGAACAGGTCCCGCCGGAGAGGGCTCGCGTGACATACTTCTCACACGCTCCGCATCCCCCGTCGGAGTGATGGACCGACGCCGGGCAGCTCCCCCCGTGGCTGCCCGGCGTCTTCCTTTTCCCCGCTTCCCCGCACCTTCTTGTGAGACCAACCGTGAGTGACGAGACCGCCGTCTGTTCCGCCAAGGGCTGCCGCGAGGCCGCCGTGTGGGTACTGGCCTGGAACAACCCCAAGGTGCACACCCCCGAGCGCCGCAAGACCTGGGTGGCCTGCGAGGAGCACCGCGAGCACCTGTCGCAGTTCCTGGGCGTCCGCGGCTTCCTGAAGGACGTGGTCCCGCTGTCGGAGTGGGTGTCCTAGCCGCCGATCGCGGACATGGGGCGGGCCGGCTGGGCGAAGGTCGGGTCGTCGAGGCCGGAGCCGGCCTTCTTGCCCCACATCGCGGTCCGCCAGGCGCGGGCGATGTCCTCGTCGGGCGCTCCGGAGCGCAGGGCCGCGCGCAGGTCGGTCTCCTCGGTGGCGAAGAGGCAGGTGCGGACCTGTCCGTCGGCGGTGAGCCGGGTGCGGTCGCAGGCGGAGCAGAAGGGCCGGGTGACCGAGGCGATGACGCCGACCCGGTGCGGGCCGCCGTCGACCAGCCAGCGTTCGGCCGGGGCGGAGCCGCGGGCGGTGTCGCCCTCGGGGGTCAGGTCGAAGCGGGTGCGCAGCGAGGTGAGGATGTCGCCCGCGGTGACCATGCCCTCGCGCTTCCAGCCGTGCTGGGCGTCGAGCGGCATCTGCTCGATGAACCGGAGCTCGTAGTCGTTCTCCACGGCCCAGGCGAGCAGGTCGGGGGCCTCGTCCGCGTTGAGGCCGGGCATGAGGACGGCGTTGACCTTGACCGGCGTGAGGCCGGCCTCGCGGGCGGCGGCGAGTCCGGCGAGGACGTCGTGGTGCCGGTCGCGGCGGGTGAGGGTCTTGAACACCTCGGGGCGCAGCGTGTCCAGGGAGACGTTGACCCGGTCGAGCCCGGCGGCCCGCAGCGCGGGGGCGATGCGGCCGAGGCCGATGCCGTTGGTGGTGAGGGACATCTCGGGGCGCGGGTCGAGTGCGGCGACGCGCTCCACGATGCCGGGCAGGCCGGGGCGCAGCAGCGGTTCGCCGCCGGTGAAGCGGACCTCGTCGACGCCGAGGTGGGTGACCGCGATGCGGATCAGCCGGACGATCTCGTCGTCGGTGAGCAGGTCCGGCTTGGCCAGCCACTGCAGGCCTTCCTCCGGCATGCAGTAGGTGCAGCGCAGGTTGCACCGGTCGGTCAGCGAGACCCGTAGATCGGTGGCCACCCGGCCGAAGGTGTCGATGAGCTTCTCCACCAGGGCCCCTCCCTCGCAGTCGAGATCCGCGGTCGGTGTTCGCGGTCGAGATCCGCAGCCGGGTTCCCGCAGCCGGGTCCCCGCAGTCCTGAGCCTACGTGACGCGGCCGCGCCGCCCCGGCGATGGCTCGGGGCGGCGCGGCCGCGCGTGACGTCCTGCGGAGGCCGGCGGGCGCCGGCGGTGGTCAGTGCGCTCCGGTGCCGGTGAGCGAACGGACCTCCAGCTCGGCGAACTTGGCCTTGTCCGGCTCCTCCTTGGACAGGAGGGTGCCCAGCCAGCCGAGCAGGAAGCCGACCGGGATGGAGACGATGCCGGGGTTGGACAGCGGGAACCAGTGGAAGTCGACGTCCGGGAACATCGAGGTGGCCGCGCCGGAGACGACCGGCGAGAACAGCACCAGGCCGACGGCGGTGACCAGGCCGCCGTAGATCGACCACAGGGCGCCCTGGGTGGTGAACCGCTTCCAGAACAGGCTGTAGAGGATCGTCGGCAGGTTGGCGGAGGCGGCGACGGCGAAGGCCAGCGCGACCAGGCCGGCGACGTTGAGGTCGCGGGCGAGGGCGCCGAGGCCGATGGCGACGATGCCGATGAACACGGTCGACCAGCGGGCCGCCTTCATCTCCTGCTTCTCGCTGGCCTGGCCCCGCTTGATGACGTTCGCGTAGATGTCGTGGGCGAACGAGGAGGACGAGGCCAGGGTGAGGCCGGCGACCACCGCGAGGATGGTGGCGAAGGCGACCGCGGAGATCGAGGCCAGCAGGATCGCGCCCCAGGTGGAGTCGACGCCGCCCAGGTGGAGCGCGAGCAGGGGGGCCGCGGTGTTGCCCGCCGGGTTGGAGTCGGTGATCTCCTTGGGACTCATCAGCGCGGCCGCGCCGAAGCCGAGGGCCAGGGTCATCAGGTAGAAGGCGCCGATGAGCCCGATCGCCCAGAGCACGGACTTGCGGGCCGCCTGGGCGGTGGGAACCGTGTAGAAGCGGATCAGGATGTGCGGCAGGCCGGCGGTGCCGAGGACCAGCGCGATGCCGAGCGAGACGAAGTCGAGCTTGGTCATCGAGTCGATGCCGTACTTCAGGCCCGGCTCGAGGAAGGCGTCGCCCTTGCCGCTGTTCTCGGCGGCGGTGCCCAGCAGGTCGGAGATGTTGAAGTTGAACTTCAGCAGCACCAGGAAGGTCAGCAGCAGCGCGCCGAACATCAGCAGCACGGCCTTGACCATCTGCACCCAGGTGGTGCCCTTCATGCCGCCGATGGACACGTACATGATCATCAGCACGCCGACCAGGGCGACGATGCCGATCTTGCCGGCCTCGCTGGTGATGCCCAGGAGCAGCGAGACCAGCACGCCGGCGCCTGCCATCTGCGCGAGCAGGTAGAAGATCGAGACGACGATGGTCGAGACGCCCGCCGCGGTGCGGACCGGGCGCTGGCGCATCCGGTAGGCCAGCACGTCGCCCATGGTGTAGCGGCCGGAGTTGCGCAGTGGTTCGGCGACCAGGAGCAGGGCGATGAGCCAGGCGACCAGGAAGCCGATGGAGTAGAGGAAACCGTCGTAACCGGAAAGGGCGATGGCGCCGGCGATGCCCAGGAAGGACGCGGCCGACATGTAGTCGCCGGAGATGGCGAGGCCGTTCTGGAAGCCGGAGAACTGGCGGCCGCCGGCGTAGAAGTCGGCGGCGTCCTTGGTCTGGCGGCCGGCCCACACGGTGATGCCCAGGGTGGCGAGGACGAAGGCGGTGAAGAGGCTGATGATCAGTGTGCGGTGCTCGCTGGCCTCGTTGGCCGCGAGGATCACGTACTCGGTGCTCACGCGCCGCCCTCCATCCGCGTCTTGATGGCCTCGGCCTTGGGGTCGAGCTTGGCCGCGGCGGTCCGCGCGTACCACCAGGCGATGAGGAAGGTGCTGACGAACTGCAGGACGCCCAGGACGAGGGCGACGTTGATGTTGCCGATCACCTTGGTGCCCATGAAGCCGCCCGCGTAGTTCGACAGCAGGACGTACAGCAGGTACCAGGTTATGAAGGCGAGGGTGAGCGGGAAGGCGAACGACCGGTAGGACTTGCGCAGTTCGGTGAACTCGGCGCTCTGCTGGACCTCGGTGTACTCCTCGATGGACGGCTGCCGTGGTTGCGGCGTCTGGAGGGGCGGGGCGTCTGCCACGGAGTCTCCTCGTGTGCGGGTTGTGGTCATCGGATCAACAGACCGCTTGTGACGTGGATCACTGGCCAAGGTCGAGATGCTAGGGCCCCGGATCGTGATCCGACAGGGGGTCGCGGCTCTTCACCCCTTGTCCGCCACCACGGAACGGGGCGGCGCGCGGTTCAAACGGGTCGCGGATCGTCACATGGCGGCCCTGACCTGCCCGGGCGGAGCCGCCCCAACACGCGCCCTCCACCCTCGCGGGGCTCCGCATCCCGGCCGCCGAGGCCCGCTCCGGTGCGCTGTTTCACGCCATACCTCTCAGCGCAACGCGCGTCCACCAGGACGTTCGTGCCCCCTTGGCCGATTGCGCACCCACCGGAACGCCGAAAAGTCAAAGCATTTCTGACGTCCCCTTATTTGTGAATGTCACGTGAAGAAATGGTTTGCACACAGTTCTCCAACGACCCGAACACGGGCGAAAGAGGCACGACCCTTCCCGGCCATCCGCACCCGAAGATCGCTTGACGTGGTCATGTGATCACGGGTTGTCTCTGCGCCGCGAGCCGATCACTCACGGACCGTCGCTCCACGGTGACGCTCTGCAGGACTCGCGTCGACGCCCGCCGGGCTTCGAGGAAGTCTTCCTTCCACTTGTCCAGGAAAAGGAGCTCTGCACTCGTGCGGACCAAGCACAGGATCGTCGGCGTCTTCACCGCGGTCGCGGCCACCGCCGCCCTCGCGATCCCCTCGGCCGAGGCGGCCGTGACGGACAACATGTACCCCACGTCCAACTTCGCTCCGAGCTGCTACGACGGCAGCATGTCGAACGGCACGTTCTGCCAGACCGACAACGCCACCCTGACGGTCTACCGCCAGGGCACCCTCACCTCCGGCGAGAAGTCGGCGATCAGCTCGGCGCTCACCGGCTACTACGGCCCCACCGACCTGGCCGTCTCGATCAAGAGCTCGGGTGTCTACTCCGGAGACTCGGAGACCGACATCGTCTACCAGGCCGGCAGCCTTCCGGCCACCACCATCGGGCGCACGTGGTGCAACGACGCGGTCACCTCGCGCAAGTGCGACCAGCACTACGTCCGGTTCAACGACAACACCTCGTCGATCGGCGCGATCAACAAGTCCGACACCTGCCACGAGAGCGGCCACGCCGTGGGGCTGACGCACGGTCCGCAGGCCGCTCCGAAGCTCGGGCTCTACGACAACCGACTCGGCTGCATGTCCTACAACGACGTGTACGGGCTGGGCTCCAACAACGTGCAGAACATCAACGCCACCTACTAGGAAGGGCCCTTCCCTCCACCATGAGCACCCGCGTCAAACTCATCAGCGCCCTCGCCGGCGTGGCCGCCCTGGGCGCCGCCGCCTTCATCTCCCCGCTCGCCGCCGACGACAGGCCCGAGCGTCCGGACGTGATCCTGGCCCAGGGCAAGGACGGGCTGCCCAACAGCTCCCCCGTCGACTGGGTCTCCTACGGCGACCAGGTGGCGGTCGTCGACGTCACCAGCGAGGCCGAGATACCCGCCAGCGCCGAAGAGGTGACCGCAGGCGAGGGCTACATCGGCAGACGCATCACCCTGGACGTCGGCGAGACGGTCTGGTCGCGCCCCGGCGCCCCCACTCTCCCCAGCACGCTGAGCCTGGTCGTGGACGGCTGGTCCTTCCAGGGCGCGACCCGCACACCCATCGCGCTGGAGCAGAGCTCGCGTCTCGAGCCGGGACACACCTACGTGCTGTCGCTGGCCAAGCTCTCCGACGGAACCTGGTCGGCGCTCGGCTCCCAGTCCGCGCTGCCGTACGACGGTGACACCATCGGGGCCGGCGAGTACCAGGGCCAGACGGTGACCACGGCCCAGTTCGACGCGGCGGTGAAGTCCCACGACAAGCACGCCGCGAAGGACGGCGGCTACGTCGCACAGGGCGCCGAAGTGATCATGGAGTCCGTCGCCTACCTCACCGTCGGCAAGCCGGTGGACTACGTCGAGACGTTGTTGACGACCACCGATCCCAACCCGGTGGCCGAGGCCAACTTCGACCTCGACCCCATCGCGCGGTTCGAGGCCGTCGCCGGCACCGACGAGCCCGTCGAGACCTTCTGCTCGATCGCCGCTCCCCTCGCGGTCGCCTCTGCCAGCCAGTTCACCTCGAGCGAACTCGGCGGCGTCCTCGATCAGCTCGTCGCCAAGGAGAGCGGGACGGACGCCACCGACCTCGGCGTGCTGGCCGCCTTCCATTCGGGTGACGACAGCCTGGCGTCGCAGGCGGGCACCGTGCGCCCGCGGGTCGTCGCCAACATCGAGGCCCAGTGCGGAATCGAGGTCGGCGACCTGCTGCCCACCTCCACCGCTCCGGCGGAGTAGTCGCGCCGGATTCCCGCCGCTCCCGGCCCGGTCCTCCGGGCCGGGAGCGGTCGTTCCGTCTCCCGAAGCGCCGCGTGCGCAACCTCAGGAGGTCGCGTCCGACGTCGGGAGCCGCGCTCCCTCGACCGCGACCAACAGGGCGTCCTCCGGTGTCCCGCCCGCCGCCACGGCGACCTCGGGGTCCACACCCTCGACCTCGTAGACGGTCACCTTCTCCGGCTCCTCCGTCCCGTCGGCCCCGCCCGACTCGTCGCACCCGGGCAACACACCGGTGCCCAGTTCGCCGCCGACCGTGAACGCCTCGCCGTCCGCACCGGCGGAGGGCCTGTCCCTCACATCGAGGTAGGTCCGGCCCTCGTACTCCACTACGTAGGCGCACTTCCCCTCCGGAGCGCCTGCCGTGTCGGTGCCTCCGTCCTTCCCCTCCTCCGCAGCGCAGCCCGCTCCCCCGGCTACCAGGACAGCCGCGACTGCCAGACTCCTCATCCATCCGGTCCGCGCCCACGACATGGCTTCCATCGCCGCCCTCTTTCCTTCCGGTCCCGCCCGAGGCACGTCGCCTCTCCTACGGTGACGGAGCGGGTCCGGCTTTCGTTCGCACCCCCGGTCGACGCCCGTGGGACGAACTCCGCGGCGTGGGTCACGTGGTGACAGGGCGTCGCCGCGGCGAGTCGACGGCTCACGACTCATTGATGACCAGCGACGTCGGACGATAGCGTCCTTCTGCACTCCGTCATGTACCTGTCCTGGGACTCAACCGCCCGGGCGGGCCTCGATCCAAGGATGATGTGGAGACCCCATGGCGCATCTGAGCTCAAGACGCCGACTGGCCCTCGCGGTGCCGGTCGCGCTGTCGCTGACCGCGTCGCTCGGCTTCCTGCCGACCGCGGCCGTCGCCGCCCCGGCCCCCGACGCCGCCGTCACGGCCACCACGGCCGGGGAGACGCTGTCGTACGTCGTCAACACCCGGACGGAGGGCCGCACCCTGGCGTCCGTGAAGAACGCGATAGGCAAGGCCGGTGGCTCGATCGTCACGTCGTACGACAAGATCGGCGTGATCGTCGTCCACTCGGCCGACCCCTCCTTCGGCACGACCATCCGCGCCGTGCGCGGCGTGGAGAGCGCGGGCGCGACCCGCACCAAACCCTTCGTGCCCGCCGCGACCACCGACGTCGGCCAGGTCGAGCGCGCCACCGAGACGGACAAGGCCGAGCTCGCCAAGGCCTCCGCCGAGGCCGGCATGACCGAGCCGTTCGAGTCCGCCCAATGGGACCTCCCGGCGATCGGCGCCGACAAGGCCGCCAAGATCAACCCGGGCAGCCGGAACGTCACCGTGGCCGTGATCGACACCGGCGTCGACGACCTCCACCCGGACCTGGCGCCCAACTTCTCGGCCTCCCAGTCCGCGGACTGCTCCTCCGGTGTGGCCGACACCTCGCCCGGCGCCTGGCGTCCGGCGGACTCCGACCACTACCACGGCACCCACGTGGCCGGCGAGATCGCCGCCGCCCGCAACGGGATCGGCGTGGCCGGAGTCGCGCCCGGCGTGAAGGTCTCCGGCATCACCGTGGCCCAGCCGGACGAGACGCAGCTGTTCTTCACCGAGGCGATCGTCTGCGCGTTCGTCTTCGCCGCCGACACCGGCGTGGAGATCACCAACAACAGCTACTACGTCGACCCGTGGGAGTACAACTGCCCCGACGACGCCGACCAGAAGGCTCTTCTGGACGCGGTGAACCGGGCCAAGAGGTACGCCACGTCCAAGGGCACCCTGCACATCGCCTCGGCGGGCAACTCCTACAACGACCTCGACGGTGACGCCATCCTCGACGAGGGCAGCCCGGACGACGGCACCCCGGTCACGCGGACCATCGACCCGCACGTGTGCCTGGACATGCCGGCCCAGCTGGACGGCGTGGTGACCGTCTCCGCCACCGGCTACCTCGACAAGAAGTCGTACTACTCGAACTACGGCAAGGGCGTCATCGACGTCGCGGCGCCGGGCGGCGACAGCCGCTACCAGCTCCCCCCGGGCACCGACCCGAAGCGGGGCGCCATCTACTCCACGCTTCCGGGCGGCGGCTACGGCTGGGCCCAGGGCACCTCGATGGCCGCCCCGCACGCCGCGGGCGTGGCCGCGCTCATCAAGTCGACGCACCCGCGCGCCACTCCGGGCGCGCTGGCCGCGATGCTGAAGGCGCAGGCGACCAAGTTCGACTGCCCGACGTCGTACGACTACGACAGCAACGGCACCGTGGACGCGGTCTGCGTCGGCGGGCCGCGGGAGAACGGCTTCTACGGCGCGGGCATCGTCGACGCGCTGAAGGCCGTCACGAAGTAGCACCGCGGCAGCACCCTTCACCACCTCGCGTCCGCCCGGCCACCGTGCCGGGCGGACGTCTTCGTGCGGCGGGGTCCACCGCCGCCTCGGTCGCCTCGTGCCGTTCGGCGGGGGCACCGGCGTTCCGGGGTACCCGCCGTGCCGTTCGCGGCGGCGGGAGGCGGAAAGGGGTCCGCCACTTGCCGTGGTGCGCTTGCCCGGGTTCCTCCCGCCCGGTGAGGATCGTCCCGTGACGCTGACGACCCGAACCTCCGGCCCCGCCGCAGCCGGTGACGGTCCGGCACCGGGGCGCGCCGACGCCCGGCGGTCCGTCGCGCTGCTCGTCCTGGTGGCCGCGGGGGCCCTGGTCCCGCTGCTGGGCCCGTCCGCCGCGCTGCACGGCAGCGGAGAGGCCCCCGCGCCCGGCACCCCCGGGGTCGGGCTGCTGCGCGCGGTGCTGTTCGCGGCGCTGTGCGTGCCGCTGGGCGAGGTGTTCACCGGCCGCTCCGCACGACGGCTGCGGCCGGAGGGCGCGCTGCCGCGGCCCTGGTCGCCCGCCGCGGCGGCGGCCGGGTTCCTGGCCTCGCTCGGCCTGGCCTTCGTGGTCGCCGCCGGCAACCGGGTGCCGCGCGGCTGGGGGGACGTGGACCTGGGCGGGTTGCAGGGGCACCGGGAAGGGCTGCTGGCCCTGGTGGAGGTCAACGGCTTCCTGGTGGCCGGGCTGCTCGCCCTCTCCCGGCGTCCCGCCGCCCAGCTGTGGCCGCTGGGCGCGGTGGTGGTGGCGGAGGCGCTGCGGGCCCATCCCGCCTGGGACTACCACGACCCGGCGACGGGTGCCGCGCTGACGGCCGTCCACCTGGCCTGCGGCGCGCTGTGGGCGGGCGGGCTGCTGCACGTGCTGCGCGTGCTGCGGCTGTGGCGCGGCGAGACGCCCGCCGAGGCCGCCGCGCTGCTCGGCCGCTACGCCCGGGCCGCCGCCGTGCTGCTGGCCGCGGTCACCGCCACCGGCGTGACCAGCGCGCTGCGCCGGATGCCGCCGGGGACGGTGCTGGAGCAGCTGGCGACCACCGCCTACGGGCGGACGCTGCTGGCCAAGGTGGTGCTGGTGGCCGCGGTGGCCGCGCTCGCGCTGTGGGCCCGGCTGCGGCTGCGCCGGGCCCCCGACCCGCTGACGGCCTGCGTCCCGGCGCGCACCGAGGTGGCGCTGCTGGGGCTGGTGGTGGCCGCCTCGGGCCTGCTCACGGCGTTGCCGGTGCCGATCCGCTGGCAGTGACGGCCGCGGCCCCCGGCTCCACGGACTCGCGCGGCGCGCGCTGCCGCGTCAGGCCGCAGACGCCGGCGGCGAGCAGCGCCTGGGCGGCGAGGTAGGTCGCCATCACCCACAGGCCGTGCAGCGGCAGCGGACCCCAGCCGGCGATCTCGGCGGCGATCAGCGAGTCGGAGAGCAGGAACAGCGCGCCGCCCGCCGCCGCGAGGCGGCCCGCCCGCCCCGCCGACCAGGCCATCGCGGTCAGCAGGCAGCTGTAGGCGGCGACCGGGATCCGCAGGTCGGCCGGCAGCCCCGGGAGCAGCAGCACCATCAGTGCGGCCAGTCCGGCCGCGTACGCCACGGCCGTGCCGACGCTCTCCGGGCGGCTCCGGTCCGCGCCGTGGCGGCGGAAGAGGACCATGTAGACGACGTGGCCGAGGGCGAAGAAGCCCATGCCGACCAGGAAGGCGTCCCCGCCGAAGGAGAGCATCACGTCGCCGCCCCAGCCGAAGGCGAGCGCCACCAGCAGGATCCGCGGCGCGCCGGACAACGCGGCGGTGGCCGCCAGCAGCGGCATCAGCAGGGCCTTCGAGACCGTCTCGACCGTGCCGTGGCCGGTGGAGACGGTGACCAGGTTGACGGCGGAGGCGAGGAGGAAGGCAGCGGGCACGGCCTTGCGCAGCCAGGGCGCGGGGCGCCCCGTGCCGGTGGTGCTGGTCACGCGGACTCCTTCACGGCGGTGGCGGTACCGGCGGACGCGGCTCCGGCGTCCCCGGCGGCGGCGGACGCGGGCGCGGTCTCCGCAGGGGCGGCCGTCGCGGGGGCGGCCGTCGCGGGGGCGGCCGTCGCGGCCTCGACCCCGCCGGGGGCGGCGGCCGCGGTGGGCTGCGGCTGCCAGCCGGGTCCGCGGAACAGCCGTCCCGCCCGTTCGCTCCAACTACGCGCCGCTTTCAGATCTTTGGCGATGGCGACGTACTCGTGGGTGGCGACCTTGAACGGGTTGTAGGTCTCGATGTTCTTGGTCAGCCCGTACACGGGCCGCTCGGTCTCCGCCGCGAAGCTGCCGAACATCCGGTCCCAGACGATCAGGATGCCGCCGAAGTTGCGGTCGAGGTAGCCGCCCTGGGAGGCGTGGTGGACCCGGTGGTGGGACGGCGTGTTGAAGAGGAACTCGACCGGGCGGGGCAGCTTCCCGATCCGCTCGGTGTGGATCCAGAACTGGTAGACGAGGCTGACGGAGTTGAGGAAGGCCAGCGCCGCCGGGTGCACGCCGAGCGCGATCAGCGGCAGGTAGAACGGCCAGCCGGTGAGCGAGGTCCAGGGCTGCCGCAGCGCGGTGGTGAGGTTGAACTTCCGGCTGGAGTGGTGCACCACGTGGCAGGCCCACAGCAGGCGGATCACGTGGTGACCGCGGTGCGACCAGTAGTAGAAGAAGTCCTGGGCGACCAGCATCAGCAGGACCGTCCACCACAGCACGGGGATCCGCAGCGGGGTCAGCTCGTAGACCACCGTGTAGAGGGCGACGATCGGGATCTTCCACAGGAAGTCCCAGAAGAGACTGCCCAGACCCATGCCGATGCTGGTGGCGGCGTCCTTGGTCTCGTACCCCTCGGTGTCCTCGTCCGGGTGGACGCGATAGCTGACCACCTCGATCAGTGTGAGCAACAGGAAGGCCGGGATCGACCAGAGCACGACATCGGGCAGGTTCGGCATACCTGCACGGTAGGGGCGGTTCCGGACGGCGACCAGGGGTCCGGATCGACAACACTTACCGGCGGTAGGAGCCCATTTCCTGTGGGTCTCCACCAACGACGCGCCAACCACCCGCAACCACGTGCGAACGGCACTCCGCCGGCGGCCCGCGGCCTCAGACGCCCGCCGCCCCCAGCAGGGCGCCCGCGGCATAGGTGACCGCCATGGCGAGCGCCCCTCCGCCGACGTTGCGCACCATCGCGCGCCGGGGGTCCGCGGCGCCGAGGCGGGCGCTGCTGAAGCCGGTGAGCAACAGGGCGGCCAGGACGGAGGCGACGGTGACCGGCAGCCGCGCCCCGGCCGGCGGGAGCACGATGGCGAGCAGCGGGAGCAACGCGCCCACCGTGAAGGCGGCGAAGCTGGCCCAGGCCGCGTGCCAGGGGTTGGTGAGGTCGTCGGGGTCGATGCCGAGTTCGACGGCGGCGTGGGCGCGCACCGCGTCGCGCGCGGTGAGCTGGCGGGCCGCGTCCCCGGCGGTCTCCCGGCGCAGTCCGCGCTCCTCCAGCAGGCCGGTGAGCTTCTCGAGCTTGGCCTGCGGTCTCTCGCGGAGCCTTCGGCGCACCACGGCGAGCGCCGCCCGTTCGGAGTCGCGCTGGGTGGAGACCGAGACGTACTCCCCCGCCGCCATCGACATCGATCCGGCGAGCAGCCCGGCCAGGCCCGCGGTCAGCAGGGCGTCCCGGCTCTCCGTCGCGCCCGCGACCCCGACCACGAGCCCGGCGGTGGAGACGATGCCGTCGTTGGCGCCGAGGACGGCGGCGCGCAGCCAGTTGAGCCGACCGGTGAGCGCCCTCCGGCTCTGACCCTTTTCCGCCCGTTCGAGCCTTTCACCGCTTTCGCTCGCTTGGGGCTTTTCGCCGGGTTCCTGTCGTTCCGTCACATCGGGAGGATCGCACCGGACATCCGTCCGGTGGGGTATCGACGCTCCCCGGGGGACGGAGGTGTCGGCCCCGGCGCTTATCCTCGTTGACCATGCTCGAAGACCGCACGCCCGAAGCGTCCACCGCTCCATGGCCGGCCGCGTATCCACAGGGGTACGCGGTCGTCGACGTGGAGACCACCGGGCTGGCCCGTGACGACCGCATCATCTCCGCGGCCGTGTACCGGCTGGACGCCCGCGGCGAGGTGGAGGACCACTGGTACACGCTGGTCGATCCGGAGCGCGACCCCGGTCCGGTGTGGATCCACGGGCTGACCGCTGACGCCCTGGAGGGCGCGCCGCTCTTCACGGAGGTGGCCGAGGAGTTCGCCTCCCGGCTGGCCGGCCGGGTGCTGGTCGCCCACAACGCCGTCTTCGACTGGCAGATGATCTCCCGCGAGTACGCCCGGGCGGGGCGCGAGGCCCCGGTGCGGCAGCGGCTGTGCACCATCGCGCTCTCCAAGGCGCTGGCGCTGCCGCTGGCCAACCACAAACTGGAGTCGCTGGCCGCGCACTTCGGCGTGGTCCAGCGGCGTGCCCACCACGCGCTGGACGACGCGCGGGTGCTGGCCGAGGCCTTCCGCCCGAGCCTGCGGGCCGCGGCGGCCGCGGGTCTGCGGCTGCCGCTCCTGGAGTGCCGGCCGCTCACCGAGTGGAGCGACGGCCCGTCCCCGCGGATCGGCCGGCAGCCGGGCGGGCGCGGCGGCTACGGGGCCGGTCCGGGCGGCGGGGCGGGCGTCGGCGGCTACCGGCCCACGGCGTGGAACCGTACGAAGAAGCGTCCGCCGTGCCCCCACCCCAACCCCGGGCGGTACCTGCCGGGCGGGCGGCTCAAGCAGGGCATGCGGGTGGCGTTCTCCGGCGACACCTCGGTGGAGCGCGAACTGCTGGAGGACCGGGCCACCGAGGCCGGGCTCCACGTGGCGGGCAGCATCTCGCGGCTGACCAGCCTGCTGGTGACCAACGACCCCGACTCGGGCACCTCCAAGACGGTCAAGGCCCGCCAGTTCGGCACGCCCGTGGTGGACGAGGCCGCCTTCGGCCAGCTGCTGGGGGATGTCGAACCGGCGGACGGGTGATTCCCCGGACGGCACGCGGTCCGGCTGCCGGACCCGGCGGCCCGCACGGCTCACGCTGTGGCGCATGGCACGTTGTGAGGTCTGCGGAAACGAATACGGCATGACGTTCGAGGTGCACGCACAGGGCGCCGTCCACGTCTTCGACTGCTTCGCCTGTGCGATCCACCGGATGGCCCCGATCTGCGAGCACTGCCGGGTGCAGGTCATCGGCCAGGGCGTGGAGGCCGACGGCAAGTGGTACTGCGGCGCCCACTGCGCCAGGGCGGACGGCAAGGTGGGCATCATCGACCGGGTGTGAGCGGGGCGGGGCGGCCGGGCGGGGTCCTCCGGGCGCCGGGGCCGGGGGCGGGCCGGGACGCGGCAATTGTTACCGTCGTCCTGTGTACCGCTTCCTGTTGACCCGGCAGTGGGTGATCGTCACCCTGGTCGCCCTCGCGCTCATCCCCACGATGATCGAGCTGGGCTTCTGGCAGTGGCACCGTCACTTCGACCGGGTCGCCTCCAACCAGCGCATCGCGCAGGCGCTGGACGCCGATCCGGTGCCGGTCGCGTCGCTGACGCGGCCCGGCGCGCAGGTCGACCGCGACCTCTACTACCGGCGCGTGAGCGCCCGCGGGGTCTTCGAGACGGACCGCGAGGTGGTGGTGCGCCGCCGCACCAACGCGGACGACCGGGTCGGCTACCACGTGCTGACCCCGCTGCGGATGGACGACGGACGCTACCTGCTGGTCAACCGCGGCTGGGTGCCGGCCGACGGCCGGCAGACGGAGTTCCCCGAGATTCCCGCCCCGCCGCGCGGCGAGGTGACGGTCACCGGTCGGCTGATGGCCGACCAGACCACCGCCGAGAGCGGCATCAAGAACCTCGCCGACCTGCCCGACCGGCAGGTCATGCTGATCAACAGCGAGCAGGAGGCCGAGCGGCTGGGCGCCGAGGTCCTCGGCGGGTACGTCGAGCTGGTCTCCCCCGCCCCCGCCGACGGCAGCCCCGAGCCGGTCTCCGGTCCCGACCACGACTCCATCGGCAACCACATGGCCTACGCGATCCAGTGGTGGCTGTTCACCGCCGGCGTGCCGGTCGGCTGGGTGGTGCTGGTCCGGCGCGAGCTGCGGGAGCGCCGCGAGGAGGAGGCCGGGAAGGGGTCCGGCGGGGACGTCGACGGGAACGGCGGGGACGGCGACGGGTCCGGCGGCGAGGACGCCACGGAGGGGACGCCGACCCCGGCCACCGCCTGACGGCGGCGCCGGGTGCAGGATGGTGGGCATGGATCTTGGACTGAAGGATCGTGTCTACGTCGTCACCGGCGGCTCCCGCGGCCTGGGCAACGCCACCGCGCGGGAACTGGTCGCCGACGGCGCGAAGGTGGTCGTCTCCGGCCGTGACGAGGCCTCCGTCGCCGCGGCCGTCGCGGAGCTGGGCGCGAACGCCGTGGGCGTGGCTGCCGACAACGGCGACCCCGCCACCCCCGAGCGGCTGATCGCGGCGGCGCGTGAGCGCTTCGGCCGGTTCGACGGCGTGCTGATCAGTGTGGGCGGGCCGCCGGCCGGGATGGCCGCGGACAACACCGACGAGCAGTGGCTGGGCGCGTTCGAGACGGTGTTCCTGGGCGCGGTGCGGATGGCCAGGGCCGCCGCGGCGGAGCTCGGCGCGGGCGGCGTGATCGGCTTCGTGCTGTCCGCCTCGGTGCACGAGCCGATCGGTGGGCTGACCATCTCCAACGGGCTGCGGCCGGGCCTGGCCGGCTTCGCCAAGTCCCTCGCCGACGAGCTCGGTCCGCGCGGTGTCCGCGTGGTGGGCGTGCTGCCGTCGCGGATCGACACGGACCGGGTGCGGGAGCTGGACGCGCTGTCCGCCGATCCGGCGGCGACGCGGGCGGCCAACGAGTCGCGCATCCCGCTGGGCCGGTACGGGACCCCGGAGGAGTTCGGCCGGGTGGCCGCCTTCCTCCTCTCGCCGGCCGCGTCCTACCTGACCGGGATCATGCTCCCGGTGGACGGCGGCGTCCGCCGCGGCTTCTGACCACCCGAAGGGGCCCCGGGCATGCCGCCCGGGGCCCCTTCGCCGCGTCCGCCCCGTTCCCACGCTGCCGGGCGGCCGCACTCCCGCGGCGTACGGTCCGACGGTCCGACGGCCGGCCGGCCGAGCGATCGGCGGGCGGCGGCAGGCGGGCAGCCGGGCAGCCGGACGGTAGCGGTCGGCATTCGGTACGGCGGCGGTGGTCAGGAGACGCGTTCGGCGCGGTGGGCGTGGGCGCGCATGCGGATCTCGGAGGGCAGCGAGGTCGTGCCCACCGCGGCGCGGGCGTGGGCCAGCGTCTCGTGGGTGAGGCGGTCCAGCGTCAGGCCCGGGTCCGCGTCCGGCTCCAGCCGGACCCGCATCCGCACCCGCGGCGTCCGCCGCCGTCCGGTGAGCCGTACCCGCACCCGCTCGACGCCGTCCAGGTCGGCCGCCTCGGAGGCGACCGAGCCCTCCAGCGCCCGCGCCCGCAGCGCCGCGCCCTCGTCGTCGCCCGTGTCGACGTTCACCACCGACAGCCGGTGCCGCTGCACGGAGCGGGTCAGCCACCACAGGGCCAGCACGACCAGCACCGCGAGCACCGCGAAGACCACCGGCCACCACCAGCCCTGGTCCCGCCACTTGGTCCGCTCCGCCGTGGTGAGCAGGACGTCGTGCCGGTCGCGGTGGATCCACCAGCTCGGCGACGGCGCGCCCAGTCCGATCGCCAGGACCGAGCCGCCCAGCACCAGCAGCACCAGGCCGATCAGTCCCAGCAGCACCCGGTTGACGCTACGCAGCACCCCGTTCACCCCTTCTTCCGTTCGGGTCGGCGTACCCGCACCGCGAGGGACGGCGGCCGCGACAGGCCGAGCCCGCGCACCGCCTCCTCCAGCCGCGCACGGAGGTCGGCGCCCACCTCTTCGAGCTCCCTGAAGTGCGCTACCGCGCGCACGTCGGCCTTCCTGCGGCCGACCTTGACCCGGGCCGACTGCACCCCGGGCACCTCCATGGCCCGGTCCCTGAGGACCATGGAGGCGGCCTTGCGGTCCAGGCCGGCGCGGATCTCCGGGTTGGTGCGCCGCATGGGCAGGATGCCCCTCACGCCGGGGGTGAGGGCCAGGATCAGCAGCCAGAGCCCGAGGGCGGCCGCCACCCCGGCCCCGACCAGCACCCACACGTCGTCCAGCGGCCGCTGGGACAGCTCCCGGGCCAGGCTGCGGCGGGCCGCCGTCGCGGAGCGTCCGGCGCGGACCGCCGCCAGGTCGGACAGGAGCAGGACCGAGGCGGCCAGCAGCACCAGCGCGGCCACGGCGGAGGGCCGGCGCCGCGTGGACCAGAACCGTCCGGTGGCGCCCGGTTCGACCACCGTGGCCCCGGTGTCCGGGGCCTGCGGCGGCTGCTGGGGCGGCTGTTCGTCCGTAGTCGTGTCGCTCATCGCAGTTCTCCCCGGACGGCGTGCAGGCGTTCCACGTGCACCACGACCTCCAGGACCTTCAGTCCGGCCAGCTCCGCCACCCGCTCGGTGACGCGGCGGCGCACGGCGCGGCACTGACCGGCGATGTCGGAGGGGTAGGCGAGTTCGAGGCTGACGTTGACCCGCACCGTTCCGGCGTCCTGGTGCAGGTTGACGGTGGCGTAGGGCGGCACCGCGTCGGCGGGCAGGAAGTCCAGCGCCTCACGGGCGCCCTGGGCGGAGATCCGCGCCACCACGCGGTCGGCGAGTCGGGTCTCGCCCCGCTCGCCGGCGGGTACGGAGGCCGGGCCGCCGCCCGGAGCGTTCTCCGGGCGGCGGGCGGCCGTGGTCGTCGCGGGCACCGTCACCCCCGCCGGTCGCCGCGGGGACGGAACAGGTCGCCGACGTCCAGGTCTCCCTCCAGGAACCTGCCCACCAGGAAGCCGACGGCGCCCAGCGCCGCCACCAGCAGGAAGGCCCCGAAGCCGCCGAAGTACCCGGCGAAGCCCAGCGCCATCCCGGCGATCATGCCGATCACGGCCATGTTCATCGTGCGCTCCTCATCGTGCGCCTCACGTGCGCCTCACGATCCTGTGCCTCGTCGCGTCGGGAGTGGTCCCGGCGGGCCGGGCCCCGGTGGACCCGGTCACTGGATCCTGGGCTCCGGCGCGGATTCGTCCTCCTCGTCGGGGAGCTTCACGTCGCTCACCGCGATGTTGACCTCGACCACCTGAAGGCCGGTCATCCGCTCGACGGCGGCGACCACGTTCTCCCGGACGTCGCGGGCGACGTCGGAGATGGAGACGCCGTAGTCCACGACGATCTCCAGGTCGAGCGCGGTCTGCACCTCGCCGACCTCGGCCTTCACGCCGCGGGAGACGGACTTCTGGCTGCCTCCGCCGGGAACGCGCTCGCGCATCGCGCCGAAGGCCCGGGAAGTGCCGCTGCCCATCGCGTGCACGCCCATCACGTCGCGGGCCGCCAGACCGGCGATCTTCTCGACCACTCCGTCGGCGATCGTGGTGCGGCCACGGGTGCCCGCGGCGCCGGTGGCGTTCGTCGTCTCGCTCATAGCCGTACGTCCTTTCGGTCGTCCTCCTGCGACCACGCTAAGTGGCGTTGGCGTGACTCGCCGTGTGGATACGGCAAGGTGGAGGAATGACCTCCCATGCGAGAAGGACCTCTCAGGAGCTGGCCGGGACGCTCCGGCGCCGGACCGGGCTCGGCAGGCCGCTGCCGCTGGGCGGGCCTCACGACGGCCTGTGGATCGCCGCGCGCCCGGCCGGGGCCGCACTGCGGCAGGCGGCGCGCCAGGTGCCGGGGATCCGCCTGCGGAACCTGCGGATCGACCCTGCCGACGGCGCGGCGCAGCGCCCGGCCCCGCCCGCGCCCGAGGCCGCGGCGGCGCCCGGTCCGCTGCGGGTGGCGGCGGCCTTCGCCGCGGAGGGCGGCGAGCCGGTGACCGAGGCCGCGCGGCGGCTGCGGGAGGCGGTCTCGGCGGCCGCCGAGGAGCTGGGGCTGCTGGTCGGGACGGTCGACGTGGAGGTGACGGATCTTCTCGTCGACGGGGAGGGCCGTTCGGGTGACGCGGAGTTCGAGGAGGACGAGGACGAGCTCTCCTACCCGCCCGGCCCGGCCCGTCCGGCCGGGGACCACCACGCGCCGATCGGCGGCGACGAGGCGCTCGTCGACGCGGCGGTGCGGGCGGTGCCGGGCGTGCTGGAGCCGCGTGGGATGCCGGTGGTGCCCGGCGGCCCGGTGCGGCGCGGCCTGCACCTGTCCGAGGAGGCGGGGACCGGGCGGCGCCTGGTCCGGGTGGACGTGGCGGTGAGCCGGGCGCGGCGGCCGCTGGACGTGGCGCTGGACGTGCGCGGGGCGGTGACGAGCGTGCTGCCGCAGGCCGCGGTCGCGGTGCTGGTCACCGCGGTGGAGTAAGCAGGCGGGGGCGGCCGGGGGCAGGCGGCAGGCGGCAGGCGGCAGGCGGCAGGCGGCAGGCGGCAGGCGGCAGGCGGCAGGGGAACGCCCGAGGGCCCGGCGGAGAGCGTGTCTCCGCCGGGCCCTCGGGCGATTTGCCGTGCGCCGCCGTGCCCGACCGGGAAGGTCAGGCGACGATCAGGTAGATGCCGAACGCCACCGCCGCCGCGCAGCCGGCGAAGCTGAGGTAGGCGCCGGTGACCGCGAGGGGGGCCGTGCCCCCGGTGCGGGCCGCCTTCTCCTTCTGGGAGAGGCCGGCGATGCCGAGGGTGAACAGGCCCACCAGGACCACGGTGGCCACGAGGCTGACCCCGAAGACGGAGCCGAGAGCCGCCCAGTCGATGTTCATGCTGCTTCTCTTCCTGGTTCGCTGGGGAGTGCGCCGGAGGTCGTCAGACCTTGGCGGGCGAGGTCGCGTGCTTCTCGTCGAGGCCGAGGGCGGGGCCGGTGGCCTGGACGGGCATCACACGGCCGAGTTCCTCCTCGACCGCGAGGGTCGGGGGCACGCCGACCGCGGCGACGGCGTCGGCGACGACCCCGTCCTCCTCGACCTGGTTCACGTTGGTGTGGTCGACGACCTCGCGGCGGGAGAGCAGCCAGATGCCGAGGCTGGAGCCGACCAGGAAGACGGCCACCACGACGGTGCCCCAGGTGCCCTGCTGGGTGACGTACTCGGCGCCCGCGGCGACCAGCGCGGCGGCCGGCAGGGTGAGCAGCCAGGCGACCAGCATCCGGCCGGCGGTGGACCAGCGGACCACGCCGCCCTTGCGGCCGAGTCCGGCGCCCATCACGGCGCCCGAGACGGAGTGCGTGGTGGAGAGCGAGAAGCCCAGGTGGGAGGAGGCCAGGATGACCGTGGCGGCGGAGGTCTGGGCCGCGAAGCCCTGCTGCGGCTGGAGGTCCGTCAGGCCCTTGCCCATCGTGCGGATGATGCGCCAGCCGCCGAGGTAGGTGCCGAGCGCGATGGCCATGCCCGCGGAGGCGATGACCCACACCGGCGGGTCGGAGTCCGGGACGAGCACGCCGCCGGTGACCAGGGCCAGGGTGATGACACCCATGGTCTTCTGGGCGTCGTTGGTGCCGTGGGCGAGGGAGACCAGGGCCGCGGAGGCGATCTGGCCGGCGCGGTAGCCCTTCTTGGCGGTCCGCTCCTCGGTCTTCGAGCCGAGCTTGTAGGTCATCCGCGTGCCGACGGTGGCGGCGATGCCGGCCACCACCGGGGCGGCGAGAGCCGGGATCAGCACGTTGGTGACCAGCGTGCCGCCGTTGACCGCGCCGAAGCCGGCGGAGGCGACGGTGGCGCCCAGCAGACCGCCCATGAGGGCGTGCGAGGAGCTGGACGGCAGACCGACCAGCCAGGTCACCAGGTTCCAGAGGATGGCGCCCACCAGGGCCGCGAAGATCACCTCGGGCTGGATCCCCGACTCGTCGACGAGTCCCTTGGAGATCGTGTTGGCGACCTCCACGGAGAGGAAAGCACCCACAAGGTTCAGCGCGGCGGACATCGCCACGGCGATCTTCGGCTTCATCGCGCCGGTGGAGATCGTGGTGGCCATGGCGTTGGCGGTGTCGTGGAAACCGTTCGTGAAATCGAACGCGAGAGCGGTGATCACCACAATCGCGAGGATCAGCGAGAAGCTTTCCATTTACCCAGGCAATCGTTCGACGTCGTTGGCGATTCGAACGTAGGTAACCAGGGTGAACGGAAGGTGAACTGACGCCCTACGCGCGGTTTACGCTCACCCATGCGGGCCCCACGGGGGTCCCGGACCGCCTGCCCGCGAGGTCGGCCGAAGGTGTCGACGTGTCGATACGGCCCAACGGCCGCAAGGCTTCCGCCTCTCCCGGGCACCCCGCGCGGGCCGGCTGCGGCACGGCGGCTCCGGCGGCGCCGGGGAGATCCTTGTCACGGCCCCGGCGAGGCCGCCGGAGGTGGCAGGATCCCCGCCATGCGCGACACCGAGCGGACGAGCGTACCGGACGAAACGGCACAGGCCTGGCGGCGGCTGGTGGCCGCCGCCCGCCGCACCGCCGAGGAGGGCCTGGTGGTCGGCACCTCGGGCAACCTCTCGGTGCGCGTCGGCGACACGGTGCTGGTCACCCCCTCCGGGGTGCCCTACGACCGCCTGGGGCCCGGCGACGTGCTCGGCGTGGACCTCGACGGGCGCCGGGTGCTGGGGCGTGCCGAGCCGACCAGCGAGCTGCCGCTGCACCTCGCCGTGTACCGCGCCACCGGCGCCGGGGCCGTGGTGCACACCCACGCGGTGCACGCCACGGCCGTCTCCACGCTGGTCGACGAACTGCCGCCGGTCCACTACATGACGGCCGCGCTCGGCGGCCCGGTCCAGGTCGCCCGCTACGCGACCTACGGCACCGAGGAGCTCGCCGCGGCCGCCGTGGACGCGCTGCGGGACCGCACGGCCTGCCTGCTGCGCAATCACGGCACGGTGGCCTGCGGCGACGACCTCGACCAGGCGTACGACCGCACCGCCCAGCTGGAGTGGATGTGCCGCCTGTGGCTGCTCGCCTCCTCCGTCCCGGGCCGCTCCCCCTCCCTCCTGACACCCGCACAGCTCACGGAGACAGCGGAGCGTCTGCGCCACTACGGGCGGCCCGCCGAGGGCTGACAGCGCCGGAACGGGGCACACGTGCGTGCGAGGAAGCCCGACGCGGCTTGCGGTGGCGAGGTCTGGGGAGCTCCGTGAAACTGGTCAGGTGCGCACTGTGAACATCAAGGCCGCTACAGCTGTCACGGCGGTCGCCGGAGCGGCGGCGGCCGTGGCCGCCGGACGGCTGGCGGGAGACGCCGCGCTCAAGACGCCACCGGACCGCCCGCTGCCCACGGAGCCCCATCTCACCGTGCACGCCGTCGGCGAGGACTGGATCAGCCTCACCCGCGACCTGGCGGCCCTGCGCCCGGGGTACTACGGGCTCATCGGCAAGGACGGCGGGGCCGGCGGTGCGCACGCCGTGGTCGGCCCGGTCCGCGAGGACGTCGCGCACGCGGCGGACGCGGTCGTCCGCGGCCTGCGGAGCGTGCAGCGGGGCTCCTTCCGCGCCGGCGACCGCGTGTGGCTCACGCCGTCGCTGCGCGTCGGCAACCCGGTGACCGCCCTGGATCTGACCTACGCGGACGTGGAGGTCCCCGGCGAGCTGGGCATGCTGCCCGCCTGGTTCATGCCGGGGCAGCGCTCCACCTGGGTGATCGCCGCCCACGGCCTGGGCTCCACCCGTGAACAGGTGCTCAACCTGCTCCCCTTCTTCCACGACCAGTCCTTCGCGGTGCTCGCCCTGGCCCACCGCGGCGACCCGGACGCCCCGCGCTCCCCCGACCGCCGGTTCCACTTCGGCGAGACCGAATGGCGCGACCTGGACGCCGCGATCCGCTACGCCGTCCGTTTCGGCGCGCGCCGGGTGGTCCTGCTGGGCTGGTCCGCCGGCGCGACCATGGCGCTGCGCGCGGCCCAGCGCTCACCTCTGCGGAGCCGGATCGCCGGGCTGGTGCTGGACTCGCCGGTGCTGGACTGGGAGGCGACGGCGCGCACCCTGGCCTCCGCCCGCGGGGTGCCCCGCGCCCTGCTGCCGCTGGCGGTGCGCGCGGCCCGCGGCAGGCTGCAGGCCCACGAGGACCCCGCCTGGGACGCCCCCGAACCGCTGCGGACGCCCACGCTGATCCTGCACGGGCCCGGCGACGAGGTGGCCGACTGGGAGCTGTCCCGCACCCTCGCCGACCGCCTGCCGCAGCTGGTGACGCTGCGGACCTTCCGCGACGCGCCGCACGCGGCGATGTGGAACAGCGATCCGAACCGGTACGAAGAGGCCGTGCGCCGCTTCCTCACGCCCTTCATGTGACGCCCCGGTCGGCCTTCGGAGGCACCCTTCCGAAGGCCGACCGGACGTTCCGTTTGGGTTTTCGGTCCCCCAACCGAGAGACTGCCCCCGTGACGTCCCGTAACCCGCGCGACTCCAGGCTTCGACTCGTCCGTACCCGACCCCTGGCCGCCGCCCCCCGAGTGACGGACCAGCGGCGTGCCCCGAGGCCGGCGCCCCGGCCACCCGAGGGGACGCCGCCCCGCTCCGCGCTGGCCGCCATGGCGCGCGCCCGGCTGACCGGCCCGGTCCGTGTGGCCCGCTGGGCCGACGCGGCGCTGGGCCCCGGCACCGAGGGCGGCACCCCCGACGGCAAGGGCACGCTCTCCGACCCGACCGCCGCCCGCGCCGCCCGGGAGCTCGGGCTGAGCGTCGAGCGGGTCCGTTCCGACTGGGACATCGCCCGGCTGGCCGGACTGGTCGAGGTGCACGGCGCCGACGCCCGCCCCGGGTGGCGGCTGCGCGCCTGGGACCGTGACGACAGCGCCGTGCTGCGCGGCTGGGTCGCCCTCTTCGACGCCTGGTCGCTGGCCTGCCCCGAGCCCGACGACCTGGAGCACTCCGCGGTGTCCGACACCGTCTCGGCGATGCCGCAGGTGCTCTCCTTCCTCCAGCTGTCGGCCGGACCGGTGCCGGTGGAGCAGCTCCTGGACCTGCTCGGGCAGCGGGTCACCGAGCTGCGCACCGAGCGCTGCGAGGTCCCCTACACGGCGACAGCGGACGCCCATCCCTCCGAGCCGCCCACCGAGCCGACGGCCTCGCCGCCGCTGCCCGGGGAGCGGACGGTCCCCCGGCCGGTGACGGCGGGCGAGTTCGCCCCGCTGCTGGACTGGGCGCTGGGCGCGCTGGCCGGCGTGGGCGCCCTGGAGCTGGAGGACGAGGGTCCGGCCCGGCAGGCCACGCTGACCCCGCTGGGCAGCTGGGCGGTCTGGGTCAAGCTCGAGCAGATCTGCGTGGCCGCCCAGAGCCCGGCGGGCAACATCGAGCAGGCCGCCGAGGACATGCTGCGCGGCTGCGCCCGGCTGCGGCCCAACGCCGCCCGCGCCGAGTACCAGGCGTGGCTGGCGGCCCGTCCGGTGGGCAGCGCGGTCGCCGAGCTGCTGACCGCCGCCCGCGGCGAGGACGCCCTGCTGCGCGGCCTGGCCTTCGACGCGCTGCGGGTCGTCGGCGCCCCCGCCGAGGCGGAGGTCCGCGCCGCGGCCGCCGAGGCGGTGCTGCGGCCCTACGCGCTGCTGTGGCTCGCCGTGCACGAGGGCGCCGACGCCGAGGACGCCCACGAGGTGCTCACCCGGGAGGAGGCCACCTGGCTGTGGGTCGACACCGCGGCGGCGGTGGCCGACCACGGCGAGGGCCCGATGCTGGTGCGCCACCTGGAGTCGGCGATGCAGCCGACCGTGCCGCAGCTGCTGGAGGAGGTCCGCGCCGTCGGCCACCCGCGCACCGTGCAGGTGCTGGTGGCTCTGGCCGCGGCCCACCCGGACCCGGCGCTGGCCAGGGCCGTGCGCCGGGCGGCCTTCCAGGTGCACACCGGGGGCGGCTGACCGCCGTCCGCCGCGGCCCCGGGCAGCCGGGCGGGAAGCCACGCGCGGTCGGCTCAGGCGGGCGTCGGCTCAGGCGGGCGTCCCGGGGGCGTACGTGCCGAAGCTCCACACGTTGCCCTCGAGGTCCCTGGCCATGTAGTCCCGTGAGCCGTAGTCCTGGTCGGCCGGCGCCGTGAGGATCTCCACGCCGTGCTCCACGGCGCGGGCGTGGTGGGCGTCGACGTCCTCGACGACCACGTAGACCCCGGCCGGACCGGCGTCCCGCATGGCCCGGGCGAAGACTCCGCCGTTGTCCTTGGAGCCGAGCATCACCACCCCGCCGCCCTGGGCGAGCTCGGCGTGCGCCACCGTGCCGCCCTCGCCCTCGTACAGGGCGAGCTGCCGGAAGCCCAGGGCCTCGGTCAGCTGCCGGACCGCCGCCCTGGCGTCCGCGTAGAGCAGCGTCGGGCACAGACCGGACGGCCCGCCTCGTGAGTCGGCCATCGCCACCACCTGCCTCGGATGTCGGTTTTGTGTGACCTGTTGCACAGTCTGGCACCCGGGTCCGACAACGCACGCCGGGAAATCTGCTTGCATCCGCCCGTTAGACTTTTCGGCATGGCCTTTCTCCTCGCGCATTAGACGGCGGTACGCCTCCGCGAAGACCGTCCGCCCTTTCTCACGCCCTGGAGTCTGTCCGTGATCACCGCCACCGGTATCGAACTGCGTGCCGGAGCCCGCGTTCTCATCGAGTCCGCCAGCTTCCGCGTCGCCAAGGGCGACCGCATCGGCCTGGTCGGCCGCAACGGCGCCGGCAAGACCACCCTCACCAAGGTCCTGGCCGGCGAGGGCATCCCCGCCGCCGGCAGCGTGACCCGCTCCGGCGAGGTCGGCTACCTCCCGCAGGACCCCCGTACCGGTGACCTCGACGTGCTCGCCCGCGACCGTGTCCTGTCCGCCCGCGGGCTCGACGTGCTGCTGCGCAAGATGCGCGAGAACGAGGAGCGCATCGCCAGCGGCAAGGGCTCCACGCGCGAGAAGGCGATGAAGCAGTACGAGCGCCAGGAGACCGAGTTCCTCACCAAGGGCGGCTACGCCGCCGAGGCCGAGGCCGCCACCATCGCCGCCGCCCTCAATCTGCCCGACCGGGTGCTCGGCCAGCCGCTGCACACCCTGTCCGGCGGTCAGCGCCGTCGTATCGAGCTGGCCCGCATCCTCTTCTCGGACGCCGACACCCTGCTGCTCGACGAGCCGACCAACCACCTCGACGCGGACTCGATCGTCTGGCTGCGCGACTACCTGAAGAGCTACCGCGGCGGCTTCGTCGTGATCTCCCACGACGTCGAGCTGGTCGAGACGGTCGTCAACAAGGTCTTCTACCTGGACGCCAACCGGGCCGCCATCGACGTCTACAACATGGGCTGGAAGCTCTACCAGCAGCAGCGCGAGGCGGACGAGAAGCGCCGCAGGCGCGAGCGCCAGAACGCCGAGAAGAAGGCCGCGGCGCTCAACGCCCAGGCCGACAAGATGCGCGCCAAGGCCACCAAGACGGTCGCCGCGCAGAACATGGCCCGTCGTGCCGAGCGGCTGCTCTCCGGCCTCGAGGACGCCCGCCAGTCCGACAAGGTCGCCAAGCTGCGCTTCCCGGAGCCGGCGCCCTGCGGCAGGACTCCGCTGATGGCCGAGGAGCTGTCCAAGTCCTACGGCTCGCTGGAGATCTTCACCGACGTCGACCTGGCCATCGACAAGGGCTCACGCGTCGTCATCCTGGGCCTCAACGGCGCGGGCAAGACCACCCTGCTGCGCATGCTGGCCGGGGTGGAGCAGCCCGACACCGGCCGGATCGTCCCCGGGCACGGCCTGAAGGTCGGCTACTACGCCCAGGAGCACGAGACGCTGGACCCGGAGCGCTCGGTGCTGGAGAACATGCGCTCGGCGGCGCCCGACCTGGACCTGGTCGAGGTCCGCAAGGTGCTCGGCTCGTTCCTGTTCTCCGGCGACGACGTCGACAAGCCGGCCGGCGTCCTCTCCGGCGGCGAGAAGACCCGTCTCGCCCTGGCGACGCTGGTCGTCTCCTCGGCCAACGTGCTGCTGCTGGACGAGCCCACCAACAACCTCGACCCGGCCAGCCGCGAGGAGATCCTCGGGGCGCTGCGCACCTACAAGGGCGCGGTGGTCCTGGTGACCCACGACGAGGGCGCGGTGGAGGCGCTCCAGCCGGAGCGGATCATCCTGCTCCCGGACGGCATCGAGGACCTCTGGGGCGCCTCGTACGCCGACCTGGTGGCGCTCGCCTGACCCGTATTGGATCATTCGGACGATCCCCGCTCCATCATCTGTGTGAGAACTCCTGGTACCCAGGTGTGTCATGCATGGATTTTCGGCCGGGCTCCCCTCTTCGGGGAGCCCGGCCGCTTTGCGCCCATGACCTGCTGATTCGTCCGGAATACCGCTCAGCTGTGCGGGTACCGGTCGACAGAATGACGCATTCCGATTGTGCGCACACGCTCCTGTCGTCAAAAGCCGGTCGCACGGACCTTGCCGAATGGGTGGCCAGGACGGCGGGGAGGGGTGATCATGAGAGGACCAGAGCGCACTTCCCATGAGGAGGCACGGGTGGCCGAGACTCTGAAGAAGGGCAGCCGGGTTACCGGCGCCGCGCGCGACAAGCTCGCGGCAGACCTGAAGAAGAAGTACGACTCCGGTGCGAGCATCCGGGCGCTGGCCGAAGAGACCGGCCGCTCGTATGGCTTCGTGCACCGGATGCTCAGCGAGTCGGGTGTCACGCTCCGTGGGCGTGGCGGGGCGACGCGTGGCAAGAAGGCGCAGTCGGCCTGAGGCCGGGCAGCCGTCGGCTCCGATGAACGGCGGCCACCCGGTCGGTCCACCGACCGACCGGGTGGTTACTGTGCAGTCACTTACCGGCGCGTCCCACGGGGACGCGTCGGCCGACCGCACCCATTCGGAGGCGTCATGACTTCGCTCGACCCTGTCCTCGACAAGGACGGAGTCCGGCTCGTCGTCGACGGTGAGACCGCGACGGTGACCTTGACCAACCCGGCCCGGCGCAACGCGCAGAGCCCTGCCCTGTGGCGGGCCCTCGCGGAGGCCGGCCGTGCGCTCCCGGGCGACGTCCGGGTGGTCGTGCTGCGCGGTGAGGGCAAGTCCTTCTCCGCGGGGCTCGACCGCCAGGCGTTCACGCCCGAGGGCTTCCCCGGCGAGCCGTCCTTCCTGGACATGGCCCGCGGCGGCGACGCCGAGATGGACGCGATCATCGCCGGGTACCAGGAGGCGTTCACCTGGTGGCGCCGCAGTGACATCGTCACCGTCGCGGCCGTGCAGGGGCACGCCATCGGCGCCGGCTTCCAGCTCGCTCTCGCCTGCGACCTGCGGGTCGTCGCGGACGACGTGCAGTTCGCCATGCGCGAGACCAGCCTGGGCCTGGTGCCCGACCTCACCGGCACGCAGCCGTTGGTGGCGCTCGTGGGATACGCCCGTGCGCTGGAGATCTGCGCCACCGGACGGTTCGTGACGGCCCAGGAGGCGGTCTCCAGCGGTCTGGCCAACCTCGCGGTCGACCGCGAGCAGCTGGACGACACGGTGCGTGATCTCGTGGCCGCGCTGCTGGCCGCGCCGCGGGACGCGGTGATCGAGACGAAGGCGCTGCTGCAGGGGGCGGCGGGCCGCACCTTCGACGAGCAGCGGGCGGCGGAGCGGGCCGCGCAGGGCCGGCGTCTGCGGGACCTCGCGGGGGTCGGGGAGTAACTCCCCCTCCCCGGCACCGCCTTCGGCCGGGGCTCCGTGCACGGGGCCCCGGCCTTCACGCTCGGCTCACGCCACCACGTGGCCGTCGAGGACGACACGCCGGGGTGCGGCGAGGGCGGCGACGTCCTGGCGGGGGTCGGCGTCGTAGACGACCAGGTCGGCGGGGGCGCCCTCCTCGATGCCGGGCCGGCCGAGCCAGGACCGCGCGGTCCACGAGGCGGCCCCGACCGCGTCGGCGGCCGGGATGCCCGCCCGCACCAGCTCGGCGACCTCCTGTGCGACCAGCCCGTGCGGCAGCGATCCTCCGGCGTCGGTGCCCACGAACACCGGCACGCCGGCGTCCCACGCGGAGCGCACCGTCTCGTACCGCCGCTCGTGCAGCCGCCGCATGTGGGCGGACCAGCGCGGGAACTTCTCCTCCCCGCCCGCCGCCAGCTTCGGGAAGGTGGCGATGTTGACCAGGGTCGGGACGATGGCCACGCCCCGTTCCGCGAAGAGCGGGATGGTCTCCTCGGTGAGCCCGGTGGCGTGCTCGACGCAGTCGATGCCCGCCTCGACCAGGTCCCGCAGCGAGTTCTCGGCGAAGCAGTGCGCGGTGACCCGCGCGCCCAGCCGGTGGGCCTCGGCGATCGCGGCCTCGACGGCCCCGCGGGGCCAGCAGGGCGCGAGGTCGCCCTCGCCGCGGTCTATCCAGTCGCCGACCAGCTTCACCCAGCCGTCGCCGCGCCGCGCCTCCTGGGCGACGTACGCGACCAGGTCCTCCGGCTCGATCTCCCAGGCGAAGTCACGGATGTAGCGTCGGGTGCGGGCGATGTGCCGCCCGGCCCGGATGATCTTCGGCAAGTCCTCGCGCTCGTCGGTCCACCGGGTGTCGGCGGGCGATCCGGCGTCCCGCAGCAGCAGCGCACCGGCCTCCCGTTCGGTCAGCGCCTGCTTCTCCGCGACGTCGTCCGGCACCGCGCCGTGGGCACCGAGTCCGACGTGGCAGTGGGCGTCGACCAGCCCGGGCAGGACCCAGCCCTCGACCGTGCGGACGTCCCGGGCCCCGGCCGGGCGGTCGAGGCTGATCCGCCCGCCGACCACCCAGATCTCGTCGCGGACCTCCTCGGGCCCGACCAGCACCCTCCCCTTCACCCGCAGCACCGCGTGATCGCTCATGCACCGCACCCTAGATCCCCCGGTCCCGCTCCGTCATGAGGGGCGGCACAGGCGCGGGTTGGCGAGGTCCGCGCAGGGGCGCTGACCGTACTCGCGGATCACGTCCTGGCCGACCTCCTGGGTGATGTACCGCAGGAACCCGGCGGTCAGGGAGTCGGCCGCCGGCTGCCCGTAGGTGTACGCGTACTCCGTCGCCCAGAACGGGTAGACGCCGCGGTCGGCGGCGTCCAGCTCGGCCGGGTGGCCGCCGATGCGGACCAGGTGGAGGCGGTCCGCCTCGGCGGCGGCCGCGTGGGCCTCCGCGTAGCCGAGGGCGCCCGGGACGGCGGCGACGGTGTCCAGGACCTCCGAGGTGGAGCCGCGTTCGCAGCGCAGCGTGGGGTTGTCGGGGCGGGCGACCCGCCGGCGGCAGTCCTGGGAGGTGACGTTGGGCTCGGTGGCGCCGTCGAGGAGACGTTCCTCCAGGGCACGCCGGCTGCCGGAGCTGGAGTAGCGGCCGACCAGGGCGATCGGCAGGTCGTTGCCGCCGACGTCCTTCCAGTTGCGGTACCGGCCCGCGTAGACGCGCCGGATCTGCGCCGGCGTCAGGTCCTGGACCCCGGCGTCCTCGCTGACGACCAGGGTGAGGAGGGAGAACGACACGGGGCGGGGCAGCAGCTGCGGGTGCCCCTCGCTCTTCGGCCCGTCGGAGAAGGCGAGCATCGCCGGGCCCTCCTCGCCGGCGCGGCGTCCCGCCTCGTCGAGGGCGCGGACGCCCTCCTGGCTGCCGGTCGCCCGGACGTCGATCTCCACCTCGCCGGGGACGCCGGCGCAGGCCCGCAGGTAGCTCTCGGCGGCCTTCTCCACCACGGGACGGAACGCGGTGGAGCCGACCACGGTGAGCTTGCCGGAGGCGCAGTCCACGGCGGCGGAGTCCTCGCCGGACACGTAGTACAGCGCGACGATCAGCGAGGCCATCACGGTGATCAGCGCGACCACGCCCCGGGACACGCCCGAGCGGTACCGGGTGCGGATGACCCGGCCGCCCTTGATCCGGCTCTCCATCACCGCGTCGGACGCGTCGCCGTCCCGGTCGGGCGCGGCGTCCGGGTCGAGTTCGTCGAGTAGGACGAGCACCTTGTAGTGCTCGTTGCGGTTGAGCGGCACCCGGGGCAGCCGCAGCACGTCGGGCTCGGCCCGCTCCGGGTCCCGGTTGAGCTCGGGTACGGCGTTGGTGGGCGAGCTGGGGCCGCGCCGCGCGGGGTCGAAGGCGCGCACGACCCGGCGGCGCGGGAAGCGGACGGACAGCCCCACCGGGTCGGTCTCCATGTAGTCGTCGACGTCGACGGGGACCGAGCCGTTGTTCTCGATCCGGATCAGGACCAGGGAGGGGTGCCGCGCGCCGGCGAACTCGCCGCCGAACGCCCGGGTGTCCATTTGGATGCGGTAGCCGAGCCGCCTCCTGCCGATGAAGAAGAACTCGTACACGCCGGCCACCGCCGGTATGACGACACCGAGCACGGTGAGGGCGATCTCCCAGGGGAACGTGTCCATGGTGGGGACAACGTACGGTCGGCTCCCGGCCCCGGGGAGGCCGTGGGCGGCGGCGGACAGAGAGTTCACCGGCTGTTGCCGGGCCGTTCTCCGCGGGTGTCCGCGGCCGTCCCGAGGGCGGCCGGAACCGGGCCGTCCGCTGCCCCGCCCGGGCACCGGTTACCCTCAGGGCGCATCGGCCTTTCCCGCGTCGGCCCTTCCCGCATCGGCCCGCGCGCGGCATACGTGCCAGTCCCCCGCAGTTCCTGAGCGAAGAGAGCACCACCGTGACCCACCCCTTCCTGGACCTGGCGCCGCTCAGCGCCGCCCGTTTCGCCGACGTCGCGGACCGGGTGGCGCGGCTGCTCGGCACCCGCAACGACGTCGTCATCACCCAGGGCGAGGCGCTGCTGCCGCTGGAGGGCGCGATTCGCGGCTGCGCGGGTCCGGGGACGGTGGCGCTGAACGTCGTCACCGGTCCCTACGGGCAGACCTTCGGCGACTGGCTGCGCGACTGCGGCGCGACGGTGCACGACCTGGCGGTGCCCTTCCACACCGCGGTGACCGCGGGGCAGATCCGCGAGGCGCTGGCCGAGCACCCGGAGATCGACTTCGTCTCGCTGGTGCACGCCGAGGCGGCCACCGGCAACACCAACCCGGTCGGGGAGATCGGCGAGGTGGTCCGGGAGCACGGCGCGCTGCTGTACCTGGACGCGGTGGCCTCCGTGGGCGCGGAGCCGGTGCTGACCGACGCGTGGGGCGTCGACCTGTGCGTGATCGGCGCGCAGAAGGCGCTGGGCGGCCCGGCGGGCGTCTCCGCGGTGTCGGTGAGCGAGCGGGCCTGGGCGCGGATGGCCGCCAACCCGAAGGCGCCCCGCCATTCCTACCTGTCGCTGCTGGACTGGAAGGAGCGGTGGATCGACCGCGGCCGCACCGCGCTGCTGCACGCCCCGGCGCAGCTGGAGATGCTGGCGCTGGAGGCCTGCGTGGAGCGGGTCGAGGGCGAGGGCCTGGAGGCGCTGATGGCCCGCCACGCGTCGGCCGCCGCGGCGACCCGGGCCGGCGCGGTGGCGCTGGGCGGCGGGCTGGAGCCGTACGTCCACGACGCGCGGGACGCCGCGCCGGTGGCGACCACGCTGCGCACCCCGGCCGGGGTGGTGGCCTCCGAGCTGGTCGCGCGGGCGCTGGCGGCCGACCCCGCGCTGCCGCTGGCGGCGGGGGGCGGCGCGCTCGCCTCCGAGATGATCCGGGTCAACCACTACGGGCGGGACGCCACGCCGGGCGCCGTCCAGGGCAGCCTGGCCGCGCTGGGCGCGGCGCTGGCGGAGCGGGGCGCCGATGTGGACCTCGCGGGCGCGCTGCGGGCAGCCGCGAGCGCCTGGAAGTAGGCCCGGGACCGCGAAGTCCGGCCGCCGGGAATGCGGCGGCCGGGCGAACGGTTTCCGCACGGAGAACTGCCCCCTGCTTGATGGAGTGCCCCCGTGCGTGTGGAGATCTGGTCGGACATCGCGTGCCCCTGGTGTTATGTCGGGAAGGCCCGTTTCGAGAAGGCGCTGGCCGCCTTCGCGCACCGTGACGACGTCGAGGTCGTGCACCGGTCGTTCGAGCTGGATCCCGGGCGCGCCAAGGGGGACGTGGAGCCGGTCCTCGGGCTGCTGGCCAAGAAGTACGGGATGACCGAGGAGCAGGCGGCGGCCGGCGAGGCGAACCTGGCGGCGCAGGCGGCCGGGGAGGGCCTGCCGTACCGGTCCGAGGGCCGTGACCACGGCGGCACCTTCGACCTGCACCGGCTGCTGCAGCTGGCGAAGGAGCGGGGCCGCCAGAGCGAGCTGCTGGACCTCTTCTACCGGGCCAACTTCGCCGAGGAGCGTTCGGTCTTCGGCGACGCCGACGAGTACCTGGTCGAGCTGGCGGTGCGGGCCGGCCTGGCGGAGGACGAGGTGCGCGAGGTGCTGGGCGACCCGTCCGCGTACGCCCCCGAGGTGCGGGCCGACGAGCAGGAGGCGGCCGAACTGGGCGTCTCCGGCGTGCCGTTCTTCGTCATCGACCGCCGGTACGGGGTCTCCGGCGCGCAGCCGGTGGAGCTGTTCTCCCAGGCCCTCACCCAGGCCTGGGGCGAGCGGTCGCCGCTGACGGTGCTCTCCGACGGGGACGCCTGCGGACCCGACGGCTGCGAGGTCCCGCAGCGGTGACGGACGGGCGTGCGCCGTCCCCCTGGTGACGGCGCATCGGCCGCCAGCCGCGCCGTCAGCTCCATGCAGCGCTCGGGGTTCAGCGTGGCGAGCAGCGCGCCGGAGACCTCGTTCAGCACG
>NZ_JBEOVU010000045.1:0-52767 GCF_040295685.1 Streptomyces sp. NPDC002734
GGAAAACCCGCAAGACCCTGCGCGCGGAAGCCGCCAAGGGGGACCAGAGAGCGACCGAGGGAGCCGTCCCCCTGGTGACGGCGCACGCCCGGGGCCCGTCGCGCATGCCGTGTCCGCCGCGGCGCCCCGGGCCCGCTCGGGCGCCCCGTGTTCGCTGCGGCGTGCCGGGCGCCTGCCGCGCGGCGCGGTGACGCACCGTGGACGGGGAGCGGCCGGGGATGCATGGTGAGTGTCATGCCGAACCTCGACCTTGCCCCTGTCGTCGCGTCCGAGTTCGCCCCGGCGCGCGTGTACCTGAACACCGCCGCCGTGGGCCTGGTCCCGTCCCGTTCCGCCCGCGCCGCCCGTGCCGCCCTGGACGGGGGCGCGGCGGGGCTGCCCCCCGACTTCTTCGGGCCCGTCGAGGAGGCCCGGGCCGCCTACGCGCGGATCATGGGCGTGACCGCCGACCGGGTGGCCGTCGGCACCTCGGTGGTGGGGTACTGCGCGCTGATCGCGGCCTCGCTGCCGGCCGGCGCCGAGGTGCTCACGGCGGAGGGCGACTTCAGCTCGCTGGTCAACCCGTTCCACGTGCGCGGCGACCTGAAGGTCCGGACGGTGCCCCTGGAGCGGATCCCCGAGGAGGTCGGTCCGGGGACCGCGATGGTGGCGGTGAGCGCCGTGCAGTCGGCCGACGGCCGGCTGGTCGACCTGCCCGCGCTGCGCGCCGCCGCCTCGGCCCACGGTGCGCGGATCTGCCTGGACGTGTCCCAGGCGGCGGGCTGGCTCCCGCTGGACGCCGGGGAGTACGACTTCACCGTCACCGTCACGCACAAGTGGCTGTGCGGCATGTTCGGCCTGTCGTTCCTGACCGTCCCGGAGGACTTCGGCGGGCTGCTGCCGCTGACCGCCGGCTGGGTGGCGGGCGAGGACCCGTGGGCGAGCTGCTACGGGCCGGTGGCCGAACTGGCGCGCACGGCACGGCGGTTCGACGAGCCGCAGAGCGTCGCCTGCGTGGCCGGGGCGCGGTCCCTGACCCTGGTGGAGGAGGTGGGGGTGGAGGCGATCCGGCGGCACGACCTGGCGCTGGCGGACCGCTTCCGCGAGGGTCTGCTGCGGCTGGGGCACGAGCCGCTGCCCTCGCCGGGCTCGCCGATCGTGTCGGTGCCGGGGCTGGGCGGACGGCGGGCCGCGCTGTCCGCGGCCGGGATCGAGGTCTCCGACCGCGCGGGCAGTCTGCGGGCCGCCTTCCACCTCCACAACGGCCCCGGGGACGTCGACCGCCTGCTCGACGCCCTGGAACGCTGAACGGCCCGGCGCGCCGAACGCCCCGGCCCGCCGGCCGACGCGAGCACGCCGAAGCGCCCGGCGCGGTGGAACGCCGCCGGGCGCGCCGGGCGGAGGGGATGCCCGGCGCGCCCGGGGGACGCGGCCGGCTCAGCGCACCGGCGTGAAGTCCCGGGCCCCGAGGAAGGCGGGGCGCCGCACCGGCGCGGCGAACGGCTCGACGGCGGCGTTCTCCACGCTGTTGAACACGACGAAGACGTTGCTGCGCGGGAAGGGCGTGATGTTGTCCCCGGACCCGTGCATGCAGTTGCAGTCGAACCAGGTCGCCGAACCGGCCTTGCCCGTGAAGAGCTTGATGCCGTGCTGTCCGGCGAGGGCGGTGAGCGCCTCGTCGGACGGCGTGCCCGCGTCCTGCATCTGCAGCGACTTCTTGTAGTTGTCCTCGGGCGTGGCCCCCGCGCAGCCGAGGAAGGTCTTGTGCGACCCCGGCATGATCATCAGGCCGCCGTTGGTGTCGAAGTTCTCGGTGAGCGCGATCGACACCGACACGGTCCGCATGTTCGGCAGACCGTCCTCGGCGTGCCAGGTCTCGAAGTCCGAGTGCCAGTAGAAGCCGGAGGCTCCGAAGCCGGGCTTGACGTTGATCCGGGACTGGTGGACGTAGACGTCCGAGCCCAGGATCTGCCGGGCCCGCCCGACGACGCGTTCGTCGGCGACCAGGCGGGCGAAGAGCTCGCTGATCCGGTGCACCTCGAAGACCGAGCGGATCTCCTGGGTGCGCGGCTCGACGATGGAGCGTTCGTCGGCGCGGATCTCCGGGTCGGCCACCAGACGGTCCAGCTCACGCCGGTAGACCTGGACCTCCTCCGGGGTGATCAGCTGGTCGACCGCCAGGAAGCCGTCGCGTTCGAAGGCGCCGAGGTCCTGCGGCTGGATCGGGCCGGGTGCGTCCGGGCTGCCCCAGACGACGGGGTCCTGGCGGGGGACCGTCACCTCCTGTGCCCCGCGGGTGGGATACAGGTCGGTGACGCCGTTGGCGGCGGTTGCGGTCGTCGTGGTGGACACGGTGCTCAGACCTCCTCGGTGATCAGAGGGTAGACGCCGTTCTCGTCGTGGTCCTCCCGTCCGGTCACGGGCGGGTTGAAGACGCAGATGCAGCGGAAGTCCGTCCTCGGCCGCATGGTGTGCTTCTCGTGGCCGTTCAGGAGGTACATGGTCCCGGGCGTGATCAGGTACTTCTCACCGGTGGTCTCGTCGGTGAGTTCGGCCTCGCCCTCGGTGCAGACGACGGCCTCGATGTGGTTGGCGTACCACATGGTCGTCTCGGTGCCCGCGTAGAGGACCGTCTCGTGCACGGAGAAGCCGACGCCCTCCTTGGCCAGGACGATGCGCTTGCTCTCCCAGGTACCGGTGGCGGCCTTCACGTGCCGGTCGGTGCCCTCGATCTCCTTGAAGGATCGGACTATCACGGTGTTGTGCTCACCTCTCTGGTGATCGTTGCGGCGGTCGTGCGGGGGCTGGGACGGCGCGTCACGCCGTCTCCCGCACGGCCCGGTCGAGGACGCGCAGGCCCTCGTCCAGCTCGTCGGGCGTGATCGTCAGCGCGGGGAGCAGCTTGACGACCTCGCTCTCCGGGCCGGAGGTCTCGATGAGCAGGCCGTGGTCGAAGGCGCGGCGCGCCACCCGGCCGGCCCGCTCCTTGTCGCGGAACTCCAGGCCCCACACCAGGCCGCGGCCGCGGTACTCCTTGACGTCGGGGCGGTTCTCGGCGGTGATCTGGGCCAGTGCCTGGTCGACCTGAAGGCCGCGGGCCAGGGTCTGCTTCTCCAGGGCGGAGCCGTCCGACCAGTACGCCTCCAGGGCGGCGGTGGCGGTGACGAAGGCCGGGTTGTTGCCGCGGAAGGTGCCGTTGTGCTCGCCCGGCTCCCACACGTCCAGCTCGCCCTTGAACAGGCAGAGCGACATCGGCAGACCGTAGCCGCTGATGGACTTGGAGACGGTGACGATGTCCGGGGTGATGCCGGCCTCCTCGAAGGAGAAGAAGGCGCCGGTGCGGCCGCAGCCCATCTGGATGTCGTCGACGATCAGCAGCATGTCCTGCCGCTCGCACAGCTCGGCGAGGGCGCGCAGCCACTCCGGGCGGGCGACGTTGATGCCGCCCTCGCCCTGGACGGTCTCCACGATCACGGCGGCGGGCTTGTTGAGGCCGGAGCCCTGGTCCTCCAGGAGGCGCTCGAACCACAGGAAGTCGGGGACCGTGCCCTCGAAGTAGTTGTCGAACGGCATGGGGGTGCCGTGCACCAGCGGGATGCCCGCGCCGGCCCGCTTGAAGGCGTTGCCGGTGACGGCGAGCGAGCCCAGCGACATGCCGTGGAAGGCGTTGGTGAAGGAGACGACCGACTCGCGGCCCTTCACCTTGCGGGCCAGCTTGAGCGCCGACTCGACGGCGTTGGTGCCGGTCGGGCCCGGGAACATCACCTTGTAGGGCAGGTGGCGGGGCTGGAGCACGAGGCGGTGGAAGGTCTCCAGGAAGGACCGTTTGGCCGTCGTCGACATGTCCAGGCCGTGGGTGACGCCGTCCCGCTCCAGGTGGTCCAGCAGGGCGCGCTTGAGCACCGGGTTGTTGTGGCCGTAGTTCAGCGAGCCGGCGCCGGCGAAGAAGTCGAGGTACGCGCGGCCCTCCTCGTCGTACATGTGGCTGCCCCGGGCGCGGTCGAACACGGTGGGCCAGGCGCGGCAGTAGCTGCGCACCTCGGACTCCAGGGTCTCGAAGACGGTCAGGTCGGGCTGGGTGACGGTCACGGCGTGGAGCTCCTCGTGGGAAGTCGGAGACGTCGGGGAAGTCGGGGAGGCCGGGAGGGCCGCACGGGCGGGCGGGCCGGAGTTCTCGGGCGCGGGGGCCGCCTCCGGCGGTGGGGGCGGCTCGCGGCGGTGGCTCACAGCGGTGCGATGCGGTGCAGGACCTCGGGGGCGTGGGCCTCTCCCTCGGCCGGGAACTGCTCGCCGGCGAACAGGACCTCGTGGGTCACCTGGGCGCCGTGGCGGGCGGCGAAGGAGGCGAAGAGGCGCTCGGAGGCCCGGTTGCCCGGGGTGATGGTGGTCTCCACCGTGTCCACGCCGAGCTCGCTCTCGCGGTCGATCCGGGCCACCAGCTCGTCGAGCATCCGGCCGGCCAGTCCGTGGCCGCGGTACCGCTCGTCCACGGCCACCTGCCACACCAGGAGGACCCGGGGGTCCTCGGGGCGCAGGAAACCGGTCACGAAGCCGGCCGCCCGGCCGTCCTCGGAGCGGGCCACCGCGGAGGTGGCGGCGAAGTCACGGCACCACAGCAGGTAGCTGTAGGAGGAGTTGAGGTCGAGCGTCCGGGAGTCCCGGGCGATGCGCCACAGGGCGGCGCCGTCGGCCACGTTCGGGCGTTCGACGCGGAATCCGTCACGGAATCCGCCGGGGAATTCAGAAGTCGTCGTCGTCTGCGTCGTCGGGGCTGCTTGAAGGGCAGTCATGCGAAATGAACTTACCCAGCGGAAATGAGAAATGCATTCCCGCGCGGGGTTACGCGACCGCGTCCGCTGTGGTATCACGCGGGCGCGCAGCGGACGGCGTCACGAAGGGCGTTATGCGAGGTTTCGGGCGGTACGAACGCGACAAAAGGGTCGCCTTGTGAACCTGATTACATTGGCGTAACACCGGCTCGGCCCTCCCGGATCGCCCTCATGATCTTCGCAGAACCTTGACGTTTGACCTTCCGCGCATTGGGCATACTCGAATAGGAAACGTGCGGTGAATAAGCGCCCGAATTACCGCTCCAATTCACCGGCGGCACCGACGGATCGAGCCCTTTTCGCCGACAGGGAATGCAGGCGCGGGTATCGCGCAACGGCTCCCGGGGCCCGGGCGGTCCTGTCCCTCGCCCCGTCCCTCGCGCCCCGTCCGGACCACCCGTTCGGCCGGTAAGGGAACGGTAAAAGGCTCCCGGTCGTTCTTCCTCACATGACCGCTATGACCCCTGGCTCGAACATCCCCCTCAATCCCGCCCGTGTGACGGTCGAGGTCACCGCACCGGTGCGGCTGGACGTCTCGGGCCTGATGCTCACCGCCGACGGCAAGGTGCGCTCGGACGACGACTTCATCTTCTACAACCAGCCGTCAGGACCGGGCGTGACGTACCGTTCGGGCGGCGGGACGTCTCCCGACTCCGTCACCGTGGACACCGCCGCCGTCCCGCCGGCCATCGAGAAGATCGTGGTGACGGCCAGCCCGGACGCGGCCGGCCAGACCTTCCAGGGCGTCGAGCCCACCGCCACGCTGCGCGACGCGGACGGCGGCTCCGTCCTCGCCACCTTCACCCCGCCGGGTCTCGGCTCCGAGACGGCCCTCGTGGTGATCGAGATCTACCGTCGCAACGGCGTCTGGAAGGCCCGTGCCGTCGGGCAGGGCTACGCCGACGGGCTGGCCGGCATCGCCACCGACTTCGGCGTCTCCGTGGAGGAGCCCGCCTCGCCCGCCCCCGCCCAGGCCGCTCCCGCGCCTGCGGCTCCCCCGGCTCCTCCGGCGGCGCCGCCCGCTCCCTCGCAGCCCACCGTCGCCGATCCGCGGACCTTCGCCTCCACTCCCGCTCCCCCGGCGCCGCCCGCCGCACCCGCCGCACCCGCGCCGGGCTCCGGCAAGGTCAACCTCGACAAGGGCCGCGTCTCCCTGCAGAAGAACCAGACGGTGTCCCTGGTCAAGGGCGGGCAGCCGGTCCTCTCGCAGGTCCGCATGGGCCTGGGCTGGGAGCCCGCCTACCGCGGCAAGGACATCGACCTGGACGCCTCGGTGATTGCCTACGGCCCGCAGCGCAACGTGGTCGACGCCTGCTACTTCGGCAAGCTGTCCATCCTCAACGGCGCGATCAAGCACTCCGGTGACAACCTCACCGGCGAGGGCGGCGGCGACGACGAGGTCATCGCCGTCGACCTGGGGCGGATCCCCCAGGAGGTCACCGGCCTCGTCTTCACGGTGAACTCCTTCACCGGCCAGAAGTTCACCGAGGTCGCCAAGGCCTACTGCCGCCTGCTGGACGCCTCGGGCAACGAACTGGTCCGTTTCGACCTCACGTCGGCGGAGGCCAAGACGGGCGTGATGATGGCCAAGTTCATCCGCCAGTACTCCGGCGAGTGGGAGATGACGGCCATCGGCGAGTTCGTGAAGGCCCGCACGGTCCGCGACATGCTCCAGCCGTCCGCCCGCGCGCTCTGAGAGCGCCGCGGTCCGACCGGACCGGCGGCGGGCGCCCTCGGGTACCCGCCGCCGGAGGTCACGGGACGGCGGTCAGCCCTTGCGGTGCTGGCGCTTCCAGGGGCCCGTGATGGCGAGCATGATGCCGGGCGTCTGGATGTTGGCGTACAGGGTGCGGCCGTCGGGCGAGAAGGTCACGCCGGTGAACTCGCTGTCGTTGAGCTCGTTGCGGGCGATGGGGTAGGTGCGGCCGCTGTCGGTGGCGCCGAACAGGTGGCTGAGGCCCTCGCCGTCCTCGGCGATGACCAGGCCGCCGTAGGGCGAGACGGTGATGTTGTCGGGGCCGTCGAAGCCGCCCTCGGCCTCCGGGTCGGGGTTGACGCCGATGAGCACCTTGAGGGTGAGGGTGCGGCGCTTGGGGTCGTAGAACCAGACGGCGCCGTCGTGGGCGGCGCCGGGGCTCTCCGCGCGGGCGAAGGAGGAGACCAGGTAGGTCCCGCCGTCGCCCCACCACATGCCCTCCAGCTTGCGGGCCCGGGTGACCTCGCCGGCGGCGAACTGCTTGCGCACCGACACGGTGCGGGCGTCGCGGTCGGGGACGTCCACCCAGTCGACGCCGTAGACGGTACCGATGCGGGTGGCCCGGGAGAGGTCGTCGACGAAGCGGCCGGCCGAGTCGAAGCAGCGCGGCGCCTGCAGGGTGCCCGCGTCGTCGGCGAGGGAGGCGAGCTTGCCGCGGCCGTGGCGGAAACCCTCCGGCGGGGTCCAGCGGAAGAGGAGGCCGTTGGGGTTGGAGGCGTCCTCGGTCAGGTAGAGGTGCCCGCGCTTGGGGTCGACGACGACGGCCTCGTGGGCGTAACGGCCCAGCGCCTTGATCGGCTCGGGGTTCCGGTTGGCGCGCTCGTCGAGCGGATCGACCTCGAACACGTAGCCGTGGTCCTTGGTCATGCCGTTCTGGCCGGCCTTGTCCTCGGTCTCCTCGCAGGTCAGCCAGGTGTCCCACGGGGTGCTGCCGCCCGCGCAGTTGGTGGCGGTGCCGGCGATGCCCACCCATTCGGTGACGTGCCCGTCGCGGCGGACCTCCACCACGGTGCAGCCGCCGGACGCCGCCGGGTCGTACACCAGGCCCTCGGTGAGCGGCACCGGGTTGGCCCAGTTGGAGCGGGGCCCGCCCAGCTCGTGGTTGTTGACCAGCAGGACGGTGCCGCGGCCGCCGTCGAAGGCCGCCGTCCCGTCGTGGTTCGACGGGGTGGCCTCGCCGGACTCCAGGCGGGTCTCGCCGGCCCGGGTGAGCACCCGGTAGGAGAACCCGGCGGGCAGCGCCAGCAGGCCCTCGGGGTCGGGCAGCAGCGGGCCGTAGCCGGGGCCGGCGTGCTCGCCGTCGGCGGTGGTGACGTCCTCCGCCGCCAGGGCGTTGGGGGCGCTGGCCAGCACGCCGACGCTGCCGGCGAGGGCGATCCCGGCGCCGGTCAGGGCGGACTGTCTGGTGAAGTCCCTGCGCGTCAGTGACATGGGTTCTCCTGGACGGTGAGGAGTGACGACGGTGGTGGCGTCGTGGCCGACAGCCACGTTCCGGCCACACGGTCGCGCCCATGTCTGAACGCCCGTTGAACACCGGGGGTGCGGGCGGGCTTCCGGCACGTGAAGCGCGGAAGCCCGCCCGACGGTGCGCGGCGCGGGGGCCCCACCCGACGGTGCGGGGGGACCCGCCCCACGGTTCGCGGCACGGGGGCCCCACCCGACGGTGCGCGGCGCGGAGACCCGTCCGAGGGTGCGCGGCACGGAGACCCGCCCGACGGTTCGCGGCACAGGAGCCCGTCCCGACGGGTGCGCGGCACGGGAGCCCGCCCGACAGTTCGCGGCACGGAAGCCCCGCCCCACGGTGCGCGGCGCGGCGCGGAAGTCGCCCTGCGGGCGCCGGGGAAGGTCCGCCGCGTGGCGCGGTCGCGGGGCGGTGGCGCCGCCCGGGTGGTTCAGCCGGACTGCTGGGAGCGGGCCTTGTAGGCGGCCTTGCGGGCCTCCTTGGCGATCCTCTTGTCCGGGTGGAGCCGCCCCATCGCCTCCAGCACCTCGGCGGTGGCCGGGTGGTCGACCCGCCAGGCGGTGTCGAAGAAACCGCTGTGCTGCGCGGCCAGGCCCTCGACCAGCGCCACCAGCTCCGCCGAGTTGCCCTCGGCGGCCAGCTGCGCGGCGACGGTGTCGACGGTGAGCCAGAAGACCAGCTCCTGCGAGGGCGCGGGGATGTCCGCCGCGCCGTGCTCGGCCAGCCAGACCCGGGCGAGGCCGCCGAGTTCGGGGTCGTCCAGTACCTCGCGCAGCGCGGGCTCGGCCTCGGAGCCGACCAGGGACAGCGCCTGCTGGCAGTGCAGCCGGCGCAGCGGGGCGCCCGCGTCGCCGCCCCGGGCGGCGGCCAGCAACTCCCGTGCCGCGGCGAGCGGTTCACGGCGGGCCAGCCACTGCTCGGTCTCCGCGCGGGCGGCCAGCGGGCCGTAGTGGGCGGTGCCGTCGAGCAGCGCCTCGGCGCCCTTGTCCGCGAGGTCGCCGAGGGCGGGGGCGTCGTATCCGGCGTCCAGCAGCCGGGCGCGCAGCCCGTAGAGGCCGAGCGGGGTCAGCCGGACGACGCCGTAGCGCTCCAGGTCCTCCGGCTCGTCCTCGGGGGCCTGCGGCGCCGCCTGGCCCTCCTCGATCAGCAGTGACTCGTCGACCGGCCGGAAGTCGGCCAGGCCGGTCGGGCCGAGGATCCGGAACTGGTCGTCCAGCCGCATCATCGCGGTGGAGACCTCCTCCATCATCGCGTCGGTCGGCTCGGCGACGTCCGAGGGGACGACCACCGAGGCGGCCAGCGCGGGCAGCGGCACGGGAGTGCCCTCGGGGGCCCGCTCGTCGGCGGTGAGGAGGTAGAGGTTCGCGAGGACGCCCTCGAGGAACTCGGCCTCGGCCTGCGGGTCCCAGTCCAGCGTGGAGAAGTCGATCTCACCGCCCTCGTCCATCGCGTCCATCAGGTCGTCGAGGTCGGGGACGGAGGCGTCGGCGATCGCCGCGTCCAGGGCGTCCAGCCAGATGTGCAGCACCTCGGCGGGGGCGCCGGAGGTGAGCAGCGTCAGGTTGTCGCCGGCGCGGACGGTGCCCTCGTCCTCGTCCACGACCTCCACCAGGCCGGTGTCGACGGCGGCGCGCCACGCCTCGCTCGCCTCCGCCTCGGCCTCCTCGGCAGCCTCGGCGTCCGTGACCGCCCCGGCGTCCGCGCCGCTCCGGCCGGTCAGCCCCAGCACCTCGGCCGCCGCCGCGAGCTGCTCCTCGACCAGGCCGCCGCCGGAGTCGACCCGGGTGTCCGGCCCCGCCCAGCGGGCCAGGCGGGCCGCCCGGGAGAGCAGCGGGGTGGCGAGCGCGTCCCGCGCCAGCTCCGCCTCGGAGGGCAGCCGTACCGGCGGCAGGGGGGTGCTGTCTGACATCTGGGCGGTTCTCCTCGGGGCGGCGTGGTCGGCTCTTCGGGCAGGGCGACCAGCCTAGACGGGTGACGGAGGCCCCGGGACGGCGTGTCCCTCTTGCGGGGGATGCACCAGAAGATCGTTGACATGAAGGCCCATGCTTCAGTTCTGCTTCCCGATACAGGCCAGAACTTTTAAGTGGACCTTCACCGAGGTGCGGCCGACACTCCAGGCATGACGACGCTTCCTTTCGGACGTGCCCTGTGCGCGATGGTCACCCCCTTCTCCCCGGACGGCGCCCTCGACTTGGACGGCGCGGCCGTCCTCGCGGAGCGCCTGGTGTCGGGCGGCTGCGACGGACTGGTGCTGAACGGCACCACGGGCGAATCGCCGACCACCTCGGACGCGGAGAAGGCCGCGCTGATCGGCGCGGTGCGGGCGGCGGTGGGCGAGGGGCCCTCGGTGCTGGCCGGTGTGGGCACCGCCGACACGGCGCACTCCTCGGAGCTGGCCCGGCAGGCGGAGAGGGCGGGCGCGGACGGGCTCCTGGTGGTCTCGCCCTACTACAGCCGGCCGCCGCAGGACGCGCTGGAGGAGCACTTCCGCGCGGTGGCGGACGCCACGGGGCTGCCCGTGATGCTCTACGACATCCCCGGCCGGTCCGGCGTGCGCATCGAGACGGCGACGATGCTGCGGCTCGCGGAGCACCCGCGGGTCGCGGCGGTCAAGGACTGCGCCTACGACCTGCTCGGCACGCAGAAGCTGCTGGCCGAGTCGGACCTCGCGGTGTACACGGGGTGCGACGAGTACGTGCTCGCCGCCTACGCGATCGGGTGCGCGGGGTACGTGGGCACGGTGACGAACGTCGCGCCCGGGCACTTCCGGGCGATCCTCGACGCCTTCGACGCCCGGGACACGGAGCGGGCGGCCCGGCTTCAGCGCGAGGCGGTCCCGCTGATCGAGGCCATGATGTCGGCGGGCCTGCCCGGCACCGTCACCGCCAAGGCCCTGCTGTCCGACCTCGGCCTCCCGGCCGGCCCGGTCCGCGCCCCGCTGCGGTCCGCCTCCACCGAGGTGACGGCGGACCTGCGCGAGCGGTACGAGGCGCTGGCCGGGGCCTGACGGCCGGCAGCGGACGCCATGAGGGTGAGGTCCCCGTCCCCCGGGCGGTGACCTCACCGTCGGAGTCAGCGACGGACGAACAGCGGCTGCCACCGCCCCTTGTCGCCCTTGCTGCCTCGCGGCCCGCTCAGGGGCACCGTCCTGTCGCTGCCGATCGTCACCAGCACCAGCCGGTTGGCGTGTTCGGAGCTACTGCCCTTCCCGATGTCCCAGGCGATCAGCGAGTCGTTGCCCGCCCACGCCAGCAGTTGCTGGCCCGGCACCTCGGTCTTCCTGCCGGTGCGGGTGTCGAGGATCCACGAGGACGTACCCAGCCTCTTCCCTGCGAAGGGCCCTGCCATCAACCGGCCGTCGGGTGAGACCCCCGCCTCCACCGACGGTTCCCAGTCCACCTCGCCGGGCGGCGGGTCGATGGACCGCCCCCGCAGGTCGTGGAACACCCTCCCCGGCCGACTGGTCAGCCCGCTGCGCACGGCCCGTCCGTCCTGGGTGTACTCGAAGTCCTGCCGCGTGTTGATCAGGGACCACTCGAATCCGTGCTCCTTCTCCACCGGCGCCTCCACTGCGGCCCAGTGGCGTTCTCCGGTGGCCAGGTCGAGGTGCCAGAACCCGGTCCGGGTCGACTCCACGAACTGCCGCACGGTCCCCGAGGCGTCCTCCAGCAAGCGGTCCGGATTGTCGTGGTAGGTGGTGGCCAGCAAGGACGCGCCGTCTTGCGAGAAGGCCAATCCGCCGATGCCTTGACGGTCGTCGCCCCCGATGTCGATCCACCGCTCGACCTCACGGGTACGCAGGTCGAGGATGCCGATCCGTCGGGACGGCAGCCCTCGTTCGAGGACGGCGGCCTGCAGACCGCTGGGAGCGATCGCAAGGGTCGACCAGCGCTCGTCCTTCTCGTAGGTCCGGGAATCAGGGTCCAGCAGCCAGAAGGTCCTGCGGATCTCCCCCTCGCTGAACTCTTCGCTGCTCTTCTCCCCCTTCTCCTCGAACAGGACCCGCTCCGGCACGACGTACCCGGCCATCATGACGTCTCCCGCCGCGATCAGATCCCGCGGTGGCGACTGGTCCGGGTGGGCCACGATCTCCTTCGCGGCTCCTTGCTCCTTCCCGGCGGGCGTGTGGCCCGCGCCTCCCGGGAGCGGCCCCCAGAACGCCAGCCCCACCACCGCTGCCGTCACCGCGGCTACTCCGACGATCCGCCGTTGCGCCCGGCGCCGGTGCGCCGTGAGCACGCGATCCGCCAGCAGCGTCGACGCGGGCGACTGCGCGTCCGCCTGCTCCGTGAGCACGTCGCGCACCAGTTCGTCGACCTCGTTCACGAGCGCACCTCCGATGACTCCAGCGATGAGAAGGAACGCGTGGTTCCAGGGCGCCCGCCGGCCGCCTCCGGCATCAGCGCGCGCAGTTTCGCGAGGGAACGGTGGGTGGTGGACCGCACGGTGCCGACGGAGCAGCCCAGCAGCTGGGCGACCTCGCCCTCCGGCAGGTCCTCGTAGTAGCGCAGCACCAGCACGGTCCGCTGCCGGTGGGTGAGCGCCGCGAGCGCCTCACGCATCAGCAGCCGGGTCGCGATCTGGTCCTCGGTTCGGCCGCCCCCGGGGCCGAAGTCGGGCGGCTCGGCGACGGAGATCTCCCGCCGCGGCCACTTCAACCGCCACCGGCCGACCTGCTGCCGGTACAGGATCCGGCGCACGTACGCCTCCGGGTCGTCGATCCGCCGCCACTTGCCCACAGCCTTGACCAGCGCGGTCTGCAGCAGGTCCTCCGCCGCGTGCCGGTCCCCGCCGCAGAGCAGCACGGCCGTGGTCAGCAGCGCCGACGACCTGTGGTCGACGAACTCCCGGAAGCCGCGCACGTCTTCGGCATCCACTGTCACCTTCCTCCCGGCGGCGCCCGGCGCCCCGCCCCCTCGCCCTACCTGACGCGTGCACCCCTCCGCCGCTATGCCTCGCCGGGTGATTTTCCTTCCTGCCGGTCGGGCACCTCTCGACGGCCGACGAGGAACAGCGGCCGCCGAGGAACGGAACGAGGCAAGGAGGTGCCGCCGTGGTCGCCGTTAGGATCGCCTCATGACGTCACATCGGGCGGATGCCGCGTAGGTCCCCGCGCGAGCTCAGGGCCACCGTCCTCCGTGGGCGGAACGGCGGCGGGGTGAGCACGCTGCTCGTCGGGGCGTGCCCCGGCCGGCCGGTGTGTTCCGCCCTGCACACGTACCTCTTCGTCGACGGCCTCGACGTGATCACGCGCAGCGACAGCAGGATGGCCGGCCTTCGTCCGGGGTGGCTGCTCCGCCCCGGCGGACCGCTCTGTCCGACGGATGCGCCGCGCACGGTGGACGTGGCGGCCCAGGAGGATGCCGGGCAGGACCGGCTGGCCGTGCGGGTCCGGCTGCGGGGGGAGACGGTCGTCTGGACCGGCCTCGCGTACCCGGGCCTCGACGGCAGCCCCGTCGAGGAGGTGCGCTTCCGCCTGGACCAGTACCTGGGCGAGGTCGCGCGGGCGTATGCGGCGCTGTCGGACCAGCCTCGGTGAGGCGACCCGCGAGGGACGGCGAGCCCGCTCGTTCCTGCCGGCGGCCCCAGCACGAGCGCCCTCCCGGGCCGTCCTGGGCCGTGGAAGGGCGCTCGATGGTGACCACCGCCGACAGCTGTCGGCGGCCCGGCCGCGCGTCGCGGCCGCCGGGTGGTCAGTTGTGGCTGTGGAGGATCTCGTTGAGGCCGCCCCAGACCGCGTTGTTCGGGCGGGCCTCGACCGTGCCGGTGACCGAGTTGCGGCGGAAGAGGATGTTGGACGCGCCGCTCAGCTCGCGCGCCTTGACGACCTGTCCGTCGGGCATGGTGACCCGGGTGCCCGAGGTGATGTAGAGGCCGGCCTCGACGACGCACTCGTCGCCCAGCGCGATGCCCACGCCCGCCTCGGCGCCGACCAGGCAGCGCTCGCCGATGGAGATGACGACGTTGCCGCCGCCGGAGAGGGTGCCCATGGTGGAGGCGCCGCCACCGATGTCCGAGCCGTCGCCGACGATGACGCCGGCCGAGATGCGGCCCTCGACCATCGAGGTGCCCAGGGTGCCCGCGTTGAAGTTGACGAAGCCCTCGTGCATCACGGTGGTGCCCTCGGCCAGGTGCGCGCCGAGGCGGACCCGGTCGGCGTCGGCGATGCGCACGCCCTTGGGCACGACGTAGTCCGTCATGCGGGGGAACTTGTCGACGGAGGTGACCTGGAGGTGCAGGCCCTCGGCACGGGCGTTGAGGCGCACCTTCTCGATGTCCTCGACGGCGACCGGGCCGAGCGACGTCCAGGCGACGTTGGCCAGGTGGCCGAAGATGCCGTCCAGGGACTGGCCGTGCGGCTTGACCAGGCGGTGCGAGAGCAGGTGGAGACGCAGGTAGGCGTCGTGCGCGTCGACCGGCTTGTCCTCCAGGGAGCCGATGACCGTGCGGACCGCGACCACCTCGACGCCGCGGCGGGCGTCCGGGCCGACGGCCTTCGCGGCGCCCTCGCCCAGGAGTTCGACGGCACGCTCGGCGGAGAGCCGCTCCGTCCCGGTCGGGCCGGGGGCGTCGGCGAGCGCGGGGGCGGGGAACCAGGTGTCGAGAACGGTTCCGTCGGCGGCGATGGTCGCGAGACCCGCCGCGACGGCGCCGGTGGCGCGGGAGGCAGTCGTGTCGGTCATGGGGGAAACGCTATCCGGACCGGGCTCGTGGAGGCGAACCGGTGTCCACGAAACGGGCGTCCTCGTCGGTGGGCACGGGGCGGGTCTGGCAACGGCCCGCGGCGTTCGCTGCCGGACCCCGGCGCCGGACCCCGGCATGCCGGTCCGGAGCCCGGCGAACTAACGTTCGCCATGCTCACGTAGAAGCGCGCCACGTAGGACCGCGCCACGGTCGACATCTCCGTGGCGCCCCAGGGGGGAGCACCACCGCAATGTCGTACAACCAGCCGCCGCCTCCGTACGGCCCTCCGCCGCAGCAGCCCCCGTACGGCGGCGGGTACGGCGTGCCGCCGCAGTCGCCCTACCCGTACTACGCGCAGCAGGTCTGGGCGCCGCAGCCCGGCGTCGTCCCGCTGCGTCCGCTGGGCGTGGGCGACATCATCAAGGGGACGTTCTCGGCGTTCGGCCGGTCCTGGCTCCAGCTGCTGGTCTTCGCGCTGCTGACGATGCTGGGCGTCGGGCTGCTGCTCACCGTCCCGCTGGTCCTGCTCGGCGCCGGCGACACGGAGACCGAAGCTCCCGCCCTGGTGGCGCTGTTCGTCATCGGCGGCCTGGCCTCGCTGCTGGTCCTGCCGGGACTGGTGTACGTGGCGCCCATGATCGCGCTCCGGGAGACCGTGGTCGGCCGCAAGGTCACCGTGTCGGTGCTGCGGGAGCGCATCGGCGTCCGGACGCTGCGCGTGCTGGGCACGATGCTGGCGACGGCGTGCGTCATCCTGCCGTTCTTCCTGGGGGCCGTGGTGGGCGGCGTCTGCCTGGGCGTCGGCGTCGAGCAGCAGAGCCCCGGGGGCACGGCGCTCGCGGTCGTCGGCTTCCTGGTGGTGTGCGCGGCGTTCGTGGGCATGATCTGGATGGGCTACCGCCTGATCTTCGCCCCGGCGATCACCGTCCTGGAGGACCTGGGCCCGGTGGCCTCGCTGCGCCGTTCGGCGGCGCTGGTGAAGGGCGACTGGTGGCGCGTCTTCGGCATCACCTATCTGATGGGCATGATCGTCGGCGCCCTGGCGTACGTGGCGATCCTCGCCTGCATGCTGGTGATGATGGTCGTCACGCTGCCTCTCGCCGCCTCCGCGGGCTTCTCCGAGGGGGCCGACCCGACGTGGGGGATCGCCGCGGTGGTGGTCATGGTGCTGGTCGGCGCGGTGATGGCCGCCGTGTACTTCCTGACCTTCGCGCTGAGCTCGTACAGCACCGGGCTGCTCTACGTCGACCAGCGCCTGCGCCGCGAGAACTTCGCGGAGACGCTGCTCGCCTCGTCCGCCACGCCGACCGGCCCGCCCGGTGCGGCTTCCCCGACGGCCCCGGCCGGCGCGTACACGGGCCCCACGGCTCCGTACGCCGGCCCGACGCCTCCGTATTCCGGCCCGGCTGCTTCGTACACCAACCCCACGGGTCCGTACATGCCGCCCATGGCACCCCCCGTCCCGCCCGCCGCTCCGCCGTCCGCCCCGCCCGCCGCTCCCCCGGCTCCGCCGTCCGCCCCGCCCGCGGGTCCCTCCTCGCCGCCCGAGGGCCCGGCCGCTCCTCCCGCTCCTCCTGCCCCGCCCGCCTGAGCGGACGACGCATGACCGGTCCGGTGGGCGGCCCCCCGCGCCGCCCACCGGACCGGCGGTCTCACCCCGGGGTGACGGAGTCCCCCGCGGAAGCGGAGACCCCGGCGGAACCCCTCGCCGAAGCCGAAGCGGAAGCCCCCACCGAAGCGGAAGTGGAGGCGGAAGCGGAGGCGGCCCCGGCCGCACTCTCCGTCTCCGCCCCGCCCCCACCCCGCCCGGCCAGCCGGTGCGCGCAGGCGACGGCCACCGCGGCGACCAGCGCCACGCCCGCGCAGGCAGGCCACAGCGCCCCGGGCGCCGCCTCGTACAGGGCGCCGCCCAGCGGCGCGGCCAGCACCGTCCCGCTGATCGACACCCCCGCGTACAGGCTCTGGAACCGCCCCACGGCCCGCTCGGGGGCCTCGTCGGCGACGTACGCCGTGGCCGTGGTCTTGTAGAGGATCTCCCCCGCCGTCAGCACCACCGTCATCGTCGCCGCGGCGGCCACTCCACCGCCCGTGGCCAGCGCCGCGTACCCCGCGCCGACCAGCGCGAGCCCGCCGGCGACCACGAGCAGCGCGGGCCGGTCCCGCAGGGCCAGGGTCACCGGCAGTTCGAGGCAGAGGATCATCGCGCCGTTGACGGCGATCAGCCAGCCGTAGACCCGGGTGTCCAGCCCCTGTCCCGCCAGGTGCAGCGGGAAGGTCGTGTACAGCTGCCGGTAGGTGACGTCCACCAGCAGGATCCCGCCGAGCAGGAGCAGCAGCGCGGGCCGCGCCCTCAGCTCGGGCCACAGCCGCCCGCCCGCCGCCCGGCCACCGGGACCGCCCGTGCTGCGGGCGGCGCCCCGGGCGGGCACCACCCGGGCGGTCCACGCGGCGAAGAACAGGGTCCCGAGCCCGTCCGCGAGGAACAGCCAGTCGTACGACACCTGGGTGGCGACCAGCGCCCCCAGCGGCGGCCCCACCGCGAACCCCCCGTTGCTCGCGCTGCGGATCACCGCGAACGCCTGCCGCCGCGCCCCCTCGGGCACGGTCACCGCGACCAGCGCCGAGTTGGCCACCCGCACCGCACCCAGCGCGTACTGGGCGAGCGGCAGCACCGCGGCGAGCAGCGGCGTCGGCAGCGCCGGGACGACGGCCAGCAGCAGCCCTCCGCAGGCGGCCGCCGCCAGGAGGGTGCGGCGGTGCCCCCAGCGGTCGCCGAACCAGCCTCCGGTGAAGTTGCCGGCCATCAGACCGACACCTGCCGCGCCCATCACCAGCCCGGCGCCGCCGACGCCCACCCCGCGCGGCCCGGTCAGGTACAGGAAGACGAAGACGAACGTGAAGCTCACGCAGGCGTTGACGAACACGCCGACCGCGAGCAGCCACACAGCGCCCGACAGTTCCCGCAGCCCTCGCACCGCGCCCATCCCCGTGTCCCCCACCCGCCGGAGTAAGTTCCTTTTGGGAACGGACTATGTCAGCATGGCAACCTCGGGTCAACACGCCACCGAAGAAGCGAGCACCGCCATGGCCCAGCGCACCAGCTTGAACGACGCCTCCTGCGCCATCGCGCAGGCCCTGGACGTGGTCGGCGACTGGTGGACGCTGCTGATCGTGCGCGACACCGCCCGCGGACTGCACCGCTTCGAGGAGCTTCAGCGCGAGCTGGGCATGTCCCGCAAGGTGCTGGCCGAGCGGCTGCGGCTGCTCGTGGAGGCAGGCGTGCTCTCCCGGGAGCGGTACCAGGAACGGCCGGTCCGCCACGAGTACCGGCTGACACCGCGCGGGCGCGCCCTGCTGCCCGTGCTGATCGCACTCCAGGACTGGGGGGACACCTGGCTCCTGGGGGAGGGAGAGACCATGGCGACGGCGACCGAGGAGTCCGCGGAGGCGGCCCGCGTCCTGGCCCTGACCGGCACCAGGGTGCCCCCGCTGACCCTGACGGACCTGGACGGCGGACCGCGCGACCCGGTCTGTTCCGACACCCCGTTCACGGTCCTCTACTGCTTCCCCGGGGCCTACGCCCGCAAGGACGCCTATCCGCCGGGCTGGGCCGGCATCCCCGGCGCGCCGGGCTGCACCCTGGAGTCCTGCACCTACCGCGACAGCCTGGCCGAGTTCACCGCGGCGGGCGCGACCGTGCACGGCGTCTCCACCCAGCGCCCGGACGAGCAGCGGGCGTTCGCCGACGCGGAGGGCCTGCGCTTCCCGCTGCTGTCGGACGCGGGGCTGACCCTGACCGCGGCGTTGCGCCTGCCCACCTTCCGGGCTGGCGGGGTGAGCCGTCTGAAGCGGCTGACGCTGGTGGTGGACCGCGACCGCATCGTCCGTCGCGTCCTCTACCCGGTCACCGACGTGGTGGCGAGCGTGACGGAGGCCCTCCGGGTGGTCCGGGACGGTGGCGCGGCCCCGCTCGACGGCTGAACGGGCACGCCCCGCGGAACCTCCCGCGGAACTACAGTGGGGGCGACCGACGACGTGGGGAGCACACCGTGGCCGCCGACCGCATCAGGCGCATGACCTTCGCCTCCATCTACCCGCTGTACGTGACCAAGGTGGCGCGCAAGGGCCGCAGTGAGGACGAGCTCCGCCAGGTGATCACCTGGCTCACCGGCTACGACGACGCCGGACTGGACCGGGTCGCCGCCGACGGCACGGACCTGGAGACCTTCTTCGACCGGGCCCCCGCCATGAATCCGAACGCCTCGCTGATCACCGGCGTGATCTGCGGCCACCGGGTCGAGGAGATCGAGGACCCGCTGATGCAGCGGATCCGCTGGATGGACAAGCTCGTCGACGAGCTGGCCCGCGGCAAGAAGATGACGTCGATCCTGCGCGGCGGCACCGCCTGACGCGGCCGTCCCCCCGGACAACGGACAACGGCGAACGGCCCTTCCTCGGCCCCCGGCAAGGGGGTCGAGGAAGGGCCGTTCCGCCGTTCAGGCGCGGGTGCGGGCGGCGTCAGACGTTGAAGCCCAGCGCCCGCAGCTGCTCGCGGCCGTCGTCGGTGATCTTGTCCGGGCCCCACGGCGGCATCCAGACCCAGTTGATCCGCAGCTCGCTGACCAGGCCGTCGGTGGCCGACTTGGCCTGGTCCTCGATGACGTCGGTCAGCGGGCAGGCCGCCGAGGTCAGCGTCATGTCGATGGTCGCGATGTTCGCGTCGTCGACGTGCACGCCGTAGATCAGGCCCAGGTTGACGACGTCGATGCCCAGCTCGGGGTCGACGACGTCCAGCAGGGCCTCACGGACCTCTTCCTCCGAGGCGGGCTTCATCTCAACCGTCTCGCTCATGCGGGGGTCTCCTTGTCGGTGGCGCCCAGCGCCTGGGCGGTCGCGTCCTTCCAGGCCATCCAGCTCAGCAGCGCGCACTTCACCCGGGCCGGGTACTTGGAGACGCCGGCGAACGCGACCGCGTCCTCCAGCACCTCCTCCATGGCGTCGTCCGGCTCGATCTTCCCCTTGGACTGCATCAGCTCCAGGAAGGTCTCCTGGATCTCGCGCGCCTCGTCCAGCTCCTTGCCGACCAGCAGCTCGTTGAGCACGGACGCGGAGGCCTGGCTGATCGAGCAGCCCTGCCCCTCGTACGACACGTCGGTGACCTTCGTGCCGTCGTACTTCACGCGCAGGGTGATCTCGTCACCGCAGGTGGGGTTGACGTGGTGCACCTCGGCGTCGCCATCGCGCAGACCACGCCCGTGCGGGTTCTTGTAGTGGTCCAGGATGACGTCCTGGTACATCGAATCCAGCTTCACGGCTCCGCCGCGTCCTCTCAGCCGAAGAAGTTCCGTACGTGCTCCAGGCCGTCGACCAGGGCATCGACCTCGGCCGGCGTGGAGTACAGATAGAACGACGCTCGCGTGGTCGCGGGAATTCCGTACCGCAGGCAGACGGGCCGCGCGCAGTGGTGCCCGACCCGGACGGCGATGCCCTGCTCGTCGAGGACCTGGCCCACGTCGTGCGGGTGGATGTCGCCGAGCGTGAAGGAGATCGCCGCGCCGCGGTCCTCGGCCGTGGCCGGGCCGATGATCCGCAGGTCGGGGACCTCGATCAGGCGCTTGACCGCGTACTCGGTGATCGCCTTCTCGTGCGCGTGGATCTTCTCCATGCCGATGGCCGACAGGTAGTCGATCGCCGCGCCGAGACCGACCGCCTGCGCGATCGGCGGGGTGCCCGCCTCGAACTTGTGGGGCGCCGGGGCGTAGGTCGACGAGCTCATCGAGACCGTCTCGATCATCTCGCCGCCGCCGAGGAACGGGGGCAGGTCCTCCAGGAGCTCCTGGCGGCCCCAGAGAACGCCGATGCCGGTCGGGGCGCACATCTTGTGGCCGGTGAAGGCCACGAAGTCGGCGCCCAGGGCCTGCACGTCCAGCGGCATGTGCGGGGCGGCCTGGGAGGCGTCGACGCAGACCAGCGCGCCGACCTCCTGGGCCCGCCGCACGATCGCGTCGACCGGGTTGTGCGTGCCGAGGATGTTGGAGACCAGCACGAAGGAGACGATCTTCGTCTTCTCGGTGATGACCTCCTCGATGTTCGACAGGTCGAGGCGGCCGTCGTCGGTGAGGCCGAACCACTTCAGCTTCGCGCCCGTGCGCTGCGCCAGCAGCTGCCACGGCACGATATTGGAGTGGTGCTCCATCTCCGTGATGACGATCTCGGTGTCGCTGTCCACGCGGTAGGGCTCGTCGGCCCAGCCCAGCATGTTGGCGACCAGGTTGAGGGACTCGGAGGCGTTCTTGGTGAAGATCACCTCGTCGCGACTGGGGGCGTTGACGAACTCCGCCACCTTGTCGCGCGCGCCTTCGTACAGCGCCGTGGCCTCCTCGGCGAGCACGTGCACCCCGCGGTGGACATTGGCGTTGTGGCGCTCGTAGTAGGCGTTGAGGGCGTCGAGCACCTGACGCGGCTTCTGCGAGGTCGCGGCGTTGTCCAGGTACACGATCTTCCGCCCGTCGTGGACCTCGCGGTCCAGGAGGGGGAAGTCCTTGCGGATCGCCTCAAGGTCGTCGAGGAGGCCCGGCAGCTGTGTCACTCGGAAGCGCCACCCTTCGTGTAGGCCTCGTAGCCCTCGTTCTCCAGCTTGTCGGCGAGCTCGGGACCGCCGGACTCGACGATGCGGCCGTTCGCGAAGACGTGGACGTGGTCGGGCTTGATGTAGCGCAGGATGCGCGTGTAGTGCGTGATCAGCAGGGTGCCGACCTCGCCGCTCTCGCGGACCCGGTTGACGCCCTCGGAGACGACGCGCAGGGCGTCGACGTCGAGGCCGGAGTCCGTCTCGTCGAGGATCGCGATCTTCGGCTTGAGCAGCTCGAGCTGGAGGATCTCGTGGCGCTTCTTCTCACCGCCGGAGAAGCCCTCGTTGACGTTGCGCTCGGCGAAGGCGGGGTCCATGTTGAGGCGCTCCATGGCCTCCTTGACCTCCTTCACCCAGGTGCGCAGCTTGGGGGCCTCGCCGCGGATGGCGGTGGCGGAGGTGCGCAGGAAGTTCGACACGGAGACGCCGGGGACCTCGACCGGGTACTGCATGGCGAGGAACAGGCCGGCGCGGGCGCGCTCGTCGACGGACATCTCGATGACGTCCTCGCCGTCGAGGGTGACCGTGCCGCCGGTGATCGTGTACTTCGGGTGACCCGCCAGGGAGTAGGCGAGAGTCGACTTGCCGGAGCCGTTGGGGCCCATGATGGCGTGCGTCTCGCCCTGCTTCACGGTGAGGTCGACGCCCTTGAGGATCTCCTTCGTGGCGTTGTCGGCCTCGACGGTGACGTGCAGGTCTCGGATTTCAAGCGTTGCCATGGGTGCCTCAGGACTCCTGGGTGAGGGAGACGAGCACGTCGTCCCCTTCGATCTTTACGGGGTATACGGGGACGGGGCGCGTGGCGGGAAGGCCGGACGGCTTGCCGGTGCGGAGGTCGAACGCGGAGCCGTGCAGCCAGCACTCGATCCGGCAGTCCTCCACCTCGCCCTCGGCGAGGGAGACGTTCGCGTGCGAGCAGACGTCGTTGATCGCGAACACCTCGCCCTCGGTGCGCACGACGGCGACCGGCGTGCCGTCGAGTTCCACCCGCTTGGGGGTGTCCTCCTCCAGCTCGGCCAGCGCGCAGGCGCGTACGAAGGTCGTCATGCGACCGACGCCTCCAGCTCCTCGTCGATCTTGGCGAGCAGGCGCTCCTCGATGTCGTCGACACCGATCTGCTGGACCAGCTCGGCGAAGAAGCCGCGGACGACGAGGCGGCGGGCCTCGTACTCCGGGATGCCGCGGGCCATCAGGTAGAAGAGCTGCTCGTCGTCGAAGCGGCCGGTGGCGCTGGCGTGGCCGGCGCCGACGATCTCGCCGGTCTCGATCTCGAGGTTCGGCACGGAGTCGACGCGGGCGCCGTCGGTCAGAACCAGGTTGCGGTTCATCTCGTAGGTGTCGGTGCCCTCGGCAGCGGCCTCGATCAGCACGTCGCCGATCCACACCGCGTGGGCCTGCTCGCCCTGGAGGGCGCCCTTGTAGACCACGTTGGACTTGCAGTGCGGGATGTTGTGGTCGACGAGGAGGCGGTGCTCCTGGTGCTGGCCCTGGTCGGTGAAGTACAGGCCGAACAGCTCGGCCTCGCCGCCGGGACCGGCGTACTCGACGCGGGGGTGCAGGCGCACCACGTCGCCGCCGAAGGTGACGACGACGGACTTGAAGGAGGCGTCGCGGCCGACCAGCGCGTTGTGCTGGCCGACGTGGACGGCCTTCTCGTCCCAGTCCTGCACGGAGACGACGGTCAGCTTGGCGCCGTCGCCGAGGACGTACTCGACGTTGCCGGCGTAGACGGCGTCGCCGCTGTGGTCCACCACGACGACGGCCTCGGCGAACGCGCCCAGCTCGACCACGGTGTGGGAGTAGCAGGTGCCGCCCTGACCGGCGACGGTCACGCGGACCGGCTCGCTCAGCACGGCCTCCTTGGGCACGGTCACCACGGTGGCCTGCTCGAACGCCGAGTACGCCTGGGCGGCGACCCGGTCGACCGGCTTGCCGGCGCGGCCGAGGCGGGCGTCACCGCGGCCGACGGACTCCACCGTGACGCCCTCGGGGGCGTCGACGGTGACCTTCACGCCGTCGCCGGAGGCGGTGGCGGTCCCGTCGTGCAGACCGCGCAGGCGCGCCAGCGGGGTGAACCGCCACTCCTCCTCGCGGCCGTGCGGGACCGGGAAGTCCGCCACGTCGAAGGAGGGCGGCGCGCTCATGCGCGTGGCGACGGTCGACTCGGCGGCCACCGCGATGGATCCGGTGGTGGTCGAGCCCACCGGGAGGTTCTGAGCGTCAGCCATGGCTGTCGTCATGCTCGCTTTCGTTGCTTCAGGACTGTTCGTTGCTTCAGGACCGGACGGGTGGGGCGGGGGCCGGGGTCAGCCGACCGCGCCCTCCATCTGGAGCTCGATCAGCCGGTTGAGCTCGAGGGCGTACTCCATGGGCAGCTCCTTGGCGATCGGCTCGACGAAGCCGCGCACGATCATCGCCATCGCCTCGAACTCGGAGAGACCGCGGCTCATCAGGTAGAAGAGCTGGTCCTCGGAGACCTTGGAGACGGTCGCCTCGTGGCCCATGGACACGTCGTCCTCGCGGACGTCCACGTAGGGGTACGTGTCGGAGCGGGAGATCGTGTCGACCAGCAGCGCGTCGCAGAGCACGTTCGACTTGGAGCCGGGCGCGCCCTCGCCGATCTCGATCAGGCCGCGGTAGGAGGTGCGGCCGCCACCGCGCGCCACCGACTTGGAGACGATGTTCGACGACGTGTTCGGCGCCATGTGGACCATCTTCGCGCCGGCGTCCTGGTGCTGGCCCTCGCCCGCGAAGGCGATGGACAGGGTCTCGCCCTTGGCGTGCTCGCCCATCAGGTAGACGGCCGGGTACTTCATCGTCACCTTGGAGCCGATGTTGCCGTCGATCCACTCCATGGTCGCGCCCTCGTACGCCACGGCGCGCTTGGTGACCAGGTTGTAGACGTTGTTCGACCAGTTCTGGATGGTCGTGTAACGGCAGCGGGCGTTCTTCTTGACGATGATCTCGACGACCGCGGAGTGCAGCGAGTCCGACTGGTAGATCGGCGCGGTGCAGCCCTCGACGTAGTGCACGTAGGCGCCCTCGTCGACGATGATCAGGGTCCGCTCGAACTGGCCCATGTTCTCCGTGTTGATACGGAAGTAGGCCTGGAGCGGGATCTCGACGTGCACGCCCTTCGGCACGTAGATGAAGGAGCCGCCGGACCACACGGCCGTGTTCAGCGCGGCGAACTTGTTGTCGCCGGCCGGGATCACGGTGCCGAAGTACTCCTTGAAGAGCTCCGGGTGCTCCTTGAGCGCCGTGTCGGTGTCGAGGAAGATGACGCCCTGCTCCTCCAGGTCCTCGCGGATCTGGTGGTAGACGACCTCCGACTCGTACTGGGCGGCGACACCGGCGACCAGGCGCTGCTTCTCCGCCTCCGGGATGCCCAGCCGGTCGTAGGTGTTCTTGATGTCCTCGGGGAGCTCTTCCCAGGAGGTCGCCTGCTTCTCCGTGGAGCGCACGAAGTACTTGATGTTGTCGAAGTCGATGCCCGACAGGTCCGAGCCCCAGTTCGGCATGGGCTTCTTCTCGAAGAGGTTCAGACCCTTGAGGCGCAGCTTGGTCATCCACTCCGGCTCGGACTTCTTCGAGGAGATGTCGCGGACGACGTCCTCGTTGAGTCCTCGCTTGGCGGCGGCGCCGGCCGCGTCGGGGTCCGCCCAGCCGTACTCGTACTTACCCAGACCCTCGAGTTCGGGGTGGGCAGTCTCCGTGGGGAGAGTCATGCGGGGTTCCTCCCGGCCGTGCTCGTAGATGATGGATGACCACTGGTGGCGTGGTCGTCGATCCTGGAAATCTTGGGGATGAACGTCGTGCAGACGCCGTCACCGTGCGCGATCGTGGCCAGTCGCTGGACGTGGGTGCCGAGCAGTTCGGAGAAGATCTCCGTCTCGGCCTCGCACAGCTGCGGAAACTCCTCAGCGACATGGGCGACCGGGCAGTGATGCTGGCAGAGCTGCTCGCCGAGTTGCGGGGAGGGAGCGCTGCGCGCACTGGCAGCGTACCCGTCCGCGGACAGCGCTCTGGCCAGCGCCTCGGCCTTGTGCTCGGGCGGGACGGACTCCAGCGCCGTGCGGTAGGCGCCTGCCTGCGCGGCCAGCCGGGCACGTGCGAAAGCGGCCACCGCCCGCTCACCGCCCTCCTGGTCCGCGATCCAGCGCAGCGCGTCCTTGGCCAGCTGGTCGTACGACTGGTCGAAGGCGTCCCTGCCTCCGTCCGTCAGCACGAACACCTTCGCGGGTCGCCCGCGCGTGCGCGCGCCGTAGACCCGGCGCTCGCGGGCCTCGACCACCTCGTCGGCGACCAGCGCGTCCAGATGCCTGCGCACCGCGGCCTGGGTCAGCCGCAGGCGGCCGGCGAGTTCGGCGACCGTCGACGGGCCGTGGTCCAGGATGGAGCGCACGACCCGGTTGCGTGTGGAACGCTCCCCGGTCGCGGTTTCTTCCTGGCCGACGTTTTTCACAACGCCATTGTTGCGTAATTACCGGCGGACGGACAACCCGCGCCTCTCCGGCCCGGTGGTGCCCTTCATCACTTAGGTACACCTAACCTGACCTGCGGAAAGACGCGTTCCGGTAAATCGGGTTGCGGGACCGCCGAGGGCCCGAAGACCCTGCACCCCATGGCTTCCGAACCCGTCGCGGGCCCCCTGGTGACCCGTCCCTCGCTCGCCGCCGACCTGCGTTCCCTGGGTGTCCGCGCAGGTGGGACCCTGCTCGTCCACTCCTCCCTGAGCTCACTCGGGTGGGTGAACGGTGGCGCCGTCGCGGTCGTCCAGGCACTCCTGGACGCCGTCGGTCCGGAAAAAACCCTGGCGGTGCCCGCGCAGTCCGGCGCGCTGTCCGACCCGGCCTACTGGGAGAACCCGCCGATCCCCCGGGAGTGGTGGGAGACGGTCCGCGCCACCATGCCCCGCTACGACGCCGCGACCACTCCGGCGCAGCACATGGGCGTGATCGCGGAGACCGTGCGCGCCTGGCCGGGCGCGGTGCGCAGCGCGCATCCGCAGACCTCCTTCGCCGCCCTCGGCCGCCGCGCCGCCGAGATCGTCGAGGGCCACGCCGCCGACTGCGCGCTCGGCGAGCACAGCCCGCTGGCCCGGCTGGAGCGGCTCGGCGCCCGGGTGCTGCTGCTGGGCGTCGGCTACGACTCCTGCACCGCTCTGCACCTCGCCGAGTACCGGACGCCTTCCCCGGTGCTGGAGAGGCGAGGGCGGCCGGGCCCCGACGGGTGGGAGGTGGTGACCGACGTGGCGCTCGACTCCGACGACTTCGACCGGCTCGGCGAGGACCTCGAGCGGGATCGTCCGGGCCTGGTGGCGCACGGCCGGGCGGGGGCGGCGCGAGCCCGCCTGTTCCCGCTCGCCGACGCGGTGGCCTACGCGGAGGGCTGGCTGCGCGAGCACCGGCCCGCGGCGGACGGCGGGCACGGCCCCGCGGCGGACGCCGTCGATCCGGTACCCGGGGACGGGACGGGCGCCGCGCGAACCTAGACTCGTGTCCCATGCACAGCGATCCCGCGGCCCCCGTCGTCCAGATCCAGGCTCTGGTGAAACGGTACGGAACCAAGACCGCGGTGGACGGCCTCGACCTGGTGGCCCGGGCGGGCATCACCGCCGTCCTGGGCCCCAACGGCGCCGGCAAGACCACCACCGTCGAGACCTGTGAGGGCTACCGCCGCCCCGACGCGGGCACGGTCCGGGTCCTCGGGCTCGACCCCGTGCGCCAGGCCGCCGAGCTGCGGCCGCGGATCGGGGTGATGCTCCAGTCCGGCGGCGTGTACTCCGGCGCCCGCGCCGACGAGATGCTCCGCCACGTCGCGAAGCTGCACGCCCACCCGCTGGACGTCGACGCGCTGATCGAACGCCTCGGTCTCGGTTCCTGCGGCCGCACCTCCTACCGCCGGCTCTCCGGCGGCCAGCAGCAGCGGCTCGCGCTCGCCATGGCGGTCGTCGGCCGGCCGGAGCTGGTCTTCCTCGACGAGCCCACCGCCGGCCTCGACCCGCAGGCCCGCCGGGCCACCTGGGAGCTGGTGCGCGACCTGCGCGAGGACGGCGTGTCGGTCATCCTCACCACCCACCACATGGACGAGGCCGAGCAGCTCGCCGACGACGTCGCCATCGTCGACGCCGGCAAGGTGATCGCCCAGGGCTCCCCCGACCGGCTGTGCCGCGGGGGCGCCGAGAACACGCTGCGCTTCTCCGGCCGCCCCGGGCTGGACGTGGCCTCGCTCCTCAAGGCGCTGCCCTCCGGCTCCTTGGCCTCCGAGATCGTCCCCGGCTCCTACCGGGTCACCGGCGACGTGGGCCCCCAACTGCTGGCCACCGTCACCTCCTGGTGCGCCCAGCACGGGGTGATGCCGGAGCGGATCGCCGTCGAACGCCACACCCTGGAAGACGTGTTCCTGGAGCTCACCGGGAAGGAACTGCGGACGTGAACCACCCCTCGCACACCACGACCTCCGGCCGGGGGTCCGGGGGTCGTCCCCCGGGAGGACACAGCCTGGAGCTCACGGGCAAGGAGCTGCGCGCATGACCGCCACCGGGACCTACTCCCCCAGGCCGGGCGCCGCGCCGCTGGGCCGCATGATCGCCGCGCAGGCCGCGCTGGAGACGCGGATGCTGCTGCGCAACGGCGAGCAGCTGCTGCTCACCGTGGTGATCCCGACGCTGCTGCTGGTGCTGTTCAGCACCGTGGACATCGTCGACACCGGTGAGGGGAAGGCCGTGGACTTCCTGGCGCCCGGCGTGCTGGCACTGGCGGTGATGTCCACCGCCTTCACCGGCCAGGCCATCGCCACCGGCTTCGAGCGCCGCTACGGGGTCCTCAAGCGGCTGGCGGCGTCGCCGTTGCCGCGGTGGGGGCTGATGACCGCCAAGACGCTCTCGGTGCTGGTCACCGAGGTGCTGCAGATCGCGCTGCTCACCGTCATCGCCCTCGCGCTGGGCTGGTCCCCGCGGGGCAACCCCTTCGCGGTCTTCCTGCTGCTGGTGCTGGGCACCGCCGCCTTCTCCGGTCTCGGGCTGCTGATGGCCGGCACGCTGAAGGCCGAGGCAACCCTCGCGGCGGCCAACCTGGTCTTCCTGCTGCTGCTGGTCGGCGGCGGCGTGGTGGTGCCGCTGGAGAAGTTCCCCGAGGCCGCGCAGGCGGTGCTGGGGCTGCTGCCCATCGCCGCGCTCTCCGGCGGCCTGCGGGACGTGCTCCAGCACGGGGCCGGCATGCCGTGGGGCGATCTGGGGATCCTGGCCGTCTGGGCGGCGGTCGGCCTGGCCGCGGCGGGCCGTTTCTTCCGCTGGGAGTAACGTCACAGGGTTTCGGACGGACCCTCGTGAAAGCGTGCACAAGCCCCGTTCTACGATGGTGCGCGTGCCGAACGAGATTCCCGGCGGGCCGCTGACCGCGGTCCGCAACCCCCTTGCCTACATCGCCGCCCGCTGGACCCCCGATCCGCGGACCGTCCGCCGAGCGGCGTTCGTCGCGCTCGTCATGGCGGTGGTCATCGTGGTCACCGGCGGCGCCGTCCGGCTGACCGGCTCCGGCCTCGGCTGCCCGACCTGGCCCAAGTGCACCGCCGACTCGCTCGCCACCACGCGGGAGATGGGCTGGCACGGTGTCATCGAGTTCGGCAACCGGCTGCTGACGTACGTGCTGTGCGCGGCGGTCGGCTGGGCGATCATCGCCGCCCGCTCCACCAAGCCGTTCCGGCGGGAGCTGACCCGCCTCGGCTGGCTGCAGTTCTGGATCGTGATGGGCAACGCGGTGCTCGGCGGCATCGTGGTGCTGGTCGGTCTCAACCCGTACACGGTGGCCGCGCACTTCCTGCTCTCCTCCGCGTTGATCGCGGCGGCCACGGTGATGTGGCACCGGGCCGGCGAGGGCGACGCCGCGCCGCGCCCCCTGGCGGCGCCGCCGCTGCGGCGGCTGACCTGGGCGCTGGTGGTGGTGTCCGCGCTGCTGATCGCCGTCGGCACGGTGGTCACGGGCGCGGGACCGCACGCGGGTGACTCCAGTGACGTGCCGCGGATGCCGCTGGACTGGGAGTCGGTGACCCGTGCGCACGCGGTGCTGGCCTGGCTGACGGTGCTGCTCACGGCGGCGCTGTGGGTGGGGCTGAAGCTGTTCGACTCCCCTCGGGTGACGCTGGCGCGGACCCGGGACCTGTTCCTGGTGCTGCTGGGCCAGGGCCTGATCGGGTACGTCCAGTACTTCCTGGACCTGCCGGAGCTGCTGGTGGGGCTGCACATGGGGGGCTCCGCGCTGGTGTGGATCTTCACCCTGCGGGTGCTGCTGGCGATGCGCGAGCGTCCCGCCACGGAGCCCGACGCGGTCCCGGCCTCCTCCGCGGAGCCCGTCCCCGCGTAACTCCCCCACGACGCACTCCCCTGTGCCCCGCTGCGACCTCCGCGGCGGGGCACAGCGCGTTCCCCCGGCCTTCCGCGGTGCGGGCCCGCGCCTGTGCACCCAGGAGGCCCGGCGAGGGCCCTGGAAACGCCGGAGCCGCCTCGCGGGCCGGCGCGGGTGCGCCGGGGCGGGGCGGCTCGGGCGGGGAGGGCTCAGGCGGGATTCTTGGGGCCGCCGAGCTGGATGCCGGCCATCCGGGACCACTCGTACGGGCCCGTCCTGACCTTCGCGGCGAACTCCCCGTCGAAGTCCTCGTGGACGGTGATGCCCGCCTTGGTGACGGCCGCGACGGCCACCTCGTACGTGGGGGCCACCAGGTCGCCCCACTCGCCGTCCTCGCCCACCAGGACGATCCGCGCCCCCTTGCGGCCGAGGTGCGCCACCTGGCCCTCCGCGCCGCCGTGCTGCGCGGCGAAGGACCCGATCTGCTTGGCGAGCTTCGCGGCGCGCCGCTCACCGTGCGCGTCCGCCGGGGCGGCCGCCTCGTCAACCTGCTGCGTGTCTGCCATGGTCAGGATGCTACCGACGGGTAGTGAAAGCGGCGACGCGAGGGGCGGGTGGCGTTGGCCACCCGCCCCTCGCGTCGGGGCGAAGCATTGCGGAACGGACCGCGTCAGCGCAGGAAGGGGTCGACGGCGACGGCGACGAAGAGCACCGAGACGTAGGTGATCGACCAGTGGAACAGCCGCATCTCCTTGAGCTTCCCGCCGGTGACCTCCGCCTTGGCGCGGCCCTGGAGCGCGTGGGCCTCCCACAGCCACCAGCCGCCCGCGGCCAGCGCGACCGCGGTGTAGAACCAGCCGGTGTAGCCCAGCGGCGTCAGCAGCAGCGAGACCGCGACCATGACCCAGCTGTAGACGACGATCTGCCGGGCGACGACCTTGTTGGAGGCCAGTACCGGCAGCATCGGCACGCCCGCCCGCGCGTAGTCGTCCTTGACCTTCATCGACAGCGGCCAGTAGTGCGGCGGCGTCCAGAAGAAGATGACGAGGAAGAGGACGACCGGCGCCCAGGAGAGGGAGTCGGTGACCGCGGACCAGCCGATCAGCACCGGCATGCAGCCGGCGATGCCGCCCCAGACGATGTTCTGCGCCGTGCGGCGCTTGAGGATCATCGTGTAGACGACGACGTAGAAGAAGAGCGCGCCGAGCGAGAGCCAGGCGGACAGCCAGTTGACCGTGAGCCCGAACAGCAGGGTGGAGACCGCGGCCAGGGTGAGGCCGAAGGCGAGGCACTCGCGCGGACTCACCATGCCGGTGACCAGCGGACGCTGCGAGGTGCGGTCCATGAGCGCGTCGATGTCGCGGTCGTACCACATGTTCAGCGCGTTGGCGCCGCCCGCGGAGAGGTACCCGCCGAGGCAGGTCAGCAGCACGAGCGAGAGGTCGGGGACGCCCTGCTCGGCCAGGAACATCACCGGAACGGTGGTGATGAGCAGCAGCTCGATGATCCGCGGCTTGGTGAGCGCCACGAAGGCCATGACCCGGGCCCGGACCGGCCGGCGGTTGGGCCTCGGGCTGCTCGTGCTCGCCCCGGACACCGCCGCTGGACGGGATTCAACGGCCGTCACGCACACCCCTGACAGAGACATCCCAGCGAGCCCTCGCCGAATCGGACCTGTCGGAAAGGTCCGGCGAAGGCTCGCGCGTACCACGCCACTCTAGACGTTGCCCAGACCCCACGATTCGCGGGGGTGCTGTCGTGTTGGGAGCACCGGCCGGGGAACCCGGCGGGGGAGGCTTCCGCGCCCCGCGGCAGGCCTCGTGTCCAAACCGGCGTCGGGCCGCCGCGACGGACCGCTCGACGGGCACGACGACGGACCCGGCGACGGGCATGACGAGGGGCCTGGCGGAGGCCTCGCCGAGGACCCGCGGAGGCCCTCGCGAGGGCCTCGTCGTTCGCCCATGTGAGCGGCTTCGTTCGCAGAAGAAATGCCCATGTGAGCGGGTGTGAACGCAGAAGAATCGGGGCTGTGGCCACACTCTGGTCACAGGGGAGAAGGCCGTGTTTGCACGGGATAGGCTCGACCCGCCGGCGGCTCGGAACCCGTCGGTGGGACCGGTGGGCGCACACCTCACCGGCATTAGACATGTGGAGAGGAGCCCTGACCCAGGGTGAGCAACAAGCCGACCACCACAGCCCTCGAGTGGACAGAGCTGGACCGGCGCGCGGTGGACACCGCGCGCATCCTGGCCGCCGACGCCGTACAGAAGGTCGGCAACGGCCATCCCGGTACGGCCATGAGCCTCGCGCCGGCGGCGTACACGCTGTTCCAGAAGGTCATGCGCCACGACCCCACCGACGCCGACTGGGTGGGCCGTGACCGCTTCGTCCTCTCGGCGGGGCACTCGTCCCTGACCCTCTACACCCAGCTCTACCTGGCCGGCTTCGGCCTTGAGCTGGACGACCTGAAGGCCTTCCGCACCTGGGGCTCCAAGACCCCCGGTCACCCGGAGTACGGCCACACCACCGGCGTGGAGACCACCACCGGCCCGCTGGGCCAGGGCGTGGCGAACGCGGTCGGCATGGCGATGGCCTCCCGCTACGAGCGCGGCCTGTTCGACCCCGAGGCGGCGCCGGGCGAGTCGCCCTTCGACCACTTCGTCTTCTGCGTCGCCGGCGACGGCTGCCTCCAGGAGGGCATCGCCGCCGAGGCCTCCTCCATGGCGGGCCACCAGAAGCTGGGCAACCTGGTCCTGCTGTGGGACGACAACCACATCTCGATCGAGGGCGACACGGAGACCGCGGTCTCCGAGGACGTCTGCAAGCGGTACGAGGCCTACGGCTGGCACGTCCAGCGGGTCGAGCCGCAGGAGAACGGCGACCTGGACCCGGCCGCGATCTACGAGGCCGTCCAGGCCGCGAAGGCCGTGACCGACCGGCCTTCCTTCATCGCGATGCGCTCCATCATCGCCTGGCCCGCCCCGAACGCGCAGAACACCGAGGCCGCGCACGGCTCGGCGCTCGGCGACGACGAGGTCGCGGCGACCAAGCGCGTGCTGGGCTTCGACCCGGAGCAGACCTTCGAGGTCTCCGACGAGGTCATCGGCCACACCCGCAAGGCCGTGGACCGCGGCCGGGACGCCCGCGCGGAGTGGGACAAGCAGTTCCAGGCGTGGCGCGAGGCCAACCCGGAGCGGGCCGCCGAGTTCGACCGCATCGCCGCGGGCGAGCTGCCGGCCGGCTGGGAGGAGAAGCTCCCGGTCTTCGAGGCGGGCACCTCGGTGGCTACCCGTGCCGCCTCGGGCAAGGTGCTTCAGGCGCTCGGCTCGGTCGTACCGGAGCTGTGGGGCGGCTCGGCCGACCTCGCCGGCTCCAACAACACCACGATCGACAAGACGAGCTCCTTCCTCCCGAAGGGCAACCCGCTGCCGGAGGCCGACCCGTACGGCCGCACCATCCACTTCGGCATCCGTGAGCACTCCATGGGCGCCGAGATGAACGGCATCGCCCTGCACGGCAACACGCGCGTCTACGGCGGCACCTTCCTGGTGTTCTCCGACTACATGCGCAACGCCGTCCGCCTGTCCGCGCTGATGCACCTGCCGGTGACCTTCGTGTGGACGCACGACTCGATCGGTCTCGGCGAGGACGGCCCGACCCACCAGCCGGTGGAGCACCTGGCCTCGCTGCGCGCCATCCCGGGCCTGAACATCGTCCGTCCTGCCGACGCCAACGAGACGGCGCTCGCCTGGCGCGAGATCCAGCGCCGCTGGACCAAGGAGTTCGGCAAGGGCGCCCCGCACGGTCTGGCGCTCACCCGCCAGGGCGTGCCGGTGTACGAGGCGAACGAGGACACCGCCCGCGGCGGCTACGTGCTGAAGGACGCCGAGGGTGGCGAGCCCCAGGTCGTGCTGATCGCCACCGGCTCCGAGGTGCACCTGGCCGTCGAGGCCCGCGAGCAGCTCCAGGCGGAGGGCGTCCCGACCCGGGTCGTCTCCATGCCGTCCGTGGAGTGGTTCGACGAGCAGGACCAGGCGTACCGGGACAGCGTGCTGCCCCCGTCCGTGAAGGCGCGGGTCGCGGTCGAGGCCGGTGTCGGCCTGACCTGGCACCGCTTCGTGGGCGACGCCGGCCGGATCGTCTCGCTGGAGCACTTCGGCGCCTCCGCCGACGCGAAGGTGCTGTTCCGCGAGTACGGCTTCACGGCCGAGAACATCGCCGCCCAGGCCCGGGAATCCCTCGCCGCCGCCCAGCGCTGACGCTGATACCGATCAAGTAGGAGATGCAAAACTCATGACAGACGCACTCAAGCGCCTCTCCGACGAGGGTGTGGCGATCTGGCTGGACGACCTGTCCCGCAAGCTGATCTCCTCCGGGGCCCTGCAGGAGCTGATCGACGACCAGCACGTGGTCGGTGTCACCACCAACCCGTCGATCTTCCAGAAGGCGATCTCCGAGGGTGACGGCTACGACACCCAGCTCACCGACCTCGCCGCCCGCAAGGTGACGGTCGAGGAGGCGATCCGGATGATCACGACGGCGGACGTCCGCGACGCGGCCGACGTGCTGCGCCCCGTCTTCGACGCCACCGACGGCCGTGACGGCCGGGTGTCGATCGAGGTCGACCCCCGTCTGGCGCACGACGAGCGGGCCACGGTCGCCGAGGCCAAGCAGCTGGCCTGGCTGGTGGACCGCCCGAACACGCTGATCAAGATCCCGGCGACCCTGGCGGGCCTGCCCGCGATCACCGACGTCATCGGTCTGGGCATCAGCGTCAACGTCACGCTGATCTTCTCCCTCGAGCGCTACCGCCAGGTGATGGACGCCTACCTGGCCGGTCTGGAGAAGGCCAAGGAGCGCGGCCTGGACCTGTCGAAGATCCACTCCGTGGCCTCCTTCTTCGTCTCCCGGGTCGACACCGAGATCGACAAGCGGATCGACGCCCTGGGCACCGACGACGCCAAGGCCGCCCGCGGCAAGGCCGCCCTGGCCAACGCCCGTTTGGCCTACCAGGCGTACGAGGAGGTCTTCGGCTCCGAGCGCTGGAACGCCCTGGAGCGCGCGGGCGCCAATCGCCAGCGCCCGCTGTGGGCCTCCACCGGCGTCAAGGACAAGGCGTACAAGGACACCCTGTACGTCGACGACCTGGTCGCGCCCAACACGGTGAACACCATGCCGGGCGGCACCCTCGAGGCCGTGGGCGACCACGGTCAGATCACCGGCGACACGGTCACCGGCACCTACGAGCAGGCGCGCGCCGACCTGGACGCCGTCGAGGCCCTGGGCATCTCGTACGACGAGGTCGTCGAGCTGCTGGAGAAGGAGGGCGTCGAGAAGTTCGAGGCCGCCTGGAACGACCTGCTGAACTCGACCAAGGCCGAGCTCGAGCGGCTCGCCCCCTCGGAGGCCTAGACCTTGTCACCCTCTCCTGTCACCGGAGCGAACCCGCTCCGTGACGCCCTGGACCGACGGCTCCCGCGTATCGCGGGGCCGTCGGGCCTGGTGATCTTCGGCGTCACGGGCGACCTGTCCCGCAAGAAGCTGATGCCGGCGGTGTACGACCTCGCGAACCGTGGTCTGCTGCCGCCGGGTTTCTCCCTGGTGGGCTTCGCCCGCCGTGAGTGGGCGGACGAGGACTTCGCCCAGGTGGTCCACGACGCCGTCAAGGAGCACTCCCGCACGCCGTTCCGCGAGGAGGTCTGGCAGCAGCTGGCCCAGGGCATGCGGTTCGTCCAGGGTTCCTTCGACGACGACGCGTCCTTCGAGTCGCTGCGCGACACCATCGACGAGCTGAACCGCGCCCAGGGCACCGGCGGAAACTTCGCCTTCTACCTGTCCGTCCCGCCCGGGTCCTTCCCGGTGGTCATCCAGCAGCTGAAGAAGCACGGCCTGGCCGACCAGAACGACGGCGCCTGGCGCCGCGCGGTGATCGAGAAGCCGTTCGGCCACGACCTGAAGTCGGCCGAGGAGCTCAACTCCCTGGTCCACGAGGTGTTCCAGCCGGAGCAGGTCTTCCGCATCGACCATTACCTCGGCAAGGAGACCGTCCAGAACATCCTGGCGCTCCGCTTCGCCAACCAGATGTTCGAGCCGCTGTGGAACCGGTCCTACGTGGACCACGTGCAGATCACCATGGCCGAGGACATCGGCATCGGCGGCCGGGCCGGGTACTACGACGGTATCGGCGCGGCCCGTGACGTCATCCAGAACCACCTGCTGCAGCTGCTCGCCCTGACCGCGATGGAGGAGCCCGCCTCCTTCGACGCGGACGCGCTGGCCGCCGAGAAGACCAAGGTCCTCGGCGCGGTGCGGCTCCCCTCCGACCTGGGCGCCTCCACGGTGCGCGCCCAGTACACGGCGGGCTGGCAGGGCGGCGCGAAGGCCGTCGGCTACCTGGAGGAGGAGGGCATCGACCAGTCCTCCCGGACCGACACCTACGCGGCGATCAAGCTGGAGATCGACAACCGCCGCTGGGCGGGCGTCCCCTTCTACCTGCGCGCCGGCAAGCGGCTGGGCCGCCGGGTCACCGAGATCGCGGTGGTCTTCCAGCGCGCCCCGCACTCCCCGTTCGGCCACACGGCCACCGAGGAGCTCGGGCAGAACGCCATGGTGATCCGGGTGCAGCCCGACGAGGGCATGACGGTCCGGTTCGGCTCCAAGGTGCCGGGCACCTCGATGGAGATCCGGGACGTCTCGATGGACTTCGCCTACGGCGAGTCGTTCACCGAGTCCAGCCCGGAGGCCTACGAGCGGCTGATCCTCGACGTCCTGCTCGGCGACGCCAACCTCTTCCCCCGCACGGAGGAGGTGGAGCTCTCCTGGAAGATCCTCGACCCGATCGAGCAGTTCTGGGACGCCGAGGGAGCTCCCGCCCAATATCCGGCCGGAACCTGGGGACCCGCAGAAGCGGACGAGATGCTCGCACGAGACGGACGGAGCTGGCGCCGGCCATGAAGATCGACCTCACCGACACCACGGCCAGCAAGATCAACAAGGCGCTGGTCCAGGGCCGCCGCGCCCTGGGCGCCCCCGCCGTCGGCATGGTGCTCACCCTGGTCGTCGTCACCGACGAGGAGAACGCCTACGACGCCATGAAGGCGGCGTCGGAGGCCTCGCACGAGCACCCCGCGCGGCTGATCGCGGTCATCAAGCGGCACGCCCGCTCCCCGCGCGACCGCACCCAGTCCCGCCTCGACGCCGAGGTGCGGCTGGGCGCGGACGCCGGGGCCGGCGAGACGGTGGTGCTGCGGCTCTACGGCGAGGTGGTCAACCACGCCCAGTCCGTGGTGCTGCCGCTGCTGCTGCCGGACGCCCCCGTGGTGGTCTGGTGGCCGATAAACGCGCCGCTGGACCCGGCGAAGGACCCGCTGGGCGCACTGGCCCAGCGCCGGGTGACGGACACCTACGCGTCGGAGGACCCGGTCGGCGAGCTGCGCGCGCTGTCCGACGCCTACACCCCCGGCGACACCGACCTGTCGTGGACCCGGATCACCCCGTGGCGGTCGATGCTGGCCGCCGCGCTCGACCAGGTCTCCTGCCAGGTCAAGGCCGTCGAGGTCGAGGGCGAGGAGTTCAACCCGAGCTGCGAGCTGCTGGCGATGTGGCTGGCCGAGCGCCTCGACGTGCCGGTGCGCCGCCTGCGTTCCGCCGGGCCCGGGCTGACCGGCGTCCGGATGGACACCAACTGCGGCCGGATCACCCTGGACCGCGCCGACGGCACCCTGGCCACCCTCGGCATCGAGGGCCAGCCGGACCGCCAGGTGGCGCTCAAGCGGCGGGAGACCTCGGAGCTGATCGCCGAGGAACTGCGGCGGCTGGACCCCGACGAGACGTACGCCGCCACCCTGCAGTACGGGGTGGACCGGCTCTACGCCGGGGCGGACGCCGCCGACGCCTTCGGCGGGAAGGGTGCGGAGGGCGTCCCGGCGGAGGGAGTCCCCGCGCAGAACGCCTCCGGGGCGGGCGACGCGGAAGCGGTCCAGGTACCCGAGGAGGACGTCGTGAAGGGTCCCGCGAAGCGGACCGCCAAGCGCGGTCCCGCCGTGAAGCGGGCGGCGGCCAAGTGAGCGGGGTCGAGGCGCGGCTGCTGGTCCACCGCGACAAGGACCTGATGGCGCGGGCCGCCGCGGCGCGGTTCATCACCGCCGTGGTCGACGCCCAGGCCGAACGGGGGCACGCCTCGGTGGTGCTGACCGGCGGCCGCAACGGCAACGGGCTGCTGGCCGCGCTGGCCGCCTCGCCCGCGCGGGACGCCGTGGACTGGGCCCGCCTGGACCTGTGGTGGGGCGACGAGCGGTACCTGCCGGCCGGGGACCCGGAGCGCAACGTCACGCAGGCCCGTGAGGCGCTGCTGGACGCGGTCCCGGTGGACCCGGCGCGGGTGCACGCGATGCCGGCCTCCGACGGGCCGCACGGCGACGACGTCGAGGCTGCGGCCGCCGCCTACGCGCAGGAGCTGGCGCTGGCCGCCGGGGACGGCGCGGCGGTGCCGGAGTTCGACGTGCTGATGCTGGGCGTCGGGCCCGACACCCATGTCGCCTCCCTCTTCCCGGGGCTGCCCGGGGTGCGGGAGGCCGAGCGCACGGTGGTCGCCGTGCGGGAGGCGCCGAAGCCGCCGCCGGTGCGGGTGTCGCTGACGCTGCCGGCGATCCGGGCGGCGCGTCAGGTGTGGCTGCTCGCGGCGGGCGAGGACAAGGCGGAGGCCGCGGCGACGGTTCTGCGCGGCGGGATCGACCCTGCCGAGGCGCCCGCGGCGGGGGTGCACGGCCGTGAGGCCACGGTGTGGCTCCTCGACGCGGCGGCCGCGTCCAAGCTGTAGCCCTGGCTCTGCCGAAGCCCCCGGTGCCCGATTTCCGGCGCCGGGGGCTTCGCTGTGCTTGCGCCCTGGTGCGGGTCAGGTCCCGTGCGTACGTGACGGCCTGCGCCCACCGTGCCGCCCGTGCCGCCCGCAGAGGGTGCTGGGCAGCCGGTTCACCCTGCGGGCAATCGTGCCGCTGGGGCGGCACAGGTGGGCGCAGACCCGCACGTGACCGCGGGACGGCTCGCCGGGCGGGCCAGGGGTCCGGGGCGGAGCCCCGGTTCGGGGAAGGGGCGAAGCTGGGTGAGGGAACAGCCCCGGCGCAGCGGTTCCGGCGGCGGAGACCCGGGTCAGCGGCCGCGCAGCTCCCGGTACGTGGCGACCAGGGCCTTGGTGGACCCGTCCAGCCCCGGCACGTCGGCCCCCTCCGTGAGCGCCGGCTCCACCCGCTTGGCGAGGACCTTGCCCAGCTCGACGCCCCACTGGTCGAAGGAGTCGATGTCCCACACCGCGCCCTGGACGAACACCTTGTGCTCGTAGAGCGCGACCAACTGCCCCAGCACGGACGGCGTGAGCGACTCCGCCAGGATCGTGGTCGTCGGGTGGTCGCCCAGGAACACGCGGTGCGGCACCAGTTCCTCGGCGACGCCCTCCGCCCGGACCTCCTCCGGCGTCTTGCCGAAGGCCAGCGCCTGCGTCTGGGCGAAGAAGTTCGCCATCAACAGGTCGTGCTGCGCCTCGAGTTCGGGGCTGAGCCCTTCCACCGGGCGGGCGAAGCCGATGAAGTCGGCGGGGATCAGCTTGGTGCCCTGGTGGATCAACTGGTAGTACGCGTGCTGCCCGTTGGTGCCGGGCGTGCCCCAGACCACCGGCCCGGTCTGCCACTCCACCGGCCGCCCGTCGCGGGCCACGTACTTGCCGTTGGACTCCATGTCCAGCTGCTGCAGGTAGGCCGTGAACTTCGACAGGTAGTGGCTGTAGGGCAGGACCGCGTGCGACTGGGCGTCGTGGAAGTTGTTGTACCAGATGCCCAGCAGGCCGAGCAGCAGCGGTGCGTTCTCCTCCGGCGGGGCGGTGCGGAAGTGCTCGTCGACCAGGTGGAAGCCCTCGAGCATCTCGCGGAAGCGGTCCGGGCCGATCGCGATCATCAGCGACAGGCCGATCGCCGAGTCGTAGGAGTAACGGCCGCCGACCCAGTCCCAGAACGCGAACATGTTCTCGGTGTCGATGCCGAACTCGGAGACCTTGCCGGCGTTGGTGGACAGCGCCACGAAGTGCTTGGCCACCGCCTCTTGGCCGGCGCCCAGCCGCTCCAGCAGCCAGGTCCGCGCGGAGGTGGCGTTGGTGACCGTCTCGATGGTGGTGAAGGTCTTGGAGGCGACGATGAACAGCGTCTCCTCGGCGTCCAGGTCCTGCAGCGCCTCGTGCAGGTCGGCGCCGTCGACGTTGGAGACGAACCGGAAGGTGAGCGAGCGGTCGGTGTACGAGCGCAGCGCCTCGTAGGCCATCGCCGGGCCCAGGTCGGAGCCGCCGATGCCGATGTTCACCACGTTGCGGATGCGCCGGCCGGTGTGGCCGGTCCAGTCGCCGGAGCGGACCCGGTCGGCGAAGCCGGCCATCTTCTTCAGGACGGTGTGCACCTCCGGGACGACGTCGGCTCCGTCCACCTCGACGGAGGCGTCGCGGGGCGCGCGGAGCGCGGTGTGCAGGACCGCCCGGTCCTCGGTGATGTTGATCTTCTCGCCGCGGAACATGGCGTCCCGCAGCCCGAAGACGTCACGGGCGGCGGCGAGGTCGCGCAGCAGGCGCAGCGTCTCGTCGGTGATCAGGTGCTTGGAGTAGTCGATGTGCAGGTCGCCCACCCGCAGGGTGTACGCCGGCCCGCGGCCGGGCTCCGCGTCGAACAGTTCGCGCAGCCGCACCTCGCCGAGCGCCTCGCGGTGCTTGGCCAGAGCGTTCCACTCCGGCAGCCGGTTGAGCCTCGGACGGCTCTCTGCGTTCATCGACTCTGCCCTCTTTCGTGCCTGCAATGCCTGCAAGGTGTGCGGGCCGCGTACCCGTGCAGCGGCCTCTGCCAACCTAGTTGATCAGTCCCGACATGGCGCGTTTGTCCACAGGCCGAAATCACCGACGGCCGTGCCGGCGGACCGCCGCGCCCGGGCCCGCGCGGGCATGACGCAACGGCCGGACGCCCGTTCGGCGTCCGGCCGTTGACGGCGGATCAGATCTCGCCGCGCAGCTTGGCCAGCGCCTCGGCGAGGATCGCCTCGCCGTCGGCGTCGCTGCGCCGCTCCCGCACGTAGGCGAGATGGGTCTTGTACGGCTCGGTGCGGGGCGGGTCCGGCGGGTTGTCCCGGTCCTGGCCCGCCGGGAAGCCGCAGCGCGGGCAGTCCCAGTTGTCGGGGACCTGCGCGTCACTCGCGAAACTCGGCTGGGTCTCGTGCCCGTTGGAGCACCAGAAGGAGACGCGCAGCCGCGGCGCGGACTCGCCGCGCTCGGCCTCGCCCATCGGCCCCGCCCCGACCCGACTTCCTCGGATCGCGTTGCCACTTGCCACGGTCGTAACTCCCTGCGTGATGGTGCCGCGAAGCTTCTCGGCGCAGCGCTTCGCCGCGAGCGCCCTCAGTAGGCCCGGTCAGTCTACGTAAGGCCCAACGCGCGTCCAGTGGCGGGAGTTGCGGGCCCCCGAACGGACGCAGGCCCCATGATAGGCGGCCTCCGGGGAGGCGCACCCGTCATGGGGCCTTGCGCGGGGAGTGGATCGGGATCGTGGGCCGCCGCCCTTCGCCTTTCGGCCGACGACGGTCGATCGGCGTCGGTTTCCGGTCAGCCGCCGACCGAGGGCGACTTCGTGATGATGGCGAGGACCACGATGCAGACGAACCACAGCAGGCCGACGACCACGGTGATGCGGTCCAGGTTGCGCTCGGCGACGGACGAACCGCCGACCGAGGACTGCATACCGCCACCGAACATGTCGGACAGGCCGCCGCCCTTGCCCTTGTGCATCAGCACCAGCAGCATCATCAGCAAGCTGAAGACGATCAGGGCGATCTGGAACCCCATAACCACGGCTGGACCAACTTCCTCGGAATCGGATGGACGACGCGCGGCCCGGCGCCCCTGACGACCTCGCCCGCCGCACGCGGCACGCTGGTCAGGACACCGGACCCCGCAAGGGTACGACGGATCCTCCCCGCCGCCTACTCGCTACCGGCGGGCATCACCCACCGGTCACGGCCGGTCACTGGTCGCGGAACCGGACGATCTTCACGAACTCGTCCACGTCCAGCGAGGCGCCGCCGATGAGCGCGCCGTCGATGTCCGGCTTGGACATGATCTCGGCGACGTTGCCGGACTTCACCGAGCCGCCGTACTGGATGCGGATCTTGTCGGCGATGTCCTGGGAGTACAGCTCGGCGAGCTTCTCGCGGATCGCCCCGCAGACCTCCTGGGCGTCGTCGGCGCCGCAGACCTGGCCGGTACCGATCGCCCAGACCGGCTCGTAGGCGACCACGACGGTCTCGGCCTGCTCGGCCGGGACGTCCTTGAGGCCGCCGGCGACCTGCGCGAGCGTGTGCTCGACGTGGCGGCCGGCCTGGCGGACCTCGAGCTCCTCGCCCACGCACAGGATCGGCGTGAGCTCGTGCTTGAAGGCGGCCTTGACCTTGGCGTTGACGATCTCGTCGGTCTCGGCGTGGTACTGGCGGCGCTCGGAGTGGCCGACCGCCACGAAGGAGCACTTGAGCTTGGCCAGCATCGCGCCGGAGATCTCGCCGGTGTAGGCGCCGGAGTCGTGCGCGGAGATGTCCTGGGCGCCGTACTTGACCTTGAGCTTGTCGCCGTCGACCAGCGTCTGCACGGAACGCAGGTCCGTGAACGGCGGCAGCACGGCGACCTCGACGGCCTCGTAGTCCTTCTCCGCCAGGGCGAACGCGAGCTTCTGGACGTGGGCGATGGCCTCGAGGTGGTTGAGGTTCATCTTCCAGTTGCCCGCCATCAGCGGCGTACGGGTGGTCATCGGGTCAGTCCTCCAGTGCGGCGAGGCCGGGGAGCGTCTTGCCCTCGAGGTATTCGAGGGAGGCGCCGCCGCCGGTCGAGATGTGGCCGAAAGCGTTCTCGTCGAAGCCAAGCGTACGGACCGCCGCGGCGGAGTCTCCGCCGCCCACCACGGTGAAGCCCTTGGACTCGGTGAGGGCCTGCGCGACGGCGCGGGTGCCCTGGGCGAAGTCGGGGTGTTCGAAGACGCCCATGGGGCCGTTCCAGAACACGGTGGCGGCGTCGGCGAGCTTCTCGGCGTAGAGCTCGCCGCTGCGCGGGCCGATGTCCATGCCCGCCTGGTCGGCCGGCATGGCGTCGGCGTCGACGGTGTCGGGGTTCGCCGGGGCCTTGGTCTTCAGGTCCGGGAACTGCGGGGTGACGAGGGCGTCGACCGGCAGGACGATCTCCACGCCGCTCTTCTCGGCGCGCTCCATGTACTCGGTGACGGTGCCGAGCTGGTCCTCCTGCAGGAGGGAGGTGCCGACCTCGTACCCCTTGGCCTTGAGGAAGGTGAAGGCCATGCCGCCGCCGATGAGGATGCGGTCGGCCTTGCCCAGCAGCCGGTCGATCACGGCGAGCTTGTCGGAGACCTTGGCGCCGCCGAGGACCACCGCGTAGGGGCGGGCGACGTCGTCGGTGAGCCGCTCGAGGACCTTGACCTCGGCGGCGATCAGGTAGCCGGCGTAGTGCGGCAGGCGGGCCGGCAGGTCGTACACCGACGCGTGCTTGCGGTGCACCGCGCCGAAACCGTCGCCGACGTAGACGTCCGCGAGGGCGGCGAGGCTGTCGGCGAACCCGCCGCGCTCGGCGTCGTCCTTGGAGGTCTCGCCCGCGTTGAAGCGCAGGTTCTCGATCACGGCGACCTGACCCGCCTCGAGCCCGTTCACGGTCTCCTGGGCGGAGGGGCCGACGGTGTCCTCGGCGAAGGCCACCGGGGCGCCGAGCAGTTCGCCCAGGCGGTCGGCGGCGGGCCGCAGGGTGAAGGCGGGGTCCGGGGCGCCCTTGGGGCGGCCCAGGTGCGAGGCGACGACCACCTTGGCGCCGGCCTCGGCGAGCGCCTTCACGGTCGGCAGGACGGCCCGGATGCGCCCGTCGTCGGTGATCCGGCCCTCCGCCAGCGGCACGTTGAGGTCGGCGCGGACGAACACGCGCCTGCCGTCCACTCCTTCGGCGAGCAGTTCGTCGATCGTCTTCATACAGGGACTCCTCGGTGACTGAGCTGAATCGACTGAGCTGATTCAGACATGGAGCAGGGCCCGGACGGCGCCTCGCTGCGCCGTCCAAGCCCTGTCTTCACATCGGTGGAACTGTACGTTGTGGCTCGAGGCTCAGAGCTGGTTGCCCACGAAGACCGTCAGGTCGACGAGGCGGTGGGAGTAGCCCCACTCGTTGTCGTACCAGCCGATGACCTTCACGGACTTGCCCTCCTGGACCATCGTCAGGGAGGAGTCGAAGGTGCAGGACGCCGGCTGGGAGACGATGTCGGAGGAGACGATCGGGTCCTCGGTGTAGACCAGGATGCCCTTGAGGGGGCCCTCGGCGGCCTTCTGGAAGACCGCGTTGACCTCTTCCTTGGTGGTCTCGCGGGAGAGCTCCACGACCAGGTCGGTGACCGAGCCGGTGGGAACCGGGACGCGCATGGCCATGCCGTCCAGCTTGCCCTTGAGCTGCGGGAGGACCAGGGCGGTCGCCTTCGCCGCGCCCGTGGTCGTCGGAATGATGTTGACCGCCGCGGCCCGGGCCCGGCGCAGGTCCGAGTGCGGGAAGTCCAGGATGCGCTGGTCGTTGGTGTACGCGTGCACCGTCGTCATCAGGCCCTTGACGATGCCGAAGTTCTCGTCCAGGACCTTCGCCATCGGCGCCACACAGTTGGTGGTGCAGGAGGCGTTGGAGATGACGTGGTGGTTCTCCGGGTCGTACTGGTTCTCGTTGACGCCCATCACCACGGTGAGGTCCTCGCCCTTGGCGGGCGCGGAGATCAGCACCTTCTTGGCGCCGCCGGCGAGGTGCTGGGCCGCGGCCTCGCGCTTGGTGAAGATGCCGGTCGACTCGATGACGATGTCGACGCCGAGCTCGCCCCAGGGGATGTCCGCCGGGTTGCGCTCGGAGAGCACCTTGACGGTCTTCCCGCCGACGGTGATCGAGTCCTCGGTGTGGGTGACCTCCTCGGCCAGGCGACCCAGGACGGTGTCGTACTTCAGCAGGTGTGCGGTGGTCGCGGTGTCACCAAGGTCGTTGACAGCCACGACTTCGACATCCGCACCCTGGTCGAGCAGAGCCCGGAAGTAGTTGCGACCGATGCGGCCGAAGCCGTTGATGCCTACGCGGATCGTCACGAACCCATCTCCTTGTTGTGCGCCGGTACGGCAAAGCCGCCGCCCGGCGAGTTGCATGAGTTGTCCCCGACCGCCTCCGACCCTACCGCTCGTGAGGCCCGGAAGTGACATTGAGATGACCCATACCCGGCAGGCCCTTCCTTACCCGCCGGTAGCCGGACGGAACACGCTCTTCCGTGCACCCTCGCGCACACATGACGACGGGGGCGCGGTCCGATTCCGCGCCCCCGTACAGCCCTTTGAATATGCGTCAACCAGCGAGGTTGTCCGCCAGTTCCTCGGACAGACCAGCCTCCGTGCCAGGGATTCCGAGGTCCGAGGCGCGCTTGTCCGCCATGGCGAGCAGGCGCCGGATCCGGCCGGCCACCGCGTCCTTGGTGAGCGGCGGGTCGGCGAGCGCGCCCAGCTCCTCCAGGGAGGCCTGCTTGTGGTCCATCCGCAGCCGCCCGGCCGCCGCGAGATGCTCGGGAACCTCGTCGCCCAGGATCTCCAGCGCGCGCTGCACGCGGGCGCCGGCGGCCACCGCGGCGCGGGCCGAGCGGCGCAGGTTGGCGTCGTCGAAGTTGGCCAGCCGGTTGGCGGTGGCCCGGACCTCGCGGCGCATCCGCCGCTCCTCCCAGGCGAGCACCGACTCGTGCGCCCCGAGTCGCGTCAACAGCGCGCCGATGGCATCACCGTCACGGACGACGACGCGGTCCACGCCGCGCACCTCGCGGGCCTTGGCGGCGATGGACAGCCGCCGGGCCGCGCCGACCAGGGCGAGGGCCGCCTCGGGGCCGGGGCAGGTCACCTCCAGCGAGGAGGAGCGGCCGGGCTCGGTCAGCGAACCGTGGGCCAGGAAGGCCCCCCGCCAGGCAGCCTCGGCGTCGCAGGTGGCGCCGGAGACGACCTGCGGCGGCAGGCCGCGGATCGGGCGGCCGCGGCCGTCGACCAGGCCGGTCTGCCGCGCCAGCTGGTCACCGCCCGCGACCACCCGCACCACGAACCGGGAACCGCGGCGCAGGCCGCCGGGCGCCATGACGATCAGCTCGGAGCTGTGGCCGAAGATCTCCAGGATGTCGCGCTTGAGGCGCCGGGCCGCCATGGCGGTGTCCAGCTCGGCCTCGATCACGATCCGCCCGCTGACCAGGTGGAGGCCTCCGGCGAAGCGCAGCAGGGCGGAGACCTCCGCCTTTCTGCAGCACGTCCTGGTGACGGGAAGCCGTGAGATCTCGTCCTTCACAGCCGGCGTCATCGCCATGGGCCGATCCTTCCATGCATCCGAAAAATACGGTCGTACGCGGCTGCCAGCAGCTCCGGGTCGTGCCGGGGGGTTCCGTCGGTCCGGGCCACGGGGGCCAGCTCGACCGCCGCGCCGACCCGCTTGGCGGCCGCGGCGAGCGCTTCGCGGTCCGGTACGGCGGCCTCGTCGGCCAGCACCACGTCCAGGGCGAGTTTAGGGGCGTGTCGTGCCAAAACCTCCACATGACGCTGCGGGGAGAAGCCCTCGGTTTCTCCGGGCTGCGGCGCGAGGTTCAGCGAGAGCACCCGGCGCGCGCGGGTCCGGGTGAGCGCGTCGAGCAGTTCGGGCACCAGCAGGTGCGGCATCACCGAGGAGAACCAGGACCCCGGTCCGAGGACCACCCAGTCGGCGTCCAGCACCGCCTCGACGGCCTCCGGGACGGCCGGCGGGTCGTGCGGCACCAGGTGGACGGACTGCACCTCACCGGGGGTGAGGGCCACCGTGGCCTGGCCGCGGACGGTGTCCACGTCCTCCGGGCGCGCCGGGTCGTGGCCCTTCACCAGGGCCTGCAGCTCCAGCGGCACCGCGGACATCGGCAGCACCCGGCCGTCCGCGCCGAGCAGCCGGCCCACCAGGTCCAGCGCCTGCACGTGATCGCCCAGCTGTTCCCACAGGGCCACGATCAGCAGGTTGCCGACGGCGTGGCCGTGCAGGTCGCCCTCGGTCTGGAAGCGGTGCTGGATGACGCGGGCCCAGGTCTGGCCCCAGTCGTCGTCGCCGCAGAGCGCGGCCAGCGCCTTGCGGAGGTCGCCGGGCGGCAGCACGCCCAGTTCCTGGCGCAGGCGGCCGCTGGAGCCGCCGTCGTCGGCGACGGTGACCACGGCGGTGAGGTCGCCGGTGATCCGGCGCAGTGCCGCCAGCGAGGCGGACAGGCCCATGCCGCCGCCCAGGGCGACGACCTTGGGCGGGGCGCCCCTGCGTCGGGGGCGGGCCCCCCGGGCCTCCGTGGCGGCGCGGCCGGCCGTCCTGCCCTCCTTGCGGAAGGCGGGGACGGCGCTGCGGCGCAGGCTGGTCAGCCGCGGGGTGTGGCGTCTCATTCGCGTCCCATGTCCCGGTGGACGACCACCGTCTCGACACCGTCGGCGACCAGGCGCTTGGCGAGCTTCTCGGACATGGCGACCGAGCGGTGCTTGCCGCCGGTGCAGCCAACCGCGACGGTCACGTAGCGCTTGCCCTCGCGGCGGTAGCCGGCCGCGATCATGTGCAGCAGTTCGGTGTACCGGTCGAGGAACTCCTTGGCGCCGGGCTGGGAGAAGACATAGGCGGCCACCTCCTCGTTGAGGCCGGTGTACGCGCGCAGCTCGGGCACCCAGTGCGGGTTCGGCAGGAAGCGCATGTCGACGACGAGGTCGGCGTCGACCGGCAGGCCGTACTTGAAGCCGAACGACATGACGGTGGCCCGCAGCTCCGGCTCCTCCTCGCCGGCGAACTGGGCGTCCATCTTGGCGCGCAGCTGGTGCACGTTGAGGCCGGAGGTGTCGATCACCAGATCGGCGTCGCCGCGCAGCTCGCGCAGGAGTTCGCGCTCGGCGGCGATGCCGTCGACGATGCGGCCGTCGCCCTGGAGCGGGTGCGGGCGGCGCACCGACTCGAAGCGGCGCACCAGCGCGTCGTCGGAGGACTCCAGGAACACGAAGCGCCGCTTGACCTGGCGGGCGTCGAGCTCGGCGAGGGACTCGCGGAGGTTGTCGAAGAAGCGGCGGCCGCGGACGTCGACGACCACGGCGATGCGGGCGACGTTGCCCTGGCTGCGGGCGCCGAGCTCCACCATGGTGGGGATCAGGGCGGGCGGCAGGTTGTCGACGACGAACCAGCCGAGGTCCTCGAGGCACTTGGCCGCGGTGGAGCGGCCGGCCCCGGACATGCCGGAGATGATCACCAGTTCGGGGGTGGCCGTGTCGACCGCCGCCGGGGTGCTCTCGGGTCCCGTCGTCACCTGTGCCGCTCCGTCGTCCGTACCGGCCGGTTGCCCCGGCTGTTGCTGCGTCATGCGTGCTGCCCCCGTCTCTCGTCCTTGCCGTCCGGCGACCCCTCGGGGCCACCGTCGCGCGCCTTCCCGGCCGCGTCCTCGCTCACGCCTTGATCATCGCCGCCCGGGTGGTCGTCCCGGCCGGCGTCGTGTTCCTCGGCAGGGTGGCCCGCCGGCGGTTCGTGCCGCGGGACCGCGCCGGCGGGCGCCGCCGGTGCGGTCTGCGGGGTTCCGCCGCCGGGCGCCGTCGGCTCGTGCTCCGGGAGTTCCGTCACCTCGGGCGCGGAGCGCGGCGCGGGGGCCGGGCGGGGCGCGGGCGGTGGCGGGGTGTCGTCCAGGATCTCACCGGTGGCCGTGTTGACGGCGGGACCGCCCGGCACCGCGGCTGCCAGCGCCGCGGCCACCGTCTCCGCCGTCTTGCGGCCTATCCCCGGCACCTCCTGGATCTGCTCGATCGTCGCGGCGCGCAGCCGCTTGACCGACCCGAAGTGCTTGAGCAGCGCCTGCTTGCGCGTCTCACCGAGGCCCGTCACCGCGTCCAGCGGCCCGGACCGCAGGCGCTTGGCCCGCTTGCCGCGCTGGTAGGTGATGGCGAACCGGTGCGCCTCGTCCCGCACCCGCTGGAGCAGGTACAGGCCCTCGCTGGAGCGCGGGAGGACCAGCGGGTCCTCCTCGTCGGGGAGCCACACCTCCTCCAGCCGCTTGGCGAGTCCGCAGACGGCCACGTCGTCGATGCCCAGCTCGTCCAGCGCCCGCCGCGCCGCCGCGACCTGCGGACGCCCGCCGTCGACCACCACCAGCTGCGGCGGGTACGCGAAGCGCCGCGGCCGGCCGTCCTCCTCGGTCACGGAGGCGGTGACCTCGCCGCCGACCGCGCCCTCGGCCCACTCGCCGGTGCGCTCCTTCTCGGCCAGGTAGCGCCGGAACCGGCGGAAGATGACCTCGTGCATGGAGCGGACGTCGTCCTGCCCCTCGAAGCCCTTGATCTCGAAGCGCCGGTACTCGCTCTTGCGCTGCAGGCCGTCCTCGAAGACGACCATGGACGCGACCACGTCCTCGCCCTGGAGGTGGGAGATGTCGTAGCACTCGATGCGCAGCGGCGCGCTGTCCAGCCCGAGCGCCTCGGCGATCTCCTCCAGGGCCCGGGAGCGGGTGGTCAGGTCGGAGGCGCGCTTGGTCTTGTGCAGCACGAGCGCCTGCTGGGCGTTGCGCGTCACCGTCTCCATCAGCGCCTTCTTGTCGCCCCGCTGCGGCACCCGCAGCGAGGTGTGGGAGCCGCGGCGCTCGGCCAGCCAGTCCTGCACCGGCTCCAGCGGCTCGGGCAGGGCGGTGACCAGCACCTCGCGGGGGACGGCGTCGCCGGCCTCCTCGCCGTACAGCTGCTGGAGGGCGTGTTCGACGAGGTCGCCGGTGGTGACGGCCTCCACCTTGTCGGTGACCCAGCCGCGCTGGCCGCGGATCCGGCCGCCGCGGACGTGGAAGATCTGGACGGCGGCCTCCAGCTCGTCCTCGGCGACGGCCACCAGGTCGGCGTCGGTGGCGTCGGCGAGCACCACCGCGCTCTTCTCCATGGCCTTGCGCAGCGCGCCGATGTCGTCGCGCAGCCGGGCGGCGCGCTCGTACTCCATGTCCTCGGCGGCGATCGTCATCTGCTGTTCGAGGCGGCGGACGTAGGTGCCGGTGCGGCCGCCCATGAAGTCGCAGAACTCCTCGGCGAGGTCCCGGTGGTCCTCGGGGGAGATCCGGCCGACGCAGGGCGCCGAGCACTTGTCGATGTAGCCGAGCAGGCAGGGCCGCCCGGTGCGGGCGGCGTTCTTGTAGACGCCGGCGGAGCAGGTGCGGACCGGGAAGACGCGCAGCAGCAGGTCCACGGTGTCGCGGATCGCCCAGGCGTGGCCGTACGGGCCGAAGTAGCGCACGCCCTTCTTCTTGGCGCCGCGCATGACCTGGACGCGCGGGATCTCCTCGTTCATCGTCACCGCGAGGTAGGGGTAGCTCTTGTCGTCGCGGTACTTGACGTTGAACCGGGGGTCGAACTCCTTGATCCAGGTGTACTCCAGCTGGAGCGCCTCGACCTCGGTGGAGACCACCGTCCATTCCACGGACGAGGCCGTGGTGACCATGGACCGGGTCCGGGGGTGCAGGTTGGCGAGGTCCTGGAAGTAGCTGGACAGCCGCTGGCGCAGACTCTTCGCCTTGCCGACGTAGATCACCCGGCGGTGCTCGTCGCGGAAGCGGTACACCCCGGGGGTGTCCGGAATCTCCCCCGGCCGGGGGCGGTAGCTGGAGGGGTCGGCCATGACCCCAACCCTACTGGGGGGCAGTGTCAGGACGCCTGGGCCGTGACGATCTTGCCGTTCTCGACCTTCACGGGCACTTCGGTGAGCGGAACCGTCGCCGGCGGGTTGACCACCTGACCGTTTTCGGCGTCGAACTGGCTGCCGTGGCAGCCGCAGGTGATCGTGGTGCCGTCCAGCTTGGTCATCACGCAGCCGGCGTGGGTGCAGACGGTGCTCCAGGCCTTGAGCGCGCCGTCGTCGCCGCGGCTGACCACGACCTTCTGCTTCGCGAAGAGCTTGGTGCCGCCCTTGGGGACGTCGCTGTCCGCGCCGAGCTCGACGCCGGGCTCCACGGCGCCGCCGGAGGAGTCGTTGCCCGCGCCGCCGCAGGCCACCAGTCCCAGGCCGGCGACGGGGGTGAGCGCGGCGCCGCGCAGGACGGTACGTCGGCGGATGTCGTCGCTGCCGGACATGCGGGGGCTCCCCTGGTCTGCGTGGAGTTCGAACAGGCCAGACGATACCGGGGGCCCCGTGGTGTGCGAGCGTGGGGCCGTGCCCCCGTCGGCGGGAGTGGTGACCCCGTCGGCCCTCGCCGACGGTGCCGTGCCGTGCCCCGTGTCGTCCCCTCCGCAGAAGGAGCCGCCCGTGTTCGTCGTCGCCGGTGAGGCCCTGATCGACCTGGTGCCCCAGGAGCGGGGGCCGCTCTCCTTGCTGCGCCCGGCGCCCGGCGGCGGCCCGTACAACACCGCGGTGGCCCTGGGGCGGCTGGGCGCCGAGGTGGCGTTCTGTTCGCGCGTCTCCACGGACGGCTACGGGGAGGCGCTGCTGGACGGGCTGCGGGCGTCGGGGGTGGACACCGGGCCGGTGCAGCGGGGGCCGGAGCCGACCACGCTGGCGGCGGCCCTGCTGGACGACTCCGGGTCCGCCTCGTACGCGTTCTACGTCGAGGGCACCGCGGACCGGTTGTTCCAGGTGCCCGGGCGGCTGCCGGAGGGGACCCGGGCGGTGTCCTTCGGGACCTGCTCGCTGGTGCTGGAGCCGGGGGCGACCGCCTACGAGCAGCTGCTGCGGAGCTCGGCGGCCGAGGGCCTGTTCACCGTCCTCGACCCGAACATCCGGGCCGGGCTGATCCCCTCCCCCGCCGCGTACCGGGAACGGTTCCGTTCCTGGCTCCCGGCGGTCACGCTGCTGAAGCTGTCCGAGGAGGACGCCGGCTGGCTGGGCGGCACGCCGCGCGAGTGGGCGGCGGCGGGACCGCGGGCCGTGGTCCTGACCCGTGGCGCGGCGGGACTCACGGTGGTCACGGCGGCCGGACTGGAGGTGTCGGCCCCCGCCCCGCGGGTCGAGGTGGCCGACACCATCGGCGCGGGCGACACCGTCACGGCGGCACTGCTGCACGGACTGGCGCTGCGGGACGCCCTCTCCCCCGCCGCCCTCGCCGCCCTCACCTCTGACGACTGGCACGGCCTTCTGACCCTGGCCGCCCGGGCCGCCGCCCTCACCTGCACCCGCCCGGGGGCCCAGCCGCCGACGGCCGCCGAGCTGGGCCTGTGAGGGCGGCTCGCTCAGGGCTCCCCCTCAGGCCAGGCTCTCGGCCGGCTTGGTCATCGGCCCGCCCGCGTCACCGGTGTTGAGCGTTCCGGCCGGCTCGACCAGGAGGATCGCGGTCTCCTCGTGGGCCACCGGGCAGTGCTCCACACCACGCGGGACGACGAACAGCTCCCCGGGTCCCAGCACCACGTCGCCGTCGCGGAGCTGGATCGTGAGCCGCCCCGCGACGACCAGGAACAGCTCGTCGGTGTTCTCATGGGTGTGCCAAACGAACTCCCCCTTCAGCTTGGCGACCTTGACCTCGTAGTCGTTGAGCACGGCGATGCGCTTCTGCGACCACAGCTCGCCGAACTGCGACAGCTTCTCGGCGATGTTCACGGCGGCGGGCTCGGGGGCGGCGGGCTCGGAGGCGGCGCGCGCGGGGGCGGCGGGCTCAGTGACGGCGGGCGCGGGGGCGGTGGGCTCAGTAGTGGTGGACGCGGGGGCGGTGGACTCGGGCATCCGGATCCTCTCGGGCTGTGCGGACTCTGCGGGCCGGCGAAGCCGGAGCGGCGATGGCCCTCGTCGGCCGCTCCGTCCGGCGTTCCGAGCCTGCCGCTTCCGCGCGGCTCCGGTCTTGTACGTTCCTGGCACGACCGCGGCCCCCGCTCCGGGTGGGAGCGGGGGCCGCGGTCGTGCAGGGGACGCGGGGACTGACGGGGGTGAGCCCCGGATTCACTGCTGGAGCAGTGAGAACGACCTTGCCGGTGTCCACCGTCTCGTAGCCGCCGGACCGGCCGACGACCGTCATCAACACGATCACGGCAAGGACGGCCAGCCCGATCCA